>JBPPNE010000223.1:0-2465 GCA_051306415.1 Porticoccaceae bacterium
GATAGATCAATGCGGGTAGTGCCAGCGAGCGCAAAGATCACCACCAGCGGCGGCGAGGCGAGCCAGTTGGCGCGCACACTGGGATGGATGCGGCCTTCGAAATTGCGGTTGCCCGACAATACCGCGGATACCGTCAGGTGGCCCTTGCTGATGGCGCTCTCGACCTCGGGCAACAAGGGGCCTGAATTGCCGATACAGGTGGTACAGCCATAGCCCACCAGATTGAAACCGAGCTGGTCGAGATAGCTCTGTAAACCCGCCTTGGCCAGATATTCGGTCACCACTTGGGAGCCGGGAGCGAGGGAGGTCTTCACCCAGGGCTTGCGCATTAGTCCGAGTTCGACCGCTTTCTTGGCGACCAATCCAGCCGCCATCATTACCGATGGATTTGACGTGTTGGTACAGGAGGTGATCGCGGCAATGACCACATCGCCGTCGGTCAAACTATCGGCGCCGCCCAGCGAGATCCGTGGACTACCGTTGGCGCGCCCGCCCAGTGCAATCATGTCGTCCATGGCTCTGCCAAGCAGGGGCAGCGCGACCCGATCTTGCGGTCGCCGAGGCCCCGCCATGGAAGGTGTCACCGTCGCCATGTCGAGCGCCAGTGTAGTGCTGTAAAGGGGTTCAATGGCATCGTTTCGCCACAGACCCTGGACTTTGGCATAGGCTTCGACCAAGGCAACGGTGGCATCGTCTCGTCCCGACAGACGCAGGTAGTTCAGCGTCTCCTGGTCAAACGTAAAAAACCCACAGGTAGCACCGTATTCTGGCGCCATGTTGGCAAGGGTGGCGCGGTCGGCGAGGGGAAGATGGTCGAGGCCGGGGCCGTGGAATTCGACGAACTTGCCCACCACGCCGTGCTTGCGCAACATCTGCACCACGGTCAGTACCAGGTCGGTGGCGGTCACCCCCTCCGTAAGGCGGCCGCTCAGACGAAAGCCGACTACCGCGGGAATCAGCATCGAGATCGGCTGGCCGAGCATGGCGGCCTCCGCCTCAATGCCACCGACGCCCCAGCCTAGTACGCCTAGGGCATTGATCATGGTGGTGTGGCTGTCAGTGCCGACAAGAGTGTCGGGATAGGCGTAGATATCATCGCCAATGCGTTGGCTCCAAATACCTTTGGCGAGATATTCCAAGTTCACCTGGTGGCAGATCCCGGTGCCTGGCGGAACCACGCGGAAATTGCGAAATGCGCTTTGTCCCCAACGCAGGAAGCGGTAGCGCTCGTTGTTGCGCGCCATTTCTATGGCGACATTGTCGCCATAGGCCGAGGCGTCGGCAAAGTGATCTACCATTACGGAGTGGTCGATCACCAGATCGACGGGTGTCAGCGGATTGACCAAGGCTGGATCGCGACCGCGGCGCACCAGCGCATCGCGCATGGCCGCCAGATCGACGACGGCGGGCACCCCGGTAAAATCCTGCATCAACACGCGCGCCGGGCGAAAGGCGATTTCGCGTTCGGGCGGGCTCGCGCCGGTGCAGGTGGCGAGGGCGATAATATCTTCGTGGGTAACGCTGCCGCCGTCTTCAAAACGCAGCAGGTTTTCGAGCAGTATTTTGATCGAGTACGGTAGCCTCGCGGTGTTGGCAATCCCCTGATCAGACAGTGATTGAAGACTGAAATAGCGGTAGCTTTTGTCACCGACCCGGAGATTGGAAAGTGTGCCGAAGCTGTTGGACGAAGACATTGGGCCCCCAGTTGAAGAATTCTTTACCTGAGAGATAATACACCGCAGCGATAACCACGTCAGGGAGATCGGCCACCGGTCAACATGACTGAGCGTCGCCGGGCTTGAGTGAAGAAGCTCGATATCAGAAAACCAAGTTAAGGAACCCCTAATCAAGTCCTTCGACGGGTTCAGACGAACGGCAACCAACTGATGCCGTTCGTAGCGAGCCCTGAATTGGCCCGACGGGTCGAACCATGGACGGAGTTGGCTTATTCAGATGTTCCTTAAACGCAGACTGCGACAGGGTCATTCCACAACCCCAGATATCGCTTCGCGAGAACGCTATCTGGGATGGTGCGGTTGGTGAATAGGAGTTGCGCCAACCTACTTGCTCTTTTTCACCATATAGTCCACTGCGGCGTGGACCTCGGCTTCCGAACAATCCATGCACAAGCCTTTCGGTGGCATGCCTTTAAAGCCTGCGACAGCGCTGGCATATAGCGTATCCATCCCTTTGCTGATACGTGGTGCCCAGTCGGCGGCAGCGCCGATCTTGGGTGCGCCTGCTGCCCCGGTGGCGTGGCAGGCCATGCACTTGGTGTTATAAACCGCTTCACCACTGCGCGCCGCACCGGAGCCCCCACCTGCCGGAGCGTTTGACACTTCGCTGGCGAGAGCGACAGTGCCGACGGGTTCGATGCGAGCAACGGTTTCTTTTTGCTGCTCGGCGGTGAGCTTGACTTCGGTCTTGTCGCCACCACAGCCGCTCAAGGCCAACACGGAGCCCAG
>JBPPNE010000224.1:0-3938 GCA_051306415.1 Porticoccaceae bacterium
TTGCCAGCATCGGCACGGGGGTAGATGACTTCGGCCGCCGTCTGGCCGTGAACGTTCCAATGCAGCTTGTTTTGCACGGTGGCAAAAAAACGCTTGGTGGCCTGCGCCGTAACGTTGTAGCCAATCGACGTAGCGTAGATGTCGGTGATCCTCTGTTGAGCCGCCACCCTGGAATCCCCAGCCTACGATGCAATATGGTTTTGACTTTGCGTTGTGGACGCGCGATGCGGTACGGGATCTGATCCTCCAAAAATTCAACGTCAGCTTGAACGTGCGCTCGGAGATGCGGATTTCCCGAATGCGCTGCAACTGCTCTTCAAAATACCGCTTGGTGAGCACCGAGCCGTCGTTCTTCAGGCGCTCATCATCCATCGCGTAGCCCTTGAGGGTGAACGACTCGATGATGGTGGTGGCCCATTTGCGGAACTGCACGGCGCGTTCGGAGTTGACCTTGTAGCCAACGGCGATGATCGCGGCGAGCTTGTAGTACTTGGTGTTGTAGCCTTTGCCGTCGGCGGCCGCAAAGGTCATGTATTCGGCCGCCAATGAACGGACGATGGAGACTTCGTTCTTCTTGGAAGGGTGCGGTGGTTTGCTTTTGCTCATTTCCGCCAGGACCTCAATTCTCTGCCGCCATCAGCACATTCAACCGCGCCAGCGCGTCGGCAACGATGCGCCTCTGCGCCTCGATGTTGCCGATGATCTGCTGCGGCGTGCGGGTGTCCACATCGACCACGGCGGTCGGGTTGACGGCCTTGAGGTCAAACACGGCAGCATCAATATCGGCCGCCTGGGTTTCCAGATTGCGGGCGGCTTTGTCTTTTTCCAGAATCTGGGTGGTCAGCGCCAGCAGCACGGCGTCACTGGCCTTGTCCTTCTTCAAGCGCTTGAGCTGCTCTTTCAAATCCACCACGGTGGCTTTGATTTGTGCGGCCTGATCGAGCAAGGGCTGCATCTCGGCGCGGGCCTTGGCGCGGTGGGCCGCGAAATCGACCGTCCAGGAATAACGGCTTTCGCCCTCGGGCTTGCCGTGGTGCTGCAACATGCGGGCGTAGCTGGGGAAGGGCTTGCCGGCGTTCACCTCATCGGCCGGCCAGGCGGCGGTGAGGATGGCGGGCAAGGCTGCGTCGGCCAGCACGCCACCGTTGGTGTCAAAGCCAAAGTGCGCCAGCGCCAGCGGCGTTTTCTTGCCGACTTTCACGTAAGAGAGGTCGTAGTACCAGATCTTCTCGGTCTTCTTGCCCTTGGTGAAAAACAGCAGATTGGTTTTTACGTCCGCACCCGCAGTGGAGAACACGCCACCGGGCAGGCTGATGATGGCCCACAGGTCGCACTCATCTACCAGTTTGCGCTAGGTTTCGACAAAGGCGCTCTCGTTGGTGCGAAACAGTAAACCCTCGTCCAGCACGATGGCGCAGGTGCCTCGCGGGGCCAGCTCAGCGAGGATGTCCTGCACGAACAGCACCTAGGTGGCGCTGGTCTCGTAGGCAAAGTTCTTCTGCGCGTCTTTGCCTTCCTTGCCACCGAAAGGCGGGTTGGTCAGGATCACATCGAAGGTCTTGGGCGCCTGGTCGAACAGCGCCGCGTAGGTGGCGCGGCGGGTCAGCGAATTGCCATGCCACAGATTGGGCTGGTCGATGCCGTGCAGCACCAGATTGGCCAGTGCAATCGGGAACACCAGATTCTCTTTCTCACGGCCAAAGAAGGTGACGTGCTTGAGGGTGTCGATGTCGGTGCTGGTGGCACTTGGGCCCAACTGGCGGGCAATGTGCTCGTAGGCGATGGCGAGAAATCCGCCGGTGCCGCAGCAGGGATCGTACACCGTTTGCCCCAGTTGCGGATTGACCGTGTGCACCATGGCGCGGATCACCTCGCGGGGGGGTGAAGAACTGGCCGCCGTCGGAGTTCTTCTCGCCCATCTTCAGCAGCAAATCTTCATACACCTGCGACAGGGTGAAGAAGTGCTGATCGTCCACATGGTCGATGTTGATCTGGTGCACCCTGTCCAGGATGTCGCGCAGATTGGCCTCGCTATCCACGCGCACTTTTTCCACCGCCGTCATGGTGCGGCCCATGATGCGCTGCTTGCGGCTCGCCGCCGGGTTGGGCAGGCCGGTGCGGGTGTCGATGTCCAGGCTGTGCAAGTGCGGCAGCAGTTCCTTGTTGATGAACTCGAACAGCTTGCCGTCGCCCGCCGCGAACAGTTCCTGCCGCTTCCAGCCAAACGGCCTGCCTTCGTCGGTTTTGGGATGCTCGGGCTTGTCGGAATACGGCGCGGCCCAGTCCTGCCAGCGGTAAGGGCTGTGCAATGCGGGCGAGTAATTCGCGCCCAGCACTTCGGCCTCTTCGCGCGCCTTGGCTTCCTGCGCGTCCAGAATGCGCAGGAACAGAATCCAGGTCAGCTCCGGTACATATTGCAGGGCACTGGCGCAATTGGATCGGCGCATCACATCGCAAATGCTTTTGACGAAGCTGGAGAGCGACTGGGTGGAGGCAATGGCCTTGGGTTGTTTGTTGCTTGTTTTTTTTCTGGCCATGTTTACACCTCAAAGGCTTGCGCGAGCACACGATTGGGAAGGCGGTTGATGTCTTCCAGCGCTGCCTTGCTTGAATTTTCTAATGTGTCGATTTCGGTCATGGCGGCCTGAATGCGCGCGACGATGTGTTGTTGTTCGGTCTTGCTGGGGGCGGGTACATCCAGCGCCTTCAGCAGCGCACCGTCCAGGTTGGCCTGGTTGCCGCCCCGGTCTTCTGACAAATCGCGCAAACCTTGATACGACGATTTCAGCCAGAGATAGAGAAAGTCCGGCTCCCAGGTGTCATTGGGCAAGATGGTGAAACAGGCTTGATTCGTGGTGGCGGGAATTTCCAGAATAGCCGACTGCCCGCGTGTTTTGCCCTGCCCATACATCGCAATGAGTATGGTTTTGGGCGGCAACAGTGAGAGCGAACATTCCGCCAGTGCCGTTTTGGAAATAGCCTCTTCCGTCGCGGTGAATGGCGCAAAGGCTACTTCGCCGGCTTTCACCCAGGCGACTTCCGCTGGTTGCCAATACTGCTTGTTGCCACGTGACGGCCGCTGGTGGTTTCGGCGTAATCGCCGAGCTTATTTTTCGGTGCGGCATCCAATTCCGCAAAGAACGCCTTGAGCATGCGGACGCGCAGCAAGCGGGTATCGCTCAACTGCACTTGCGCTGCCTGCCGGGCGGTTTCCACTTCGGCCAGTTGGGCTTTCAGGCGAGTGGCGATTTGGCGTTGCTGAACTCGTCCCGGAAGCCATATCTCCAGCTCTCTTAGCTCAGAGAATCGCAAATTCTGAATGTTTGCTCCGCGCGCTTGTTCATCACGCCAAGGGCGAGACGCTTTTCCTTGCTATCGAACCTGTACTTCAGGCGCCACCACTTGCCCCCATCGGGGGCAACTTCCAGGTACAGCCAGCCGGCATCGCCCATCTTGTAGGGCCTCGCCGTAGGCTTGCCGGCTGGCGTGATGCCAGGCTTGGCGTTGCGGACTGCTGCGTCGGTCAGGGGCATGGGGGCATCGCCTCTCGGGGGAAGTACTGCTGCCCCCAAATATGCCCCAAATTCCCCTGCTGCCAACGGTTCCAAGCGGCACTAAGCGACCCCATGGAAGGGGTAAAACCTTGTGTTTATGCGGGGTTACGGCGCTATGCGGCGCTATGCGCACGATGAAATGGTGGAGGCGGCGGGAGTCGAACCCGCGTCCGTCAGTCCTCTGCCGTCGGCTCTACATGCTTAGTCGGTCTATTGTATTTAACCGTTCACTGCCCGGCCAACAGGGCGTGTAAACGGCGATTCCGGTTAGGTTTTAACGAATCTGCCCCGGACGAGCTTCATCGCGATCCTGTGAGATATGACGCCTGGAGGCTGAACGCACAAGCACGGCTTCAGTCAGACGGCACCCTACTGGGTATTAAG
>JBPPNE010000225.1:0-15701 GCA_051306415.1 Porticoccaceae bacterium
ATCATTTACCAGGTCAGGTCGTCAGGCACCGGATAATCGGCGTAGGGATCGGACGCCGGGTCGGTCTGCGGCGCGGACGGCGCGTTGCGGACGATCACGCGACTCGGATCCCGCTGGGCGATTTTCTCGGCGGTCGCCAGGGGTACCAGCTCATAGGCCTCACCCAGCTTGACCACGGCCAGCGTGCCCCTGATCAACTGCGCGCGTTGCGCTTCGTGCAGATGGATTTTCTTTATCTTGCCCCCGTCGACAAACTGAAACGCGCTGTCACCGCTGCCGCGAGCCAGCCGCTGCGTCTCGATCAACTGGCGGATTTGCGCGGCCCGGGCCTTGCGCTCCCGCTCCGCCTCCTGTTCGCGACTGCGGTTGCGGTCGGCTTCCGCCTTTTGTTGCAGGGCCTGGCGCGCCTGCTCGGCGGCAACGTCGGGCGCCTTGCTGCGTTGCGCGTGGCGCTTTTCTTTCGCCACCTTTCTGAGCTGATCGGCTTTGACCAGGCCCGCCTTGAGCAGTTGGTCTTGCAGGGGATTGACCATTGTCGTCACACCTTGTGGATGAAGTTGTCGGACAGGCTGTCAGCGCTTTTGCAGCAGCGTCAGGCCGTCGCCGACCGGAATCATACTGATCTCGACGCGCTCATCGCCATGCACTGCTTGGTTGAAGGCGCGGATCGCAACGGTGTCGGCATCCTGTCTGTCTGTATCGATCACCGAACCATTCCACAATACGTTATCGACCACAACGAGCCCGCCCTGGCGCAGCAGCGGCAGTGAAAGTTCGTAGTAGTCGCGGTAACCGGCCTTGTCGGCGTCGATAAACACGAAGTCGAATTCACCCTGCCGGCCGGCCGCCGCGAGTCCGCGCAAGGTGTCGGCAGCGGGGGCGAGACGCAGATCGATCTTGTGAGCGACGCCGGCATCGTGCCAATAGCGGCGGGCGACGGCGGTGTAGTCGGCGCTGATGTCGCAGGCGATCAGCTCGCCATCCGCCGGCAGCGCCAGCGCCATCACCAACGCGCTGTAGCCGGTGAACGTACCGATTTCGATAACCCGCCGCGCGCCCATCAGGCGCAGCAACAGCGCCATGAATTGCCCCTGATCGGGCGCAATCTGCATGTTGGCCGCGGCCAGCTTCGCGGTCTCGGCGCGCAAATCCCGCAGTATCACCGGCTCGCGCAGTGACACCTCAAGCAGATAGCGGTAAAGCTCGGCGGTGAGGGTGATCGATTTGTTCGACATTGCTCAGTCTCCTATCAAAATGGTGAATGCTGCCCCTGCGGGCCGGACTGCTATTGATGGGTACTCCTGATGCCGGGAATGCAGGCGTGAACTATACGTTGACCACGGCGGAAGGAAGTGCCTATCCTTGCCGCATTGTGCCGGCATCCGCTTTCCACCGTCGGCACTCTGCATAGGGTACTTTATAATTCCCGCGCCGGCTCGCCAGGATCAGACGCCAGTGATTGGGTAGACAATAATTCGTCGCGTTTGATCGGAGAACAGCAACGCCATTTCCCGACGGCATGTTTAGCAACCCCGTTTAAACCGCTACCCTTGCCATGGCATCAGTTTCCGCGACCACAATTACAGAACTAGAGCAGCGACAAAAACCACAACGAGGGGATAAAACATGGGACGAGTAGCAGGCAAGGTGGCGCTGGTCACCGGCGCCGCCTCCGGGCTGGGGCGGGCGACCGCGATCCGGCTCGCGGAGGAGGGCGCGCGGGTAATGGTGACCGACTGGGAGGACCGCGGTGGCGCCGAAACCGTCGCCATGATCCGCGCGGCAGGCGGCGAGGCGCAGTTCCGCCATCAGGACGTGTCCAGCGAGGAGGAATGGCAGGCCACCATTGACGAGATTCTGGCCACCTGGGGCCGGCTCGATGTGTTGGTCAACAATGCCGCCGTGATCATCGCCAAGTCGATCCGGGACACCACACTGAAGGACTGGCGCTGGCAGAACAGCATCGCCCTCGACGGCGTCTTTCTCGGCGTCAAATACGGCTGCGCGGCGATGGAGAAATCCGGCGGCGGCTCGATCATCAATATCTCGTCCATCGCCGGCATCATTGGCCTTGACCGCTCGGCTGCCTATTGTGCCGCCAAGGGCGGAGTGCGGCTGTTGACGAAAGCTGCGGCCGCCGAATTCGCGCGCCTCAAAAACGGCGTACGGGTGAACTCCGTGCATCCGGGCGTGATTCGCACGCCGGGCGTCGAGAAAACCATCCGCAAATACGGCGGCACCGACAAGGAAGCGAAGGTGCGGGCGAGCTTCGAGGCCATGTCGCCGCTGGGCGAACTCGGCGAGCCCAGCGACATCGCCAACGGCGTGCTCTATCTGGCGTCCGACGAATCCAAATACATGCACGGTGCCGAGCTGGTGATTGACGCCGGCTTCAGCGCCGTGCGCTAGGAATCTGACACTGAAGGAGGTGGAATGAGCATCAAAGGTAAAGCCTATATCGCCGGCATCTACGAGCACCCGCTGCGCGAGGGCAGCGGCAAAACCGTGCCGCAACTGCACGCCGAGGTCGCCAAGGGCGCGCTCGAAGACGCCGGTCTGCACAAGAACGACATCGACGCCTACTACTGCGCCGGCGACGTGCCCGGCATGGGCGGCATCAACCAGGCCGAGTACATGGGCCTCAAGCTGCGCCAGATCGACAGCACCGAGACCGGCGGTTCGTCCTATGTGCTGCACGTCCGCCATGCGGCACAGGCCATCGCCGCCGGCCATTGCAAGGTGGCGCTGATCACGCTGGCCGGCCGCCCCCGCGCCGACGCCAAGGAAAACTACAGCGTGCGCCCGGGCGGCGGTCCGCCCGCCGACTACGGTTTCGAGGCGCCGTTCCGGCCCAGCATCGTCAACATGTACGCCATGGTCGCGAAGCGCCACATGCATGAGTTCGGCACCACCAGTGCGCAGCTCGCCTGGGTCAAGGTCGCCGCGTCCCACCACGCCCAGCACAATCCCCATGCACTGCTGCGCGATGTGGTGACGGTGGAGGACGTGCTCAATTCACCCGTGGTCAGCGATCCGCTGCACCGCCTCGACTGCTGCGTGATGACCGACGGCGGCGGCGCCATCATCATGGTCGCGCCCGAGATCGCGAAAACCCTCAAGCGCCCGCGTATTCGTGTGCTCGGCGCGGGCGAAGCACCCAAGCACCTCAACGGCGGCAAGGTGGATCTCACCTATTCCGGCGCGGTCTGGTCTGGCGCCGATGCCTTTGCCGAAGCCGGGGTGAAGCCCTCCGATATCAAGTACGCCTCCATCTACGACTCCTTCACCATCACCGTGGTGGTGACGCTCGAAGACCTGGGCTTTTGCGCCAAGGGCAAGGGCGGCGCCTTCGTTGCCGACGGCAATCTCATCTCCGGTGTCGGCAAGCTGCCCTTCAACACCGACGGCGGCGGCCTGTGCAACAACCACCCGAGCGACCGCGGCGGCATCACCAAGGTCATCGAAGCCGTGCGCCAGGTGCGCGGTGAAGCACATCCCAAAGTACAGGTGCCCAACTGCAACCTGGTACTCGCCCACGGCACCGGCGGCCTGCTCGGCTCGCGCATGGGCAGCGCCACAGTCATTCTGGATCGGGAGGACGCATGAGCGACGCAAACACGAAAACCGCCCCGCGCTCGAAAATTCGCGCACCGCGCATCAACGACGAGAGCCGCCCGTTCTGGGAGGCCACCACCCGCGGCGAGCTGCTGGTGAAACACTGCACCGCCTGCGGCGAGAACCACTACTTCCCGCGCACCTTCTGCCCGTTCTGTTTCAGCGACGCGACGGAATGGCTGAAGTGCAGCGGTCGCGGCACTATCTACACCTACAGCGTCACCCGGCGCGGCGAACCCTATGCCATCGCCTATGTCACGCTGGAAGAAGGCCCCACCATGCTGACCAACCTGATCGACTGCGACTTTGACAAGCTTGCGGTCGGTCAAGGGGTGAAGGTGAAGTTTGTGGATACCGGTGAAGGGTCGGCGCTGCCGTTTTTTGTTCCTGCCTAAATCGAAACACTGTGGAGACACCACCATTAAAGACACTGAAGACAAGGTCGCCTTCTCATCGCTGTGGCCCGTGTTTTATCCACGCTACCCTGCCCGGCGGCCGGGTATTTGGATGCTGTCCACCGGTTTCTTGTTCAAGCGTCACTGCATCCATCTCCGATTCAGGCATGAAACGTGTTTTGCTCATTCCGTTGCCATGACTACCCGGTCGGTATCACTGCCGCTTCAGCAAGGTGTTCGGTCGAGTGGGACTGCCTATCGCTCTATCGTTCTATCGTCGTGCGCGGCATCGCTGGCCCAATGCCGTTGAGGGAATGCGGGAGCGTGTCAGTCAACAGGGATCGAAAGGGTTGGTCGCTTGGCATTGAAACTGGGCATGGCGCACGAATGAATTTTCTGCATGAGAGTTGCGAGTACCGCATTCAATGACGGCTATCGAGAAGGCAAGAGAGCCAGTTCCCATAATCGATCTCTTTGCCGGTCCGGGAGGGCTGGGGGAGGGATTTACCTCTCTGAAGGACCATAAGAAGCAGCCATTCTTCGAGATCGGACTTTCCATTGAAAAGGACCCTGTTGCACATCGAACGCTGACGCTCAGGGCAGTATTCAGGCGCCTCTGCGGTACCAACAATGTAAAGCACTACTACAGCTACATACGGGGCGAGATCGATGAAGCCACTTTCCGCAAGGTCCCCGCGGTGGCCAGTGCCTTTGCGCATGCTGCGACGGAAGCGCGATGCTTGGAACTGGGAAAATCCGATGAGAAAAACATCGACAGTGAAATTCGCGCTGCGCTGAAGGGGCAGGAAACCTGGGTGCTGATTGGTGGACCGCCCTGTCAGGCGTATTCCCTGGCGGGTCGCTCCAGACGTGCCAACGACAAGGAATTTCACAAGGACGAAAAGCACTTTCTCTACAGGGAGTACCTGAGAATCATCCAGGTGCACAAGCCAACGGTCTTCGTGATGGAGAACGTCAAGGGGCTGCTCTCGTCGAAGCATTCCGGCAACCCGATGTTCGAGAAGATCATTGGGGACCTGTCATCACCGGCCGAAGGGCTTGAGTATGAAATCCGTTCCTTCACCAAGCGGGGGAACGGTGACTCGCTGGAGCCTGCGGACTACATCATCCATTCCGAACACTATGGAATACCGCAGAGCAGGCATCGAGTGATCCTGCTTGGGGTAAGGAAAGGATTGGACATGCCACAGCATCAGTTGCTGACGCCCGTATCCAGGCCTGTGACCGTCAGACAGACCATTGACGATCTTCCAAGGATTCGAAGCCGACTGTCCAGAGGTGACTCGCTGGAGGCGTGGCGCAAGGCTGTTCAATCTGCTCCGGCCTACGTCAAAGGGTGGCGGACAGAAAATGAGTCCGCCGTGATCGAGACAATGCGGGTCTTTGCCGCTGCGGCAACCAGTGCCACGACCGGAGGGGCCTTCATTTCACAGGGATACAGAAGGCCGAAGAAACCGACCGAGCTTCAGCAATGGCTGCACGACCGAAGTCTGGGGGGCGTCTGTCAGCATGAAGCGCGCTCACACATGGCATCCGATCTGGCCCGCTATCTGTTTTCAGCCAGCTTTGCACATTCGTATGGGTATTCCCCTCGTTTGGATGTGTTCCCTCCCAAACTGCTTCCCGATCACATCAATGTGCATGTCGAACGGGAATCCGCAGCCATCCCGTTCATGGATCGGTTTCGGGTGCAATGCAGGAACGAACCGGCCACCACAGTGGTGGCACATATTGCCAAGGACGGCCACTACTACATTCATTACGACCCGTCCCAGTGCCGAAGCCTCACAGTCAGGGAGGCGGCGCGACTTCAGACATTTCCAGACAACTATTTCTTCGCGGGCAATCGCACGGAACAGTACACGCAGGTCGGCAATGCGGTGCCCCCGCTGCTTGCCCACAAGCTGGCCAAGGTCGTGCGCAGCCTCCTGAACGAGATGAACAGGAGGAAACGGCGGCAGGAGAGCGATTCCGTACAGAAGAGTCCACCGGGAAAAGCGTGGCGGAGCGCGCCGGAACAGATTCAGGTTCCGTTACTTGCCGAAACGGACTAACCAGTGATCTGACCAATCACCAGAATATCCTCATTGCCATGCAGCCACTCCTCAACAGTTTGCGCAGTGTTCTCGACCGAGTGCTTCAAGGCGCATTCCCAGACGACAGCCACGCGCCAGCCAAGGGTGCGGAGCATCTCCGTATGACGCCTGTCGCGATCGACATTCCCCAGGAATTTCTGCCTCCAGAAACCCGCATTTTCAACGGGAGTGGTTGTGTACCGGCAGCCTTCGTGTCGGTGCCAGAAACAGCCGTGGACGAATACCACTGCCCTGTGCTTCGGGAACACAAGATCGGGGGAACCTGGCAGGCTCCCCACATGAAGTCGATAGCGAAACCCTCTGGCGAAAAGAAGGGAGCGAAGCACCCGTTCTGGCCAAGTGTTCTTTCCGCGAATGCCCGACATCATTCGGCTGCGCTGCGGAGTGGTCGGGACGCGCATGGCTTTGAATGCATTCCGTTCGAATATCTGCTCCACGGGTCTGCCAAGGAATCCGAGCGGATTATGGCAGTGCCCAAGTCGGTGTGCGGCAGCTTACCATGTGTCTGACCCAAGAGAACTCACGAGGGGGAGACTGATGGCTCGAGAACACAGGCATCCACCGAGTGCGGCCTGCCTTTCGGCATCGATGAGGGATCTTGGGTACTCGCTCGAGACGGCGATCGCCGATCTGATTGACAACAGCATTTCCGCCAGCGCAGACAGCATAGACATCATCTGCGATGTGTCCGGCGAGCATCCCGTGGTGGCCATTCTCGACAATGGCCGAGGGATGACGGAGGCCGAATTGCTGGATGCAATGCGTCATGGGACCGGCAACCCCAGGCAGTATCGGTCGCCGCAGGATCTTGGGCGCTTTGGCCTTGGCTTGAAGACCGCCTCGTTTTCCCAGTGCCGTTCGTTGACCGTCGTGAGCGCACGGGATGGAGTCATCTGCGGGGCCGAGTGGAATCTGGATCGCATCGATGCCGCCGACGACTGGATCCTGTCCATCCTAGAAGACGTGGACATCCATGCGTTGCCCTATATCGAGCAACTTGGTGGCCGGGGCACGGCGGTCATCTGGCGAGAGCTCGACCGATTGATGGAGGATGAGGCCGGAGATCGTCGAGTCGAGATCGTCAACGAGAAGCTTGAAGCCGTGGGCAGACATCTGTCACTTGTCTTCCATCGGTTTCTGTCGGGCGAGGTCAAAGGGCATCCGAAGGTCTCAATCACCGTCAACGGCCATCCGATTGCGGCGTTCGATCCCTTCTGCAGAAAGAATCCAGCCACCCAGGTGCTTCCGGAGGAGACCGTCCGCATCGGCAAGGCCGAAGTTCGCCTGCAACCTTATGTGCTGCCACACCACAGTCGTCTGTCCGGATCCGAGTACGATTACTACCAGGATCGCAGCGATTTCATCTCCAATCAGGGCGGCTACGTCTATCGAAACGGTCGTTTGATGGCTTGGGGCGACTGGTTCAGGTTGGTGCCGAAGGGCGAGGCCACCAAGCTGGCACGGGTGCAGATAGACTTTCCCAACAGTCTCGACGAAGCCTGGACCATCGACATCAAGAAGTCGCGTGCCCGCCCGCCGCATGCTGTGCGAGAGCGCCTGCGCCAGATAATCGCCAAGATCACTGCCCGCAGTGTGACGGTGCATCGGGGGCGTGGGCAGAAACTGTTTCAGGAAAGCCAGGCGCCGTTCTGGGAACGCTACGCCGATCATGACGGCATCCGTTTCGCGATCAACGGACAGCACCCGCTCATCGCATCGCTGGGCACAAGACTCTCGCCAGAGGATGCGGGCCTGCTTCGTATACTGCTCGATTCGATTGCCGCTTCCCTGCCGGTGGAGATGATCTATTCCGATTACTCGACCCATCCCCGCCAGATCAACCAGAAGGCGGTGGATGAAAGCCAGACCCTGGAGCGCCTGAAGAGCCTGCGGCAGGTGCTCTATGGTGACGGGCCGGGCGATGCGAACGCCTTTCTCCAGATCGTGCGCTCGACGCATCTTTTCGATGGCCAGATCGAGCTGGCCGAAAAATTCATCAGCGAGACCTTTGCATGAGCATCACAGGCATCTCCAAAGAACGAAATGTCGCCAACGCTGTAATCGCGATACTCGCAAACCTGCCGGAGGTCCCAACACGAGAACGAGTGGAGGAGGTTGTGAAGCAGGTTGCAGGGCTCTCCGGGTATACGGGCGATCTCCAGAATGTCGTCACCGAGGCGATGGTGTCGGTGGACACGCGCATGGGAGCCGGCGTTTCGCTGGTTGATGTCGCTGCGAAGCACGACGATCAGTGGGTCCACAAGCGCGAAGACATCAATTGGATCTATGCGAAAGCCTATGAGGAGTTTCTTCGCAATGAAGGCTGGCCTCCGCAGATGGTCCAGTCGCTGAGCGATGTGACGACCCGCATTCTCGGTCACCTGCAGGATCCGTTGAGCGAAGGCACGGCCTGGAACCGTCGTGGCCTTGTCATCGGTCACGTACAGTCGGGCAAGACGGCCAACTACACGGGACTGATAGCGCGCGCAGCAGATGCCGGCTACAAGTTCATCGTCGTCATCGCCGGCATTCACAACAATCTGCGCAAGCAGACGCAGCAGCGCATCGACGAAGCCTTCATCGGCCGGTCCAGCGATCCCGAGGACCGCCGGAGCATTGGGGTCGGTCTCGCGCCAGGGTACCCGCACCCGGCGACGCTCACCAACATCAATCAAGATTTCAATAAGAGCACCGCCGCCAAAAGCGGCTGGAAAATCAACGATTTCAGCAAGCCGATCATTTTGGTCATCAAGAAGAACGTCACAACGCTCACCGCGCTTCACAAATGGCTGAAGGCACTGAATGCTCGGGGCGACGGCCGCATCTCCGATGTCCCGATGCTGCTGATCGACGACGAGGCCGACAATGCGTCGATCAACACGAACAAGGAGGATCTCGACCCTACGCGCACCAACGCCAAGATCCGGGAGATTCTCAGTCTGTTCGCGAAATCCTGCTATATCGGTTATACAGCAACTCCCTTCGCCAACATCTTCATCAATCCAGATGCCTATAGCGATGATGTGCGCGAGGATCTCTTCCCTCGCGATTTCATCTATTGCCTAGACGCACCAACGACCTATTTCGGCGCCGAGAAGGTATTCCTCAACGATGAGACCAGCCAGTCGATCGTGAAGCCGATCGACGATTGCGAAGACTTCATTCCCTACGCGCACAAGCGCGACAATCCGATCCCCGAGCTGCCGCCCAGCCTCTATCGTGCACTTGACGAATTCATCATCGCCCGCGCCATCCGCAATCTTCGCGGCCAGACTGGCAAGCATTGCTCCATGATGATCAACGTGTCGCGCTTCGTTCCGGTGCAGAAGGCCGTGCGCGACTTCCTGAGCCTCAGGGACAAGAAGATCAGGGAAGCGGTCCGTGCCAACTATGCAATGCCGGAAGACTTTTCCTCTAGAAACACGTACATGCAGGGCCTGAAGCAGGCCTTCGATACCGAGTATGCCGATGTCGGCTTCTCTTGGGCAGAGGTGAAGGCAGCCCTCAACGGCGTCTTCGAGCACCTGCACCTCTATGTCATCAACAGCAAGAGCGACGAGGTGCTCGACTACACCCGGTACGATAAGGAGGGAGTAGGGTTGACCGCGATCGCCGTTGGTGGCCTGAGCCTTTCGCGTGGCCTGACCATCGAGGGACTCACTGTCAGCTACATGTACCGCAACACGAAGATGTACGACACTCTGATGCAGATGGGCCGCTGGTTCGGCTACCGGCCGGGCTTCGAGGACCTCTGCCGCGTCCATCTATCTCGCGACTCCATCAACTGGTATTCCCACATCGCCGATGCAGCCGAAGAGCTTGTGCAGCAAGTCAAGCGGATGCGGCGCGATCGCCTCAGCCCAAAGGATTTTGGCCTTTACGTTCGCTCGCATCCGGACAGTCTGCTGATAACTGCGGTCAACAAGATGCGATCTGGTGAAGAGGTCACGGTCGAGCAGAGCTTCAGCGGGCGACTGCGTGAGAGCTACATTGTCTCCACTGACCCCGACGTGAACGCCAGAAACTTCACGTTGATCGCCGATCACTGGCGGAGTGGTTTCGGCACACGACCGGAGGAAGCCACGGGAAAAGGCGTCATTTTCAGGGACGTGCCGGTCGAGGTGATCGACGACTTCCTCACTCGGTTCGAATGCCATTCGTCTTTTGTGGGCACAAAGTCGGCCGTTGTGAGCTATCTCGAACGGATTGCGGCGAAATGGCCGTTGGCTGATGTTCTGCTGGTTTCTCCTGTAGATGGATCAGGCGGTGAAAGCCCATTTACCCTGAGAAATCAGGTGCGCGTCGTCGGGAAGGGACAGCCGAATGGCACTTCGTGGCGTCTGAACAAGGACCGGGTTGCGTCGCGCGGTGACGAGAAGCTTGGCCTCAGTGACGCGCAACGCGACGAGGCCGAGTCGCTGGCTGGTGGCGAAAATGGCGCAGGGGCAGTGTCCGATGCACATTACCGCATGGTCAGGAACAAGCCGCTCCTCATGATTCACAGCCTGGAACCCAAGGGTGAGTCGGTGGCGGGGCCGGTCGCCGCTCTCGGCGTCAGCTTTCCCTACGGAGACTATTCAACGACCATCAACGTTGTCGTGAACAAGGTCTGGCTGCAGCAGATGCAGGGGTATGCCGACGACCCTGACGAAGAGGAAGATTACGATGCCTGAATCCTCGCCATGGGATGACATTGCCGTTCCGGGATCGGATTTCAATGTTCGCCAGGTTGCCGGAGAAACAGCCGTTCCCTGCTTCTGGGCGCGCGATGCTGGCGGCGCCTGCCTCTTCATCGTGGAGCTTCAGGGCGACCATGCAGCGCAGTATCGAAAGAATGCGGTCACGGTGAATGGCATCGACGTCGACCTTCGTGCCGCAGACCAGGGACAGCAGCGCTTGGTTCTCGCTCTTGAAAGACAGGTCGATCGCGATCTCTTCGAGGGACTCTGTCGCACACTTGCATCTTCGCTTGAGCACGCCACCGACTCGGCCAGCTCGCTCGCAGTTTCGCTGGCGCATATCCGCCGCTGGAAGACTTTCCTGTCAGGGCGCAGTCGGCATCTGTCGGCCGAGGAGGTCCGAGGCCTTTTTGCCGAGATCACCTTTCTGCTGGAACTGATCGACCGGCAAGTGTCGAGCACTGCCGCTGTCGAGGCCTGGCTCGGCCCGGAAAGATCACATCAGGACTTCATCTTCGGCAATACAGCCGTCGAGATCAAATCGCTTTCTGGCGCAGAGCGGAACACGGTTCGCATTTCGTCCGAAGACCAGCTCGAATCGCTGAACGATGCGCTGTTCCTGCGGATATATCGGTTGAGCAATCTGGTTGATGCGGCAGGTGCCCGTTCGCTCAACGAGATCGTCGCCGCAGTCCAGGCCCGGCTCGGTGAGGCGGATGCCGTCGAGGCCTTCGATCGGAAGCTGGTTGCGCATGGCTACGCGCCCCTCCCTGACTACGATGCGCCGCGCTTTGTCGTCAGCGATGTACGCAGCTATCGTGTCAGTGACGGATTTCCGCGTCTCATGCGGTCGCAACTGCCGACAGGGATCGAGAGTGTGGCCTATGACATCAGGCTCGAAATGATCGCGCCGTTTGAATGCGACGGTGCAGCCGTCTTCGAGGAGGGGTGATGGAACAAACCGACGCGGAATTTTTCCACGATTTTCGTCAGGAACTGCTCGCGGGGGCCGAGGCCAACGGCAGCTTTCAGCTTTCCGAGTTCATGGAGACTGTTGCGAGCGAACTTGTAGAGACAGGATTCACGGAAGGCTTCGAGCTCTGCCACTTCCGAGCCCAGCGTGGCATGCGCGTGGACGGATACTGGTTCAATGACGAGGGAGTCCTGGATCTTTTCGTTGCGGATTTCGACTCCCGAAGTGAACTGGCATCCCTGACCAAGACTGAAATGGACGCGGCTCTCAAGCGTGTCGCCAACTTCTTCGAGGCAAGTACCCACAAGGCCCTGGCTGCTGAACTGGAAGTCACATCACCTGAGTACGGTCTTGCCAGGCAGATCGCCGACCGAACGGGCGCCATTCGTCGGCTCAATCTGACTCTCTTCTCCGAACGTACTCTCAGCGAGAGAATACAGGGGATCCCCGACGCAGTAGTTGCTGGGGTTCCAGCGACTCACCAGATCTGGGACATCTCACGGCTCCGTCGCCAGCGGAATTCCCGCAGTCACAAGGAACCACTTGATCTGGACTTCGAGCAGATGTTCGGCAAGGCCATTGCCTGCCTTCCTGCACATCTGGGGACCGACGCGTATCAGTCCTTCCTCATGGTCATGCCCGCCGAGGTGTTGGCAACCCTGTATGAGAAATTCGGAGCGCGACTGCTCGAACAGAACGTCCGAACATTCCTGCAGGCCCGCGGCAATGTGAATCAGGGGATAAGGGCGACCATATTGAATGAGCCGGGGATGTTCTTTGCCTACAACAACGGGATCACGGCCACTGCACAGAGTGTCGAAACCGGGATGACGGATTCCGGCCTTGCGATCACAAAGGTCGTTGATCTCCAGATTGTCAATGGTGGCCAGACCACCGCATCGCTGTTCCATACCAGGAAGCGGGACAAGGCGGATCTTTCGCAGATATTCGTCCAGATGAAGCTGTCCGTCATCGACAACCAGCAGAGCGAAACGGTAGTGCCGAAGATATCGGAGTATGCAAACACCCAGAATCGGGTGAATGCCGCCGACTTCTTCTCGAACCATCCGTTCCATGTACGGATGGAAGGATTCTCCCGGCGCATCTGGGCACCGGCGCAGAAGGGAGCCCAGCGCGAGACGCGGTGGTTCTATGAACGCGCGCGCGGTCAGTACGCCGACGCACAGTCGAAGCTCACACCTGCCGAACAACGACGCTTCAAGGCCGAGCATCCCAAGCCGCAGATGTTCACGAAGACAGACCTTGCGAAGTTCGAGAATGTCTGGGATGACCACCCTAGGTGGGTGAATCTTGGCTCCCAGAAGAATTTCGCGCGATACGCCGCACGAATCGGCAGCGAGTGGGAGAAAGCATCCGATGCGTTCAACGAGTTCTATTTCAAAAGAGCCGTTGCCCGCGGACTGATCTTCCACGCCACGGAACACATCGTTTCGGCACAGCCTTGGTACAACGGCGGATACCGTGCAAACATCGTGGCCTACACGCTGGCGGTCCTTGGAGAGATCACGAGGCGCAGGAAGGAAAGCGTCGACTTTCTGGCCATCTGGAACGCACAGAAAGTCGATCCAGTGCTCGAAAGCGCCATCGTTGTCGTGTCCGGGGTGGTGAACGATGACATCATCAGGCCGCCGCATGGCATCTCGAACATCTCCGAGTGGTGCAAGAGGGAGGCATGTTGGACACAGCTTCAGGATCGAATAGGCGATGTCGAAAAGGGCCTTCCACCAGAATTCTACGGTCAACTCGTGTCCCCTGATGAGCAGGCCACAGAAGTGAAGGCTGCCAAGCAGACTCAGAGGATCGACAATGGCATCGAGGCGCAGCGACGGGTGCTGGCGGTTCCCGCGACAGGGTGGGCTCGAATTCATCAGGTATTGCAGGAAAAGGCGCTTCTTACGCCCAAGGAAACCGGCGTTCTCGAGATAGCAATGCGGATTCCGGCCAAGCTTCCAACCGAGAAGCAGAGCGTGGTTTTGCTGGAAATTCTCGACAGAGCAAAGATCGAGGGGGTAGTTGTGGACGGATCAGGCTCCATTGGATAGTCCGGCCAGATTCTTCACCTCCATGTCGGCATCAGGCACGCCGGGGTCAAGTTTTGCAATATCACATTTGAAATGGACATGGACACGACCGTTCTGTTGAAACCGGGCAGGTCGCTGGAGATCTACCGTGCGTCTCGTAAGCAGTCGCATGAAAGGGTTAAGGTCTGCTGGGCATGGTCGTCGGGGCGCAGCTTGTCTTCGAAAGCAGCGCCACTTCGGGCCAGCCCGTGAAGTGCGTATTGCACGAGACTTACTCCAACATCGTCGGCATTCACCCGACCGCTGCGGAGCAACTCGTAGCGGTGTGATAGCCTTCTTTGGTGATAATTTTTTGGTGACAAACAGGGATCGTCGCCGGCGTACTATGCTTGGCATCGACCCGGCTTATCGCACCCGGACAAATAATTAACGACACCCAAGGAATCCCGCTAATGACCGACTCAACACCGCTACTCAGTGGCATCAAGGTTCTTGAACTCGCCACCTACGTTTTTGGGCCCGGCTGTGGCGCCATCCTGGCCGACTTCGGCGCCGACGTGATCAAGGTCGAAACTCCCGGGCGTGGCGATCCGCTGCGCCACGCGCATAAATCGCCGCCGTTCATGCGCTACGATTTTGCGTACCCCTGGCAGCAGGACAACCGCAACAAGCGCAGCCTCGCGCTCGATTTGAAAACCGCCGAGGGTCGTGCAATCCTGCTCAAGCTAGTCAGGGGCGCCGATGTATTGATCACCAACTTCCCGCCCAATGTGCTGGAGCGGCTGAAAATACGCTTCGAAGATCTGGCGCCGGAAAACAGCCGGCTCGTTTACGGGCAAGTCACCGGGTATGGCGAGCAGGGCGATGATGTCAATACGCCCGGCTTCGACGGCAATGCCTATTGGGCGCGGACGGGCCTGATGGACGCGGTGCGCACCATGCATGGCGAACCGGCGATGCCGGCGCCCGCGATGGGCGATCACCCCAGCGCAATGACACTCTATGCCGCCGTGATGACAGCACTCTACCAACGCGAGCGCACCGGTCTCGGCAGCAAAATCAGCACCAGCCTGATGGCGAACGGATTGTGGGCGGCATCCAGCGCCCTGGCCGGTCTGTTGGCGGGCACCAAGCCCTATCGGCGCCTGAACCCGGCTGCCCCCGGCAGTGCGCTGATCAATTACTACCGTACCCTCGACGACCGCTGGGTTTCCCTAATCGTGCTCCAGGAGGACAAACACTGGACCAACTTCCTCAACGCGATCGAGCGCCCCGACCTCGCGGCGGACCCGCGTTTTGCCGAAACCGCGGCACGTTTCAAATATGCCAAGGAACTCGGCGCGATTCTGGCCGAGGTGTTTAAAACCCGTCCCTGCGCCGAATGGCGCCAACGCCTGCGCGACCAGAAAATAACCTTCAGTGTCGTGGCAACCATGGAGGAGGTCATCGACGATCCGCAAGCCCTGCAAAACGACATGTTCATCAAGGTCGAGGGCCACCATCATGGCCGCGGCCAAGCCGTCAACAGCCCCTTCTGGATCCAGGGTTCAGACAAGGTGCCGGCCCATCTCGGCTCGGAACTGGGCGCCGACAGCGGGGCTATATTGCGCGAGCTGGGTTATGCGGAAGACCGCATCAACGAGTTGGCAGAACAGGGGGTTATCGAAATACACGGCTGAGCCGCGTAGCTGGCATGACAACTGTACAATTCGAGCTGCACGATGGTCGGCACAATGCCGAGCGACTTGTCCGGCAATTCGTTGCCCAACTTCTTGCCCAGCGCGCTGTCGGTCAGCCATTCGACCCAGGCGGAGGTATCGACCACGCGCAGAGGCGCCGCCGTCAGTAGCGGTACTTACGGTCGCGGTAGTCGTCGTTGC
>JBPPNE010000226.1:0-9070 GCA_051306415.1 Porticoccaceae bacterium
CTCATGACAAACCCCTGTACAGCCCCCGACACAAGCTCCCCCACACCCCCACACACAAGCCTCCGTTGTTTTTGCTACGTCCTGATCGGGGCCGTCGTCGCATTCCATGGCCTTGCGACCGCTGCCGCCGACAGCGACACGATTATCGTCACCTCGATTTTTCGCAGCAAACCTATCGCTGAAGTACCCGCCAGCGTCAGTGTTGTCGATGCCCGGACTATCCAGGATCGCCAAGCCCAGCATCTGGAGGACGTGCTGAACACCGCGCCCAATGTGAATTTTGCATCGGGCGCGTCCCGTGGCCGTTTTATTCAGCTCCGCGGTATTGGTGAGCGCAGCGAGTTCACCGACCCGATCAATCCCTCGGTGGGGTTGGTCATCGACGATATCGATTTCAGCCAGATCGGTGCTGCTGCGACACTGTTTGACGTGCACCAAGTGGAGATATTGCGTGGACCCCAGGGCACCCGTTTCGGCGCCAATGCCCTCGCTGGTATCGTCAATATCACCAGCAACGATCCCACCGCCGAGTTCGGGAGCAGCATCGAAGGCGATGTGGGCAATTACGCCACCCGCAGCGGCGGCGGTGTATTGAACGGCGCGCTGACCGAGAATCTACTCGGCCGCATCGCGGTGCAGCAATACCGCAGCGACGGCTTTATCGACAACGATTTTCTGCACCGGGATAACACCAACAACCGCGATGAATTCACCGGTCGCGGCAAGCTGCGTTGGCTCGCCAGCGAGGATCTGACCCTCGATTTGACGGCGTTCTACGCCAATATCGATAACGGCTACGACGCCTTTTCCCTCGATAACACCCGCCACACCCTGTCTGACCAACCCGGGCGGGATCGCCAGGAGACCACGGCGTTTGCGCTCAAGGCGACCTGGACCGGCAGTGACGCTTTTACGCTGCAAACCATAGCCACGCATTCGGATTCCAATCTGGCCTACGGCTATGACGAGGACTGGAGCTTCAACGGATTGTGCACCGGAGCGCCGTGCGCAGGGCAGGAGTACTCGTCCGCCGCCAACTTTCTGCGCGATCGCACCGGCCGCCGGCTGGAGTTGCGCCTGCTGTCCACCGAACAATCGCTGTTGTTTGGCAACACCGAGTGGGTTGCCGGTGTTTTCATTGATCACACCGACACGGCCCTTGACCAGCGCTTCTTTGATTTTGCCCTGAATCTTCCCAACGCCCGCTTCGCCAGTGACTACGAGACTGACAATCGCGCGCTTTACAGCCAGTTGACCACCCAATTGAGTGATCGGCTGATTCTCACCATGGGCGGTCGCTGGGAGCGCTTTGAGGCTGATTATCGCGATAGCCTGAACATCGTGGCGACGCCGGACGAGGATCTCTGGGGCGGTCAGCTCAGTCTGCAGTATCTGCTCGACGCTGACACTCAGGTCTATGCTCTGGTGTCCCGCGGCTATCGACCGGGCGGCGTCAATGGCGAGGCGCTGGGGCGGGCGGAGAAGAGCAATCTCGACCCGGATATCCGCGCGTTTCTGACCCAGCGACTCGAATTCACCACCGAAACCCTGGTCAACTGGGAAGTCGGTCTCAGAGGTAGTTACTTCGATCAAAGCCTGCTGACCCGGCTGTCGCTGTTCTACATGGACCGCAACGATGTGCAACTGCAAAGCTGGTACAACAAGGGGCCGTTCTTTATCGGCTATACCGACAATGCCGCCAGCGGCAAGAACTATGGCGCCGAGCTGGAAACCCAGTGGCGGTTCAGTGACCGCATCAAATTTTTTGCCAATCTGGGCTGGCTGGAGACCGAGATCGACAACTTCCTCGTCAACGACCCTGCGTTGGGCTTCGTCGACAAGAGCGGTCGCGAGCAGGCGCAGGCGCCGCGCTATCAGTTCAATGTCGGCAGTCAGGCCCAATTGGGCGGGGGTTATTACGCCCGCGTCGAGATGGAAGGCAAGGACAATTTCTATTTCTCCGATAGCGACGACGAGGAATCCTGGGGTTACGCGCTGGTCAATGCCCGTCTCGGCTACCATGCCCGCCAGTGGGATTTCGCGCTCTGGGGCCGCAATCTGACCGACCGCGATTACCCGGTGCGCGGGTTCTTTTTCGGCAACGACCCGCGCAAGTTCTACGCCAATGAACCCTATTACCAGTTCGGCGAACCGCGGGTGATCGGCGCCACGGCCAAGTACAGCTTTTGATAATGACGGTCGTCTCCGGGCGACCCGTTGATCTCCATTTAATTTTTACGGAGGACCGCCACCATGGTAATGACCGCAGAAATCAGCATGTACCCCTTCAACCTTGATTACATCCCGGCGATCGATGAGTTTATTCATCAGCTTCACCAGCACTCGGGTTTGAAGGTGCAGACCTTCCCTACCTGCACGGTCGTCACGGGCGAACGGGATGCAGTGATGACCGCACTCAACGAGGCCATGGCCCACAGCCAGCGCGCGACTGGCAAGGCGGTTTACGTCGTCAAATTCATTCCCGGCTACGCGGCGCTGTAGTGGACGAACCCTTGCTACAACAGGCGTGGTCTTATGTGGTTATCGCAGCGAGCCAGGTCTCCGGCTGGGAGTTGATCGCGGTGATCCTCGCGCTCGCCTATCTATTGCTGGCGCTGCGGGAAAATCGCTGGTGTTGGCACTGCGCCTTCGTCAGCACCGCGATTTACACCGCGTTGTTCTGGCGAGTGAACCTGCTGATGGAATCGGCGCTGAACATTTTCTATCTCGCGACCGCGGTCTATGGCGGGTGGCAATGGCGCGATGGCGGGGCGCGGGCACCGTTCCGGGTCCGGCGCTGGGGCTGGCGCCAGCACGGCGTGGCGCTGCTGTCGATCCTGGCGGCGACTGGCATCAGCGGGTATCTGCTGGCCAGCAATACCAGTGCGGCCTGGCCTTATGTGAACTCGCTGACCGCCTGGGCCAGTGTCGTCACCACCTACATGGTGGCGCAGAAGGTGCTGGAGAACTGGTTGTACTGGATTGTCATCGACAGCGTCGCCGCCGGTCTCTACATCGACCGCGGTCTCTATCTGACCGCCCTGCTGTTTGCCGTCTACGTGGTGATCGTGGTGTTCGGATTCTTCGCCTGGTACCGGCAATGGCGCGGCGACTTGGCGGGTGATGTCGTGGTAGACCATGGCTGACGGGTCGGCGGTCGATTGCGCGCTGGCGACCTGGCCGCGTTGGGGGCTGGAAGCCGCGCCGCGCCTGCTGCGGCAGTTAACGGGCGGACTGACCAATGCCAGTTACCTGCTGGAGACTCCGGCTCAGCGCCTGGTGTTACGGATCAATACCCCCGCCAGCGGTCGTCTCGGCATCGACCGCCGGCGCGAGCAGCGCATTCTCGCCCGCCTGGGCGCCAGTGGCATTGCGCCCCGGCTGCTGTTCTGTGATCCCGAGCTCGACATTCTGGTGACCGAGTATGTGGCTGGGCGGCACTGGCAGCCCGGCCAGGACTCCGGTGTCGAACAATGGCGACGCCTGATCAAGCTGATGGACAGGGTGCACACCATTGCGGGCGCTATTCCAGGGTTCGATCACGCTGCTCAGGTGCGCGGCTATTGGGAGCTCTTGCACCAGGCGGGTTGGATGTCGGCGGCGGTTGCCGAGGCCTATGAACGTGTCGCTGGCCGTCTGGACCAGTTTCAGCGCAGCATCGCCGCGCCGGTGCTCTGTCACCACGATCCCAGTCCGCGCAACATCATCGAGACTGGGGACGGCCGGTTGCTACTGCTGGATTGGGAGTATGCCGGCGCCGGCGCCGCGGTGGTGGACATGGTGGCGCTGGCCCGGGCCTGGGCAATACCGGATGACTTCTTGCTTCAATCCGCCGGCGTTGCCGATCGCGCAGTGATCGGGTTCGCCCATGACTTGATGGACTTCTACGACCGCGCTTGGTTTGCGCTGCGCGGACTACCGTATACGTCCGGTGACGTGCCGGTGTGAAGCTAAAAAGCATTGACTAAACTGATTCCATTCATGGTTCGACCCTTCGACAGGCTCAGGACTCACCAAGAGCGGAATCCATAGGTTGCCGTTCGTCCTGAGCTGCGCCTGTCCCGAGCTCGTCGAAGGATCGGTGGACGTGTTCAGGGCATCTCTACCGCCCGCACCTTTCTTGCTGTTAGCATGGCCGCCACCACCCAGAATAGCTGACTCACCGCCGTGGAATTCATAGATTTCATCCTGCACGTCGACCGCCATTTGATCGAGTTCATGACTAGCTACGGGCCCTGGGTCTATGGTCTGCTGTTTGCCATCGTCTTTATTGAAACCGGGGTGGTGGTTATGCCGCTGCTGCCCGGTGACAGCCTGCTGTTTGCCGCCGGCGCCATTGCCGCCACCGGTGCACTGGACCCCTGGGTTCTCACCGGACTGTTGTTCACCGCCGCCGTCGTCGGCGACAATTGCAACTACTTCATCGGCCGCCATATCGGGCAGCGGGCTTTCACCCTGCGATCGCGCTGGATCAGACGGGAGTATCTGCTGGATACCCAGGCCTTTTTTGTCAAACACGGCGGCAAGACCGTGATCATCGCCCGTTTCATGCCCATTGTGCGCACCTTCACGCCCTTCATCGCCGGCGTTGGCGCGATGCGCTATCCGCGCTTTCTCGGTTTCGATATTACCGGCGGCGCGCTCTGGGTCGGCAGTTTCGTCTGGCTCGGCTATTTTTTTGGCAGCATGCCGGTGGTGAAAGCCAATTTCACTCTGGTTATCTTCGCCATCATCGGCGTCAGCCTGTTGCCCGGCGTCATCGTCTGGGTGCGGCGTCGGCTGGCGCCGAAACATCCGGCCTAGCCCTGAGCCGCGAATTCCTCATCCATCCTCAACAACGATAATCAGGAGACACCCGATGAGACTGTCAAAGCCCCGTATCAATCCCCTCGACGAAGCCGAATGGACGGCAGCGCAGCGCAAGGTGCTGGAGCCGATCAAGCAGAACCAGCCGTTCTACAACGTCCTCGGCACCCTGTCCCGCCACTGGCCGGCGGTGGAAAAATTCACCGTCTGGGCATATCACGTCATGGGCGAGACCTCGACGCTGCCGCCGCGGGAGCGGGAGATCCTCATCCTCCGCGTCGGCTGGCTGTGTCAGGCGGAGTACGAATGGGGCCAGCACGTGGTGTTTGGCCGTCAGGTCGGATTGACTGACGAGGAAATAGCGCGCATCAAGGCGGGGCCCGATGCCACGGGCTGGACGTCCCTTGAAGCTGCGCTGCTGCGGGCGACGGACGAACTCCACCACGATTCTTTCATCAGCGACAGCACATGGGCGGCATTGAGCCAGCATTACAACACCACGCAGTTGATGGATGTGGTGTTCGCGGTGGGTCAGTACCATCTGGTGTCGATGGCGCTGAATACCTTCGGCGTGCAGCTCGACAAGGGCGTGGCCGGGTTTTGAAGACCTGAAACCGGTAACGGCGGGCGGGTGCCATGCGCCGCCCGCCAGTGCAATGACAGCCTTCGAATACGAACACAACATTCCGCAAGCGGCCGAGTTCGTCAACGGCGGCTACCAGCTCATCGCAATTAAAACCCGCTCGATTGTCGGCAGGGACATTCTCTACTGCCTCGGCGAGGCGCTGCTCGACAATGCCTGTTGCGGTGAGACCGGCCTGCTTATGCACTGGTGATCGGTGAAGTCGTCGCCTATCAATCCCGGCTGACAGATGCTGGCCGCGTCGTGTCCCTCGTCAAAGCCATCGACAGCGAGATATGCGAAGCGGAGATCCGCAGGTTGTTACTCGCGACGGAAGCAGTTTCCACCGTCAATTTTTATACGCAGCCTCGAATGCCTGCGAGCACTTAACCGGCATCATCGCCAATTCGGAGACGCAGCGCATTGCCAATCACCGACGCCGAACTCAGGCTCATCGCCAGCGCCGCAATCATTGGCGACAGCAGCCAGCCGGTGAGCGGGTAGAGCACTCCCGCGGCGATCGGAATTCCCAGCGCGTTGTAGAGGAACGCGAAGCCAAGGTTCTGCTTCATGTTGGCGACCGTCGCCGCCGACAGCGCGCGGGCGATGGCGATGCCGCGCAGGTCGCCCTTGATCAAGGTAACCTGCGCGCTGTTCATCGCGACGTCGGTGCCGGTGCCCATCGCAATGCCCACATCCGCCTTGGCCAGCGCCGGTGCGTCGTTGATGCCGTCCCCCACCATGGCGACCACGCGGCCCTCGCCTTGCAAGCGCTCGACCAGCGCCAGCTTGTCCGCGGGGGTGACTTCGCCATGCACCTCGTCCAGTGCCAGCCGTGCCGCCACCGCCTTGGCGGTGGTGAGGCCATCGCCGGTCGCCATGACGATGCGCAGGCCGGCGGCGCGCAGCGCGGCGAGCGCGTCCGGCGTGCTCGCCTTGATAGGGTCGGAGACCGCGAGTAGCCCGGCCAGCTCAGCATCTACTGCAAGGTACATGACGCTCGCCCCGCTGGCGCGCAAGGCCTCCGCCCGCGGCTCCAGAGTGTCCAGGCTGATGGCCAATTGCGCCATCAACGTGGCGTTGCCGAGGGCCAGGGCAAGGTCGCCGACATCGCCGCGCACGCCAATACCGGAATTGGAATCAAAGTGCACGGGCGTCTCCAGCGCCAAACCCTGGCTGCGCGCCGCCGCGACAATGGCGTCCGCCAACGGATGCTCGCTGCCTTGATCAAGACTGGCGGCCAGGCGCAGCACCTCCGCCGTCGTGAAACCATCGCTTGCCACGGCTTGTTCGAATACGGGATGGCCCTCGGTGAGCGTTCCCGTCTTGTCGAGAATGATGGTGTCCACTTGCCGCAGTTTTTCGATGGCGGCGGCGTCTCGAAACAGCACACCGCGCGTGGCGCCGCGCCCTGTCGCCACCATGATCGACATCGGCGTGGCGAGTCCCAGCGCGCAGGGGCAAGCAATGATCAGTACTGCCACGGCGTTGATCATGCCGTAGACCCAGCTTGGCTCCGGACCAAGCAGGCCCCAGGCGAAGAAGCTCAGCAGGGCGACGCCGACCACCGCCGTCACGAAGTAGCCGGCGACAATGTCGGCCATGCGTTGCATCGGCGCTTTCGAGCGCTGCGCCTGCGCCACCATCTGGACAATCTGCGCGAGCAGGGTGCCCGAGCCCACGCGTTCGGCGCGCATGACCAGAGCGCCGCTGGTATTGAGCGTGGCGCCGATGACTTTGTCGTCAACGCGCTTGGTGACGGGGACCGGCTCGCCGGTGAGCATCGACTCATCGACTGCGCTGCTCCCCTCGACGACAACGCCGTCCACCGGTACCTTCTCGCCTGGCCGCACGCGCAGCCGGTCGCCGATGTGGATCTGCGCGAGCGGCACATCCTCTTCGTCGCCATCCGCGCGGATGCGGCGGGCGGTCTTCGGCGCCAGGCCGAGCAGCGACTTGATGGCGGCCGAGGTCTGCGAGCGCGCCTTCAGTTCGAGCAGTTGTCCCAGCAGCGTCAACGAGATAATCACCGCCGCCGCCTCGAAGTAGACCGCCACCCGCCCCATCGCCACAAAGGCGGCGGGGAAGAGTTGCGGCGCCATGGTGGCCACCAGGCTGTAGCTGAACGCGGCGCCAGTGCCGAGACTGATCAGCGTCCACATGTTCGGGCTGCGGTGCACGATGGACTGCCAGCCACGGACGAAAAACGGCTTGCCCGCCCACAGCACCACCGGCATCGACAGCGCGAGTTCCAGCCAGCTCTGCGTCGCCATCGCCATCCACTGCAAGCGATGGCCGAACATCGCGAGTACGAACACCGTGGCGGTCAGCGGCAACGACCACCAAAAGCGGCGGCTGAAATCCCGCAGTTCTGGGTTGTCGTCGTCGAGGCTCGGCAGCTCCGGCTCCAGTGCCATGCCGCACTTGGGGCACGCGCCGGGGTGATCTTGACGAACTTCGGGATGCATCGGGCAGGTGTAGATTGCACCAACTGGCGCCAAGTTTGTGGATGGGGGCGCGTCACTCAGGTAGGTATCTGGCTGCTCCGCGAATTTGTGTTGGCAGTGAGCGCTGCAGAAAAAATAGGAGCGACCGTCATGCTCGCTGTGATGAGCCGAGTCTTCGGTCACCGCCATGCCGCAGACTGGGTCGCGCAAATCCAACTCAGGGGCATCCCCACCGGTTTGTTGATCGCTTTGGCTGGTTGTGGATGACCCCGAATGGCAATGTGGATGGTCGTTCATTGGCGTGTCTCCGAATGTCGTTGAGAATCCTCACGGCGGTGTTGATGACCGCCATGGCCATGGAACAGATGCATCAGCGGGCAAGCCAGCAGCAGTGCGTAGGGCCATAGCCCGAGCACATGGCCCCAGTGTTCCCGGAGCAGGAAAAAGACGCCGATAACGGTGAGTGTGGCGACGGCGAGGAAGCGCGGTTGCCGCCACGCCCGCTGGCCTTGTTCGGTGGGCTGTTCGCGATTCGACATGCGGCTCATACTCTGTCTCCTCAGTAATAATCGAGCAAGCTTCAGTCTAAACTCCGTACCTGACCCCGGAGCCACAATTTGACCCCGGAGCCACAATTGTTGTGTGAGTGCGAGCACACGACGGCCAATGCTCCCTGCCCGATCATCAGCAGTATCGCGCATCCGCACCGTTGAGCACGAAGGTGGCGCGGGTAGCTGAACGATGGTCTCCATACCTGCCTTAACCGCCATTGCCCCGATATTCAGAGCATCCTTAATTTACAGGTTTGCCGATCAGATGAGGTAAGAAGCTTGCCTACGTTTCCATATTTCGATGATAATGGAAATATGGAAACGAAATCCGCGCTCGCTGCTCTCGCTGCCCTCGCCCAGGAATCCCGTCTTGCGATCTTCCGGGCGCTGGTTGCGGCCGGCCCCGCCGGCCTGTCCGCCGGCAAGATCGGTGAACTGATTGGCTCAAACGCGGCAGTCGCGCCGTCATCGCTGTCATTTCACTTCAAAGAGTTGACCCACGCCGAACTGGTGAGCTGGCGTCAGGACGGCCGCTTTGTCATCTACGCCGCCAACTTCGCGACGATGAACGCGTTGGTGGCGTTCCTTACCGAAAACTGCTGCGGCGGCGAACCCTGTGGGCCGGCGGGTGAGCCGCAATGAGC
>JBPPNE010000227.1:0-2232 GCA_051306415.1 Porticoccaceae bacterium
ACGACCTTCGGCGCCGCTTCGACTGCGGATACGCCAACGCCAAAGCAGACTGTGATTGCGATAACGAGCAAACGACGATGACGCATGAGACATTCCTCCGCCGATCCAGCTTTGGGTCGATCCAGTGTTGGATATTGACCCACTGGCTCGAAACTACCTGTCGAGGATGACGCCTCAGTGTCGATTTCACGAACAATTGATGAATTGCAGAGACATGGACCGACTTGCCCAACTCAAATGACCAAGTCGGCTCCTACCCTTCTGTCGGGTTAAATCGAATGCCCCGTTTTGCTTTCGCTTTTATTTCTTCTATTTCTTCTTCTATTTCTTCGCTGATGAATACGTTGCTGAAAGGGCGCCGGCGCTGGCGCCGTGTCAAACCACGCCCTTGGGTTTCTGCTGGTTCATGAAGCCGAACATGTAGCCGGCAATGCGACGGATTTGAATCTCGTCCGCGCCCTCGGTGATGCGATAACGGCGGTGATGGCGATAGATATGCTCGAAGGGCTTGTGACGCGAATAGCCCAGACCGCCGTGTACCTGCATCGCCCAGTCGGCGGCCTCGCAGCACAGGCGGTTGGCGGTGTAGTTGCACATGGAGACTTTATCGGACACCGAAAAATTGCCGTACTTGTCCATGCTCCAGGCGGTTTTGTGGATCAGCGCGCGCAGCATTTCAGCGCGGGTTTGCAGCTCGACCAGTGGGAACTGAATACCCTGGTTGGATGAGAGCGGCTTGCCGAAGGGCTTGCGCTCCTTGGCGTAGGCGACGGCCTGGTCGATGCAGAATTGCGCCGCGCCCAGGCTGGAGGCCGCCTGGCGGATGCGGTTCTCGTTGAAGAAATGCTGTACCACCTGCAAGCCGCGCCCTTCGCCGCCGAGAATCGCGCTGTGGGGCACGCGGACATTGGTGAGGGATACGCGACCATGATCGGTCGGCATGTTGAAGGTCCACAACATCTCTTCGATCTTCAGACCCTGTGCTTTCATGGGCACCAGAAACGCGGTGATGCCCTGACCATCGCCGGCCTTGCCACTGGTGCGCGTGTACACCAGATCGTAGGGCGCCTTGTGAATGCCGGTGTTCCAGGTCTTCTCGCCGTTGATGATCCACTCGTCGCCCACGCGCACGGCGGTAGTTTCCATATGAGTGGCGTCGGAGCCGTGGTTGGGTTCGGTGATGCCGTAGGCAAAGCTCTTCTTGCCCATCATCAGGTCGTCGACCCATTCGGCCTTCTGCGCGTCGGTGCCGTAGGCGAGCATCAGCAACAGGCCGACGTTGTTGCCGACGATGGAGTGCTCGTTTTGCAGGTCGTTGTGCAGGCCGAGACCTTTTTTGGCCAGGTGCTCGCGGATGATGGCCATGCCCAGATTGGTGCCGTCGCGACCGCCATATTCCTTGCCCACGGGATAACGGTAGTGGCCGGCGGCATCGGCGAGGCGTTTGGCTTTTTCGAGCAACGCTTCCCAGTCGGCATTGGGCAGGCCGCCGCGCTCCCAGTCGGTGCGCGCGTCCTCGCGGCGATGGTCGAAAAAGCGGATGTTGTCATCCTGGTTTTCCAGCGGTTTGATCACGCGCTCGATAAAGTCGTCGAGTTCGAGGAGGTAGTCAGCAAGATCCTGGGGGATATCGAAGTTCATGGTGTGGTCTCGGTGCGGAATTGACGAAGAATCGGCGCTGTATTACTTGAATAGGTGCATGGCAAGGCCGATGTCGCGGCCGGCCTCCAGCGCTTGGGCAAAGGGCAGGTCGGCGGCGCGGCGGATCAACTGTTTGGTGAGCCGCAATGCATGGTGATTGAAACCGGCAAGCTGTTCGGCCATGGCGCTGGCAGTGGCCAGCAGCTCCTCCGCCGACACAATGCGGTTGATCATGCCGAACGCCAGCGCCTGGTGCGCATCGATGTTATTGCACAGGGTCAGCAGCTCGAACGCCGCCTTGCGGCCGATCTGGTGCACCAGTGTCGGCGCCACCCCGGCCGCGGCCATGCCGAGCTTGACCTCGGGATAGCCAAAGATGGCGGTGTCGGCGGCCACCACCAGATCGCAGCTCACCGCGAGATTGCAGCCGCCGCCGATGGCATAGCCCTGCACCGCGGCGATCACCGGCGTGTCCATGCGCTGAATGGTGCCGTAGAAGCGGATGGTGTTATCGAGACGTTCGGCGATCTGATGGCCCGTGGGCCCGGCCTTCCTGGACTCCTCTGCACGGGGACTGTCGCTAGCTGGAGT
>JBPPNE010000228.1:0-9022 GCA_051306415.1 Porticoccaceae bacterium
TGAGTCGCTCGGCAGTGGACCCGAGTGCCTGTTGCCACAGGCGTTTCTGCTCGCTGGCGTCCGGCTTGTTAACGGCGAACCGCAGCGCAGCGCGCTCGCTGTTCACCGCCTCACGGCCCGTCACGAATACCAAGCCGCCGAGCCGGTCGAGAAACCGGGTTACGGTTTTGGGCGCGGCTTCGTCGCCGCAATCGATCAACAAAGTGCTGCTCAACAGCACCGCCTCGCGCTGCCACAATACCGCCAGCGCGTCGAGTTCGGCGGGGCCTTGCGGCACGTCTTCCGCACGCATGACCTGCAAGGTAAGGCCCAGCGCAGCGGCGGCTTGCGCGGCGATGTCGGCCTGACCGGCAGGGTCGTCGCCCACTAGCAGGATCACCGGTGGACGATCCAGACGCTGATCCAATGACACCAGCACTGCGGCGCACTGATCCCGCTGCGTCGGCGCCATCACTTCCGGTGTCACCCGTGCACGCAGCAGGGGCTGCAGGCGCGGGTCGATGTAGTTGACGCCGGCGAGGTAGTGCAACACGCGCTCGTCGATACGCAGGCGACCCTGCGCCAGCCCCGCACTATCATCCACCTCAAGCAGCCGCCAGCGGCGCAATGGCCGTACCGGCGCCAGCGCGCTCCAGTGCGGATCGTCGAGCACGCCCAACGCTAGGCCCAGGCTGGCATGAGTGCGGCGCGTGTCGCCCTGGGCGCCGGCGCAGCGCTCGGCGACCGTGGCATCCATCTCGATACCGGCACACAACAGCAGCAGGTCGCGCTCGAAGGTGCTCAGCGCGAAGGCTTCGGCCAGTTGATCGATGGCCGCGATGCCGGGCATTGCCGCGCGCGCTGCCGCCACGGCTTGTTGCGCAGCGACGACATCGCCCTCGCCGCCGAGGCGCAGTTTGAGCCGCGCCAATTCGGCCACCAACAGGCGCTGGTTGGCTTCGCTCCAGTCGGTCGCCGTGCCGGCCTGCGCGCCGATAGCGTTCATATGATGTGGATGCGGTGGTTGAAGAACGTGGGCGGGTCGGGCGGCGTATTGGCCCGGTTGATGATTGGGCTGTCGATGCCGTCGATGCGCAGGCGCGCGAGGTGATCGCCGACCGGCGCGTCTGCGATGATGAAATCGAGCCTGTCCGTCGGCGCCGCGAAGGCCTGGGGCGCGATTTCCTGCTGGCCGAGAACCAGTGACACCGCCTGGCCCGCGCGCAGTTGCGGCTGAAAGTTGAGCGTGAAGGCCGCGGTCCCCGCGCCGTCGCGCGGCGTGGTGATGGGCAATCCGAGGATTTGCGGCGCCAGCACCAGCGCCATCCGATTGGTCTCGCGCGCTTCAGTCTCCCCGGGGCTCACCACGCGAGCGGACACCTGATAGACGCCAACGGGAAAATCCGCCGCACGCCCCGCTGGAATCCTGAATTGCATCCGTCCCGCGGTACTGGCGTTGCTCGCCACCAGTGTTTCCGAGACGTCGAAGCGCTCATTGATCAGCAGCACCCCACGGCTGCTGCCGTCAAGATGGAAACCGTTGAGATCGACGGTCTCGTCCATGCGTGCCACGGGCTGGCCGCCGAATGGCATCACTTCTTGCAGCATCGGCAGCGGCGGCAACACGCCCGGCTGCACTCTGATGTCCCGGTTCAGCACCGGCAGCGGACTGCGCGCCGGCAGCGTCGATTCGATCAGCACTACCGACACCTGATAAGCCGCGGTGGGGCGGTAATTTGCCTGCAGTGCGGACCACAGCCGCGACATCTCCTCGGTATTCATGCTCGCCGGGGTAATGCGGATGTGCTCGACCTGATCCGCCAGCCCGCAGTCCGCCAGTGCCCGCAAGGCCGCTGGCAGCACCGCGCCGACATCCGGCGACGGCGACAGCCCGGTGTTGATGGCGGCGCGGCTCAACACCGGGTTTTCGTGAAACAGCTGCATGGCGTAGCCAAGCAGGATTTCCGTGTGCAGGTCCTCGGCGCCGTAGGCGCTGACCAGGTAGTGCAGATCCAGCGCCAGTGGCGGATTCGACAGGCGCTGGCTGCCCGCTGCGTCGCGCGCGGGCAAGCGCTCATTGCGCCAACCGGGGTTGGGGGTGACCTGATGCATGAACAGATTGATCTGGGTATGTTCAGCGCCAGGTGCCGTCGGCACCCGGTCGGGCGGCAGGGCGGTGACCCTCACCGTGGTGCCGATGACACCGCTGACGTTGTGATTGATCAGGCCGTCGTTGAGCATGTCGCGCAATACCGCGGTGACGCCAGCGATGGCCAGCGCCGTGCTCATGTCCGCTCCCGCTGGCGCTTGCTCAGATAATCATCGAGGGACATCGCCTTGGGGCCGGCGGCGGGCTTGTGTTTGGGCGGGTCCGGCGCCGACACCGCAGTGACTTCGATGCGGCCGATGCTGACGTGGATTTCGGTAGTCTCGCTCGCTGCCGGTGCGTCGCGACGTCCGCCAACGTACGGATCGGTGGCGCGCGCCGGGTCGCGGACTGGCATCGTTGCCGGCATGGCGGATCGGGCTGCATTCGGCGCGTGCGCCGATACCGGCGGCAGCAGACGAAATTCATCGTGGCCAGCCAAGGTCACCGGCGGCGAGGTATCGGCCGCGCGCACGGCGCCCTGAGCTCCGGTATCGCCACCCCATTCGTCACCCCTTTGCGGCAGCGCCAGGGTGGATTCCAATTGCGACAAGTGGCTGGCGATACCACCGGGTTCGCCATCGGCTACGATAACCCGTGAAGATTCGATCCCCGGCGGGGCAAAAGGCATCGCGTCATCGACAGATGCGGGCGTGCGAACCGCCACTCCGGCGGTTGATGCGGTCGATGGCTGGTTCGCTACAGCGTCGCCACTGACTGGTTGATCCGGCAAACGCTGTGCCGCCGCCATTGCGTCACCGTCGGCAACGGCCGTGAAAGTCGTCGCGTAGGCAGGGCGCCGGAACGGGCGGATGCCAGCGCCGCCGCCGCGGCCGCGCGCCAGCAGGCGCTCGAAATAGCCGCTCACGCCAGCACCCGGTCGATGTACGCGGCGCGGCGGGCGTCACTCAGGGCCAGCACATCGCGCTCGCTCCAGCCGTAAGCGCGCGCCAGCGTGTGCACGTCGGCCAGCAACCCCTGCGCGCGGGCGTCGATTTCGCGCCACAGGTAGTCGCCAATATCGAACCCGGTCTGCCAACCCGCATCGCAGTGGGCACAGCAAAAATTCAACGCAATGTCGGTCGCCGCATCGGCCTGTTCAAGCGCGGACTCGACCAGGGAAACCTGCGCGGGCGTCAGCACCGGCAGTTCGCCATCGGCATCGGCGCACAAGCGTTGGGCGAGCCGGTACGGTGGATCCGCCGCGTCGATCACACTCGCCAGATCGCGACTGGTGGGCCGGCGGATGCGCAGGCCATCGATCTCGATGAACGTGTCGCCGCCGCTACTGACCTCTGCGCCGAGGGTTTCCGCATCAAGCGTGAACTCCAGGCGGGTGTTGCAGGCGGGGCAATCGACATAACCCGGCAGTCCGGGCCCGAACATTGCGCGATGCAGCGCAAGCAGCTGTTGATCCCGCCGCGCCAGCGGCATCTCGGCCAACTCCGGCAGCGAACAGCCCGGCAGCGCGCTGGCCACCAGCAGCAGGGCGCGATCCAGGGGATGCCGGCTCCCGCCGCGTTCCCAGCATTCGAGCACTTGCGCCGGCGACGGGCTCATGGGATTCAGGCGGGCTCGTTGAAGCTGGGTTCGGCTGGCTCGGCGACCTCGTAATCGCGCTCCCAACCTTCGTTCTCGAGCTTAATGGTCTGGATTGCCACCGCATTGGCATTGGCGTCCAGGTCGGGCAGCGCCTGGTACTCGGACACCCAGCAGCGGAACACCTTGTAGGCGAGGGCGAGCTGTCCGGCCTCGTTGTAGACCTCGATGATGAGGTCCTTGCGGAAATTCTGGAGCGACACCTCGGCTCCCAGGCCGGAACCGAAGTTCCACACCTTGTTGGCCCACCTCTCGAATTCGACATCGTGGGTAACCCCGCGCTCAAGGCTGATCGCCTCGAACTTGGTGCGGCCCGGCGACTTGCGCGATGTCGAGGGGTCGCCGCCTTCGCGGTGCTCGACCAATTCGGTGGAACGCTTGAGCGCGCCCACCTTGCTGATGCCGGCGACATAGCGGCCATCCCATTTGACGCGAAATTTGAAATTCTTGTACGGGTCGAAACGCGAGGCATTGACGCTGAATTGGGCCATGGCACTTGCTCCTTAGACGTCGATTTGTCCAGCCATCTGTTGCAACTTGATGACCACGAATTCAGCCGGCTTCAGCGGCGCGAAGCCAACGACGATATTGACCACACCCAGATTGATGTCGTTCTGGGTCGTGGTCTCACGGTCGCATTTGACGAAATAGGCTTCGCGCGGCGAGCGCCCCTGAAAGGCCCCCTGACGGAACAGGTTCTGCATGAACGCACCCAGATTCAGGCGGATCTGCGCCCACAGGGGTTCGTCGTTGGGCTCGAAAACGACCCACTGGGTGCCCCGGTACAGACTCTCTTCGATGAACAGGGCCAAGCGGCGCACCGGGATGTACTTATACTCGTCGGCCTGGGCATCGGAGCCCTTCAAGGTCCGCGCGCCCCAGACGATGCGGCCGTAGGCGGAGAAATTACGCAGCGCGTTGACACCCATCGGGTTGATCCGCCCGTTCTCTGCGTCGTTAAGCGGCAGTGCGATTTGGGCCACGCCCTTGAGCGCGGCGTCGGTGCCCGCGGGAGCCTTCCAGACGCCACGCTCGGCATCGGTGCGCGAATAGATGCCCGCAAGCGTTCCGGACGGCGCCATCGGCCGCGGCCGGAACTGGTCGAGGGGATCGGCAATCTTGATGGCTGGGAAATAGGTCGCGGCATTGCGGCTCTGCAGAACGCCGTTGATCCAGTTCGCGACATCGTCGAGCGTCCTTCCCGCCGGTACGTCAGCGATGAAGAAGGCACGGCGGCTCTCGCACAATTGAGCGGCGTTCTGCATCACGCTCGCCGCTGGATCATCGGCCAGGTCGAAGGTCTCGGGCACGCACAGGAGGTTGAACAGCTCGACGTCGAGCAGCGCGTTCATGCCGGTCTTGGCGCTCGCGCTGCCGATCAGCTCGGCCGCCGTGCCGCGCGTGCCGTCGTTGCCGGCGGTGCCGGGCACCGCGTCGGTCACGGCGATCGGCCGGTGCTGTGCATCGCCGGTGAACTCGCGTCCACCGTTGGCCAAGCCCAGGCCGATCAACGCTGGCAGCTCACCACCGCTACCCTTGCCCACAACGACCGCGGAGACATCGCTGTTCGCGCGCGAACTGAGCTTCAGGCAAGTCGCGCCCGCGCTGCCGTCGGCGAGCGAGGACACGGCTTCGAGCCGGGCGCCGAGACCGGCGGCCGTAATCGCGGCAGTGGCGGCAGTGACCAGGGCAGTCATGTCGGCGATGGCGCCGGGCGCCAGCTCCAGGCGGAACGGCGTCGTGCCATCCACCAAGCCGACGATCGCGCGCAATGCCGGATTGAGCGGGAACGTGACGACCTTGCTCACCGCAGACCCCGCCTGGTTGAACGTGAGCCCGGCCGCGCGCTGCACACGCACGAGCTGCGAGGCCGCGTTGACGACCGAGGGCGCGAACGTCGGCGACTGCGCGTTGAGCGTGAGATTGCGGTGCGTCTCCAGCACCTGCATCGTGCCCACACCGCCCTGCACGACGAGCTGGCTGACGATGAGGTTGAACTCCGCGTCCGGGTTGCGCACGTTGACCCTATCGACGCTCAGGCGCAAATCGTTGCCCCAGGCGCCGGGATTCGCGGCGGTGGCATTGAGCACGGCTGCACCGGCATCGGCCAGCGCCCAGGCCGAGCTGGCAAAGCCGCTCGCCACGCGCACGATCAGCGCCTGCGTGCCGCCGTTGAGGAAGAACTGGCGCACGCCATAGGATAGCGGACTTTCGCGATCCAGACCGCCGTGGCTACGCTCGAAGTCGGCGAAACTGGTCACGAACTCGGTCTTGTCCGGCGTGCCGCGCCGCGTAAAACCGACGAAGGCGGTAATCGAGGTCGCAACTCCCGTGATAGTGCGCACCCCGCTCGGGAGCTCTTCGATATAGACGCCGGGATAAGTCAATGCTGCGGGCATGATAAAGGCTCCTGTGCTGGGGGACGAGGGGAGTGGTGCCGCGAAAACCGAAGGTTTCGAGCCAAAGGCCGTGAACCGCTCGGGCCAACCGTGCCACTGCGACTGGCGGTGTGACCGAACCCGCGAGACACAGTCGCCGCAGCAATCGGATGGGGTGCTCGGGATAGGGGGATTTCTGTTCGGATAGCGGCTGCCGACACGATGTCGCCTGCGCCCGCAGACAACGCCAAGCCTCCTGCCGCCTGAATTATTATTGATTGGTTCACGCTTGCCATTGATCGACTCCCTATCAAAGATGCGTGGGCGGCCCGAATATACCGGGATTCAATCACGCAGTGCAAGGCTCGATTTGGCAACGCTTGGGAAACGTCTGGGGGCTCGATCAAGAAACTCGCTGGATGCTGTCAGTCAGGCGCGCAAAGCGGTCAGTGGGTATCGATTACGACGGGGCCTAACCAGTGGCTGACAGCGTGGCGCCAAAAAAGCAGTCAGGCGCCCGAATCTGATCCGAACGGCGATCAGTTCAGAGTCGCTCAGAACGGGATATCGTCGTCGAAGCTGTCAAAACCCGCCGGGGCGTGATCCATATCCGCTGGAGCTGACGGATGCTGCTGACCGCCCGCGGCCGCCCGCTGTCCGCCCATGGCGGGGGCATAATCCGGCTGACCACTGCCTTTGCCGTCGAGCATCTGCATCTCGTTGGCGACAATCTCGGTGGTGTATTTGTCCTGACCATCCTGGCCTTGCCATTTGCGCGTGCGCAGGGAGCCTTCAATATAAACCTTCGAACCCTTTTTCAGGTATTCGCTGGCGATTTCAGCGAGGCGATTGAAGAAAACTACGCGGTGCCATTCGGTGCGCTCCTGCATCTGGCCGGACTGCTTATCCTTCCAGGATTCGCTGGTGGCGAGGGTGAGATTGGTGACCGCGCCGCCGGAGGGCATGTAGCGGGTCTCCGGATCCTTGCCGAGGTTGCCGATCAAAATTACCTTGTTGATGCCTCTGGCCATGTGTCTGCCCTCCCGTCGATGATGTGGATCGGTTTGGATAGAATTGCCGTACTCGCGGCAGTGTACTGCTTCACTCCAGGCAACGCCATTTGCCCTTTCAGCCATCGATCAGGCGGCGAAAGGTCGCCCCAGAATGGCTTCAAAAGCGGCCTGGTCAAAGCATTTGTCATCGACCCGGACATAGGCAATTTGCTGTGCCGGGATAACCACCAAGTCCTCGACGCCGGGGACGATGCCGAGAAAACGCCGCGCATCGAGTTGTTCGCCGTCATTGATGGGCAGCGTCAGGCTGCGCAAATAGCGCGGCGGTTGCATGGATGCGGCGGCGATCAGCCAGACCAGGACGACCACCAGGGAGAGCCAGAACACCGCAGTGAAGCCGAAATGATGGGCGGTAAAACCCCCGGCGACGCCGCCGCAAAAGGCACCGAAAAACTGGCTGGTCGAGTAAATTCCCATGGCGGTGCCGCGCATCCCGGCCGGGCTCAGCTTGCTGACCAGCGATGGCAGCGAAGCCTCAAGCAGGTTGAAGGCGGTGAAGAACACCAGCAGTCCAATCGCCACGACGCTGAAGCCCGCGCTCGCCTCGGCGAGAATGGCTTCAGCGACCAGCAGCAAGGCGATCGCGCCGACAAACACCGGCTTCATCCGCCGCCGCGTCTCGCCGTACCAGATGAAGGGAACCATCAGCATGAAGCCGCCGCCCATGGTCAGCAGATACAGCCACCAGTGGTGATCGCGGCTAAAGCCGAGGGTCTGCTCCAGCAGCACCGGCACCGCGACCCAGCTCGCCATCTGGGCGAAATGCAGCGCAAAAATGCCGAGATTGAGGCGCATCAATTCGCCATCGTGGAGCACTCGCGTCATCATTTCAGGGATCGGGATGACCTCCCGGCCGGCGTGGGATACCGGGTCGGGCAGAGCGAAAAGAACGATCAGGATGCCGATACCGGCGAGCACCGCGGTCAGCCAGAACACGCTGGCAAGCCCCCAACGACTAGCCACCAACGGCCCCAACACCATCGCCACCGCGAACGCCATACCGATGCTGCCACCGACCGCCGCCATCGCCTTGGTGCGGTTTTGCTCGCGGGTGAGATCCGCCAGCAGGGCCATGATCACACCGGACACCGCGCCGGCGCCCTGCAGCGCGCGGCCCGCGATGATCAGATAGATCGAATCGGCAAAGGCGGCGAGTATGCTGCCGGCGAGAAACAGCAGCCCACCGAACAGGATCATCCGCTTGCGGCCAAGTCGATCCGATGCGAGACCAAAGGGAATTTGCAGCAGGCCCTGAGTCAGGCCGTAAATGCCGAGCGCAATGCCGATGTACAGCGAACTGCTGCCGGAATAGTCGGCGGCATAGAGCGCCATCACCGGCAACAGCATGAACAGGCCTAGCATGCGCGTGGCGTAGAGAAACACCAGCGCCAACAGGGAGCGAATTTCAAAAGTGCTAAACATAGGGATTGGCGGCAGTGCCGCTGCGACAACAAGAAATGGAAGCGGATTATAAAGCAAACGCCGTAGCGCGGCGTCACTTGAAGGCTCCACTTAAACCACCCATTTGAAGAAGCTCCACGCGGCGCTCAACGACAGCAACTGGCCCCAATTCACCCGCAGCGCGGGGCGCCGGCACGCCATACCGATACCGAGCGTCGCGCACGGCGCCAACCCATCGCCAAGTAATTATCGACAGTCCCGTAACAAACCCTGATATAGGTGGTCTACCCTCCAGCATCGGAGGCCGGCCAAATCGCTAGCGGCGGTCGAAGGTGCTTCCAAACTGAAGCGGCCGTCCATAATGTCGCCCGGTTCCCCCGTTATCCACAGATGGAGAGTTGCCCCATGAAAATCGAAAATATCCGTGGCCTGATGCTGGCCACTGC
>JBPPNE010000229.1:0-8537 GCA_051306415.1 Porticoccaceae bacterium
CCCATACCTGGCGTCTGTCCGGCGTCGCGGATCAACCCTCCCCACGTCCGACTTTTGCTGCCCACTCCGCCATGGTCAGGGTGCCACCCTGCAATTCAGTTTTGCCCCAATCCTTCGGCGGCAGGGCGTCCTGCAGGAAATCGATGCGCTTCCACTCCGCATAAGGCGTTTCGCAGACCGCCTGCGGAACGTAGCGGGACTGCTCTACTTTTTTGTACCTGTGGACGTAACGCGGACAGTTGATCCAGGTTTGGGATACGGCGACACGGATAATCATGTCCGCCTCGACGTACTTGGCGAGCAGCGGATCATCAACCTGTGCCGATGCGGTTCCCTGAATGCGCATGCGGAAGGGCTGTTCAAAATCCATCAGCAACAGGCCGACGTTGGCATTGCCGGCGATATTACCCATCGAAAAGAACATGCCGTTGCCATCGTAATTGGGGAAGGCGATGGTACGATCATCCAGCACCCGGATAAAGCCGGCATCGCCGCCTTTATAGGACACCGTCGGGCGGCCTTGATGGTCCACGGTAGACAGAAAAAACATGTCGCGGGATTCAATGAATGCCTTGCCCTGGTCTGACAGGCTGTCGCTAACAATCGATTGTTCAATGCGATCCGCCATCTTGCGGGTTTGAAAATGTTCCTGCAGTTCGCGGTGTTTGTCGCCGTATAGTTCGCTCATGCTCCCTCCTGCTCGCTCCACCTGTTGGTTGTTGTTAGGTCGTGTTAACAATTTAGAGTTAGCTTATTTTTCCTACTCATTGATGGAGTTGGGATGATGGATCGTCGAGCGATTCTGGACGCGCAGCGGGAGCGGATCAAGGATTTATTGCCGGGCAAAGCCGGAGATTGAGGGGTGACGACCAATTCCAACCACAACCTGCCGGTGGCCCTCAACCTGCTGGAGCAGGACTTCATCGCCACGATGCCGAACCAGAAGTGGGTTAGCGACATCACCTACATCGCCACGGACGCGGGCTGGCTCTACTTGGCCGAGGTGCTCGACCTGTACGCCCGCCGGGTGGTGGGCTTGGCCATGTCCGGAGCGCATGACGGCCAAGCTGGCCTGTGACGCATTACAGATGGCGCTGTGGCGGTCGCAAGCGGCCGCGTGGCGTCATCGTCCACTCTGACAGTGGCAGCCAATATTGCTCGGGCGATTACCAGCGCCTGCTGCGGGATAACGGCCTGGTGTGCAGCATGAGCAAGAAGGGCGATTGCTACGACAATGCTGCCATGGAGAGCTGAAACCATAGTCTCACGGTTGAGGCTATTCACGGTGAGCGTTTTGTCGCTCGGCAAGCGGCCCAAGATCACGTGTTTGACTACATTGAGGCCTATTACAATCGGAAGCGCCTACACTCGCGGCTCGGGTATCTCTCGCCCGCAGCATTCGAGTACGGCATGTGGCTTAACTGGATGTCCGAGAAATCGGGGCAAGGTCACCCTGGCGCTGGCTGCACGCACCGGATGCCCTGTTACCTTGGCTATGCATCATTACAATATCCACAGACCCCATTCCACCCTCGGATACAAGCCACCCGCTACCCCCTGGAGGTGAACAGCGTGTCGATACTCGAAACTAGGAGATATCAACCCGCTTCGTCAACACATCGATTTGCGGAATGACGCAGTTCATCGAGCCCCAGACACGGAGTTTGGTGTTGCTGATCGGAGCAAGCGTCCCACCGGCGGCGGTCGACCTCAGCGTAGAAGTGACACTGATTCGACCCACTACGCCAAGCAGGTAGCTACGACCACCCTGCACCACAAAGGGGGCCGACAGGCCCGGGCCAGCAAATGAGTTCTGGAAGCCAAGGAGCTCGGGCCCGTGGGACTGGTCGCGACGGCCGGAGGTGGCGACGTCGAACAATTTGAAGCCCAGCAAATCAAAACCACCGGGAATCTGTTGCCACGCGGCGAGCAACAGATGCGCTTTGACCTCGACATACCCCGCCGCCAACTGGGGGAAAAATTCCATGAAGGTGCGCAGTGTACCGGAACACTCGACATGGGGTTGCAGGTCGATGACTCCCAGTGTCATGGGTGGTTTATAGAACACCCCAACGCCGGATTCGGAAGACTGGGCACTGCTCAGACTCTCGTTGCGGAGCTGGCCGAAGCTGAACAGGGTGCCGTCCTGGCGCGAGGCCATGTTGGCCTCTGCCGTTGCCGGCGAGGTCCACTCGAGGCCGTAGCGGTGATCCTCAGGCGCGGGACTGATCCAATAGTCACCGGCGTTGGCGCCTTTGGGAATGTAGAGGAAAGGCGGCCAGCGGAACCGGTTGATGTCGAGGGCCTTGGTCCCACGGAACGTCAACAGGTGCGATAACGCGATGTGTCGGTGCGCGGCAATCTTCGCCTCCAGCGCCGCCTCTGTCGCCTCATGCTTGGTGAGCAATGCGTCGATCTCCAGTGCCGTTGCGTAGGCGGCCCCATCAAACTCCGCCGGCAACCGCAGCGACTCCATTGTCTCTGGGCTGGCGCCCGTCACAACTTCAACTTGTTCCACAGTAAAATCCTCTTCTGGTCATTGCCTGGACGGGCATGACAATGTATGTCTGACACAACATCGGCCTATCGCCAAGTCCCGAGAACTTGCCGTGGTCACGCGCAGTCGGAGTCCGCACAACCGCGACTGCGCGTGGCAGGCATCGTCTCAATTGCTGTCAGCGAGAATGGTGGTAAAGAACGGCGCCGAACTGACGCGCGTCGGCGACCCCGTGACCACGACCAGGCGGTAGGACGTCATGCTCAGGCTGTCCGGTAAATCCGCGACGATCTCCCGGTCGGAGCTTTGCCGTACTTTCAGCGGCTGCTTGCCCAGAAATACGGCGGGTGTTGCGGAACCAAAACTATGACCCTGTATCGTCAACACCGATCGCTGGGCGTCGATCTGCGTCGCGTCAATCCAAGGTTCCGCGGCGCGACCACGGCCTCCCGCCTGGACAGCATTGGCGAGCAGAAGTGTGCTTGTGAAAAGGATGGCAAAAAGACTTTTCTGATACATGACTTGCTCCTTGTAGTTGGCGTTAACAACGTTGGTGACGCTTGGCATCACGGGCGAAACCGAACAGGTACTGGTCGGCCGTTTCATGATGCGCGCCCTTGATGACAACATTTCGCTCGACAGATCTTCTGCGAGCGCCCCAAAGCAACATCCCTGCACCTTCATAACAACGCCGAAATGCCGCCGATGGCCAATGTAGACCCGACGCAGGCACGTAAAGTCACGTATGAGTAACGGATTGGGAAAAAAGCCAGTTCAAGGCGCCTCAGTTGACGCGACGGGCACAGGGTGCAAGCGGTTGCCGTGGGGAGCCGAGGCCTGCACGCGGTGACAGAGAGACGAAGCGAGCACCGAGGTTTGCGGCAAATGACAATAGAGGGAGTGATCCAGGCAGCCCTGCGAGGCTGGCGTCACTGATGGACAAAGGCTCGCGAGTTCGGTGTTGGAGTGCCGTGTTGGCAAAGCTGTGGATACAAAGCAGGCCTGCTGTCACCGAGCAGTGGTGCAGGCGTTAGCCCGTTTCCGCCGTTGGATAAGCACTGTTCGGCTGTCATCCCCGCACAAGCAGGCACCTAGCGCAGGGTTGGTTACAGGTTTCCGCGGTCGCGAGAACGGCTAACGAGAACGTATTCAGAGCCTTCCTGGCTCCGATCAGGCGGGGGCGGAAAAAGCGCGATGCCGTTAGGGATGCTCTGAACAAGTCCGGCGATGCGTCGTCAAGCTCAGGTCAGACTGCGCTCAGAAGGAACGGTAACCTACTGATGTCGTTCGTGGTGAGCCCCGAGCCTGTCGAAGGGTCGAACCATGGACGGAATCAGGTTATTCAGAGCATCCTTGAAATTGATGAATCGGCCGTCGATCAGGCTCAGCCGTCGTCGACCAGCCGCTTGCGCAACGCCTCTGTCTCCACACTCGGCGCAATGCCGAGCAGCATCGACAACATGCTGCGACAACGCTGGTAAACCTTGATCGCATCGGCCGGCTCGCCGCGCTGCTGATGGCAAAGCATCAGCCGACGGTAGAGCACCTCGCTAGTGGGATCGCTCTCCAGCCCACGCTGATACCAGGTGATCACTGCTGGCCAGTCCTGAGCGTCCTCCAGCCACTGGCCATGGCGTCGCAAGCCGTGGAGAAATTTGCCATGCAGCCGCTCGCGCGTGGCGAGCATCCACGGCCGCTCCGTCTCGCGCTGTAGAAAAGGCCCGCCGTAGAGTCGCAAGACCTTGTCCAGCGCCTGTGGCGATGGCGTCGGCTCACTCAGCGCCGTGAGTCCGCGCTCGAACACCCAGGCATCGACCCAGCAGTGGGCGGTATCCAGGCTCAATTTACCGCCAGTGAGTATCACGGCGTCAGTGTGCCCCAGCAGCTTGCGCAAGCGCAGCAGCGTCATGCTCAGTGTCTTGAGGCTGTCGCCGTCGTCGCCGTCGTCGATGAGGGCCTGGGCCAGCCGCCATTCGTCGACGTCGCGCCCGCCCAGCGCAATCAGCGCCTGCAAGAGCGCGAGCGGCTTCTTCTGCGCCTTGCGCGCGAAGCTGACCGGCGCGCCATCGACCACCAGCGAGAAACGCCCGAGCGTGTAGATCTTCACCGGCCAGGGCCAGTTCTCAATATCCGGCGAGGGTGCGCGCAGCTTGCGGGCACGAATGATGTGCTGGACATAGTCGACCTCGGTGTCAATTTCCAGCGCGCGGGCGCACAGCGTTGCCATCATCTCCGCACGCCACCAGGGATAGCTGATGTAGCGCTCCTCACGACCGCAGCGCAAACCCTCGATCAGCGCGGCGTCGCCGGCGTGGGTGTCACCTTCACTGTAGGCAAAAGCGGCCGCCACCAGGTGGCACATGTGCGCCAGGCTCCTGCTGCCAATGGTTCGCGCGATGGCCAGTGCCGCGCCGAGCACACTCTGCCCAGCGTCGATGTTACCCAGGCCATAAAGCGCCTGGGCGAGCCCAAGGCGCGACACGCCGGCCATGTAAACGGTCCCCACCGCGTCAGCGCAAGCCACCGCAGCGGTAGCGTGGACCAGCGCGCGCTCGCGCTCACCTTGAAGATAGTCGTACCAACCGGCAACCAGGTGATAGTTGCTACCCGAATGCCCGGCGCGAGCTCTGGGATCGGCGCCAAGCCGGGCCAGCAATTGTCCGGCTCGGCTGAGATCCCCCAGTAACAGCGACGAGGTGACGCCATGCGTCAGCACCTGGTGATCCCAGGCATGAATACCTGAGGTATCGGAGGTTGCCATCGCTGTGTCGACGGTGGCGAGGCAGGTTTCAAACTCGCCCATTCGCGATTCAAAATAGGCACGGCCGAAATACAGCAAAGCGGTCTGCGCCTCCAGCAGATTGGCTTCGCCGATCCGTGGATATTCAGCCATTTCCACCACTGCCCGCGCATGATCGCCGCGCATGATGTTGACCAGCATGGCCATGTGCACGGTCGGCAGTCGCCAGGTGACATCGCCACTTTGCCGCGCCAGTTCGAGCGCACGGGTCTTCCACTCGTCCAACCGGGGGTTCTGCGGCTCGCGCAGATACAGACTACTCATCGCGTTATAGGCAATCAGCCAATCTATCTGAGGATGGGTGAAACTGGCATGCTCGGCACTCAGCTCGTCGAGCACGCCCATCCATTTATCGAGCCGGCGCTGGTCGCCGGAGATGTCCCAGACGATTGCGTTGATAATGCTGCCCCAGGCAGAGAACACACCGGGGGCATCGCGGTGTTCACGGAACAGCATGAACGCGCGCTCCAGATCCGGCAGGCTGCCCATCGGGTCGAACGGCATCAGCGCCCGACCGCGCCAGAACAGCAGCCAGGGCGTGTGCGCTATCACCACCGCCGGCACACCGCGGATCCAATCGCCCAGAGTGGCGTAACGCCCCTGCGCCACCAGGCTCTGCGCCCGCTCGACCACCAGTCGGGTCAATGCCGCCCAGTCGCCGATCTCGGCGAGTAGCGCGATCGCGAGTTCGGGCTGGTCGTTATCGGCCAGCAGCGCCGCGGCCACCAGCTTGATGTCAATCAGCTCCCCCGCGCTCAGGGTCGCGGCGGCACGGGCAAGCAGAAACTCACGGAACAGCGCGTGGTACTGATAACTGACCTGAGCGCCGCTGCGGCGGTCGGTGAACCAATGCTGGCGATACAGGCGATCCAATATGTCTCCGGCCTCGGAATTGCCGGAAAGAGTCTCGGCCATCGCGACGGTGATCTGCGGCAAAAAGGCCGTGCGCAGCAGAAACAGGCGCGTATCGAAACTTGCTCGCTGGAAAATCTCGGTGCCGAAGTAGGCGAACACCGTCTCCACCGGTTCGGACGCATCGAGGTAGTCGAGGCTGCCCGTGCGCCGCAGGTGATCCGCCATCAGCACCACCCCCACCGCCCAGCCATTGGCGCGGCTGTGCAGGGTTGCCAGCGTGGCGGCGTCCATATCCTCGTCGGCGGTGGCAAGGGCCGCCGTTTCTTCGGGGCCCAAGCGCAACGCGTCCGCATCGATACGGGCAATAACACCGTTGACGACAAGACGGGCGTCCTGGGGCGGCGGACCAACGCGACTGACGACGATCAGGTTGATCGCCACGGGCATCTGCTCGATCGCCTCCGCCACCACGGCGTTAAAGTCCGATTCCGGCGGTACCTCCTGATAGTTGTCCAGCACGATGACCGAGGGACCGCCCAGACGCCGGTAGACTTCGCGAAAAAAGCGCCGCGCGAAGCCTGCCAGATCGGTGATGTACTCGGGCTGAAACAAAGGCAGTGGCGGTTGAGCGACCGTCGCGAGATTGCCCACGGCCTGCGTCAGATAGTGGAAAAAGGCCGCCGGGTCGGCATCGCCGCGATCGACCTGGTACCAGATACCCGACAGTTGGCGCGCCTCCAGATAGCTGGCGACCAAGGTGGTCTTGCCCGCGCCGGGCGGCGCACTGATCCAGATCGCCGAATGGGCGCGTTGCTCATCAAGGAGCTGAAACAGTCGCTCGCGTTTCAGGGCACTGTGCAACCGGGGACGCGTGAGCTTGGCGATAAATGGCACTGCCGACATGCGGCTCCCCTTTATTCAATGAGCCTATTCAATGGGTCGTGAATCCGCACGCGGATGCTGCCCATAAGCCATGGCAACCGTACCGGATGCCGGCGAGCAATATCACCGCCTCCTTCCGCGGTATACGCCCATTTTTCCCGAAATGAACCGTACTGATGGCTTCCGAAATTGTCAACCACCGGGGGCCTTCGTCGCGTACTGGGAAATTTCCCAACCCATCCCCGGCTCGAAGCACCCAGCGTCAGATTTGTTCCCGGTCTCGCGCGAACGCGATCCAAGCGGGAACGACGACAGTGAGAGCGGCTTTTCGGCGTGCCCGGAACAGGAGCTTGCCGTTCGCCATGTGCGGAGCAAGCCGCCACCGCGGCCTGGTGACTGCGGCGGATCACCGGGTTCTAGCCACGGCCAGAACCTGATCGTTGATCGGAAGAATCTCGCCGGCATTAAATCGATTCGCCGACTAACTGACGCGCCGTCGTCAAACGCTTGCCACAAGTGCTCGTGCGGGCAATCCTCGGCGTCCGTGCATCAGTGAAAGCTAGACCGAAGTCGTCCTGCGCGATCGTCGAATTCCCGCTTGGATTAAGTACGATAGCGTACAGACGCTGCGCTGGTTCGTCGCTACTTTGATCGAGCGTCATCACGATAGTCAGCGCCTCGCCATTCAGCCAACAGGAGAAATTATCATGAGTCTACCCAGTGCAGATGAAATGAAAGGCAAGTGGAAACAGCAAGTCGGCGCCGCCAAGGTTGCCTGGGGCAAGTTAACAGAAGACGAATTGCTGCAGCTCGAAGGCAACCAGCAGAAGTTGGCCGGCCTGATTCAGGAGCGCTACGCTGTTACGCGTGACGAAGCCGAGAAGCAGGTCAATGACTTCTTCGACAAGCACAAGCCATGACCCAAGTCTCTACAGCCTACTGGCGAGGTCAATCACCGAGTGCGCAGGCACGACAGCTTGGCCTCGCGTTCCAATCAACCATGGAGAGCAATATGAACAACTTCCGACGCCGTGCTCGCACTTTGATCCTCGCAACTGCCGCGGCGCTATACGCCTGCCTCATCAACGGCGCCGCCTACGCCGCATCAACCGCTGAAGACCTGAACAAGGATGCCGAGCAGGCACTTCAAACTCTGTACAAGAGCAATCCGCTGGCCCGGGATATTTCGAAGAAGGCCAAGGGCATCCTGGTGTTCCCCCACATCGTCAAAGCCGGACTGGTGTTCGGAGGCTCTTATGGTGAAGGTGTGCTGACCAAAAAATCGACCGTCGCCGGCTATTACAACTCCGTATCCGCATCCTGGGGCTTGCAGGCCGGCGCCCAGTCCTACGGCTACGCAGTGTTTCTCATGAATGACAAGGCACTCACCTATCTCGACAAATCGGAAGGCTGGGAGCTGGGTGTCGGGCCAACTGTAGTTGCTGTAAATGAAGGGGTTGCCAAGAACCTTTCGACGTCAACTCTGAAAGACGATGCGTATGC
>JBPPNE010000230.1:0-3581 GCA_051306415.1 Porticoccaceae bacterium
GCGGCGAAAGCGCCCGAGGTCAATTTTGATAGCAAGAAGAATTAGCTTGCGCATGCCCGATGTGCGCTGGCGTCGGCGCCCGTGGTGGGGTGCGAGCGGACTCGGAATTGGCCTGGTACTGGCGTGGTTTGCCCTCGCCTTCACCGCGGAAGCACTGCCCACGCCGGTGTTTCCAGCGCTCAGCGGCCGGGTGGTGGATGTGGCGGGGTTGCTTGATGCCGGCGCCAAACAACGCCTTGACAATTTTCTCGGCGGCCACGAGAAAGCCGCGACCAACCAGGTGGTGGTCGCCATCCTGCCCGATTTGCAGGGCTACGACATCGAATCGTACGGCTATCAGCTCGGGCGCCACTGGGGCATCGGCCAGCAGGGCACTAACAATGGCGCCCTGTTGATCGTCGCGCTGAAAGAGCGCCAGGTCCGCATCGAGGTGGGTTACGGTCTCGAAGGCGTGCTGACCGATGCGATTGCCGCCAATATCGTCAATGCGGTCATCGTGCCGGCGTTCAAACAGGGGCGGTTTGCGGAGGGAGTCGAGGCCGGTGCCGAGGCCATTGTGCAGGCGCTTGGCGGTGAATATCAGGCGACGCCGACGCCGACGCCGAAGTCCGGCGGCAGCAGAATGCCGATTCTGATGCTGATTCTGATCCTTATTCTGTTCAACTTCCTCCGCGGCATTGGCGGCGGTGGTGGTGGCGGTTTCGGACGTGGCCCGTTCTTGCCCGGAGGCTTCGGCGGCGGTTCTGGTGGAGGCGGTGGATTTTCCGGCGGTGGTGGCGGCTTCGGTGGCGGTGGCGCCTCGGGCAGATGGTGACGGGAGGCTCGCGGTGACACTATTCGCCAGGTTTACGCGCGGCGCGCGTGCCAATCCGCTGTTTACCCCGGCGCAACTCGCGGAGGTCGCGGCCGCGATTGCCGAGGTCGAGCGGCGTACCGATGCGGAGCTGGTGACGGTGCTGGCGCGTCGCGCCGACAGTTATAGCCATGTGCCCGTGCTGTGGGCAGCGCTGGCCGCATTGCTCACACCCGTGGTGTTGAAGTTTACCCCGCTGTGGCTGAGTGGCGATGACCTGCTGATCGCGCAGTGGGGCGTCTTTGCGGCGCTCGCATTGGTGCTGCATATCCCCGCGCTACATCTGCGGCTGGTGCCGCGGGCAACCCAACGCAGGTGTGCCGAAAGCCTGGCGCGGCGGCAGTTTCTCGCCAACCATCTCCATCACACCCGTGGCGAAACCGGCGTACTTATCTTCATTGCGGAGGCCGAGCACTGGGTCGAGATCATCGCCGATCGCGGCATCAGTCAGCATGTCGCCAACGGCGAATGGCAGGCCATCGTTGACCGCTTTATCGCCCAGGTAAAGGCCGGTGCCACCCATGCGGGGATGATCGAGTGTATCCACGCCTGTGGTGACCTGTTGGCGCGCCATGTGCCGGTGACCTCGCAAAAAGACGAATTGCCGAACCGTCTGGTGGTGTTGCCATGAGGCTGGCGCTGATGGTGCGGTGGCACCAGCACGCCAATGCCTTCATCCTGTATCTATGACCGCCGACATTCTCCCGTTCAAGAAACCGAAGGCGCCCAAGCGGGAGGGCAAGGGGCTCTGCCAGCACGGCTTCCACCAATGGAAAATATGGCAGGACAAGCAGTTTGACGTTCGCCATGGCAAGCTGGTAACAGTGTACCGGTGCGCGCGCTGTGGTGCCGAAAAGGTGACGGCGAAATGACATCTGGCGGGTTGCTGCAAGAGTGACGCTGCCCGCCGCTTGCCCAGCGACTGGGCGATGGCGGTGCCTGGAGCGGAATCCGGTGCTAGTGTGCTTGACGCAGATTTACAGCAATACCAACAGAAATAGCAACAGAAACAACAGCGGATAAGGGGGTTGTCGTGGCGGAACTTGATGGAAAAGTAGCAGTGATTACCGGTGGCGCCAGCGGCATCGGTGAGCGCAGCGTGCGTCTGTTTGTGGAGGAGGGCGCGCGGGTGGTGATCGCCGACATGCAGCGCGAGCGCGGCGAAGCGCTGGCGGCGGAGCTGAAAGGCGCGGCGGTATTTGCCGAGGTGGAGGTGCGGCAGGAAGCCCAGGTGAAAGCCGCGATCGACCTGGCGGTGAGCCGCTGGGGCCGGCTCGACTGCATTTTTAACAACGCAGGTTTTGGTGGCGTGATCGGCCCCGTCGAGGCCACGCCGGTGGATGAGTTCGACATGACCTTCGACGTGCTGGTGCGGGGCGTATTCCTCGGCATGAAACACGCCGCGCCAATCATGAAGCAACAGCGCTCGGGGAGCATTATCAATACCGGCAGTGTCGCCGGTATTGCGGCGGGCTACAGTCCTCACGCCTATGCGGCGGCCAAGGCAGCGGTGCTGCAACTGACCAAGTCGGTGGCGATGGAGCTCGGCGAGCACAGTATCCGCGTCAACGCGATTTGTCCGGGATTCATCGCCACGCCGCTCGCTGCCAACACCGTTGGCAAGGCCGATGCGCTGGTGGACAAGGTGAAGTCGGTGTTCGACAAGACGCAGGCGATTCCGCGCTCCGGCCTGCCCGACGATATCGCGCAGATGGCCTGCTGGCTCGCTGGCAACCGCTCGACCTTTGTCACCGGCCAAAGCCTGGTCGTCGACGGTGGCGTCATCACGGGCGTGAAATGGGCCGATCAGCCCAAGTTTCAGAAGGATTATCACCCGATCAAGGTGTATCGCCCGCAAGGTTAAAGCTGGCTTCAGACGAAAACGGCGGCGGTGGTTAGGCCACCGCCGCCGTTTTTATTATTGTACAGAACGTGCAGAACGTATTGTGCAGAAGGCGCTGCTGAAGTGGTTGGTCGATGCTTAGTGCATGGCCTTCTGGGCAGCGCTCTCTACATTGGTGGCAATCGGCAGGTTGAATAGCTCGATGCAATTGAGCCCCATGGCCTGATCGCGAACTTCCTGAGGCACGCCGGCCGTGTGCTTGGCGAGCATCTCTTGCGACCAGGGCCAGGTGGAATCGCTGTGGGGAAAATCGTTGGCCCACAGCAGGCGCTTGGAGTTCATGCGGTGCGCGCAAGCGAAGGCTTCCCAGTCGTCCTGAAAGGTGAGCCAGACGTTTTCGCGGATGTACTCGCTCGGCGGGCGCGGCAGCAGGGGACCATTTTTGCCGTGGCCGTGCCGGTAGGCGGCACGGTTCATGCGATGCATGAAGTGGGGCAGCCAGCCCGCATCGCCCTCGGCACCGACGAACTTGAGATCGGGGTGGCGCTCGAACACGCCGCCGAGCACGAACAGTCCGACCATGTCCTGGACGCCGCGAATGAGTTTCAGGAAGCTGTTGAGCTTGTGGCCGCGATAGTCGGTCAACGCGGCCGCACTCTCCCGCGAGGTGAGGATGTGGAAACACAGCGGCAGATCGAGATCAGTCGCACACTCCCAGAGGGCGTCGTAATCCGGGTGATCGTAGTCTTCGTGAATCGGTCGACCCGGCATCATCACGCCTACGAATCCCGCCTCCTTGATACGGCGAAAATCCTCGATGGCGGAGTCCACCGACAGCACCGCGGTCTGGCCGAGCCCGAACAGGTTTTTCGGCGCGGCGCTGCA
>JBPPNE010000231.1:0-5282 GCA_051306415.1 Porticoccaceae bacterium
ATGTCCGACGGAATGAACATTACCTGGTCGATGCCCTGAAAATCCATGTCGCGCAAACGCGACTTGGGATCGTAGGCGCCGCGGTGATCGATATAGGCCGATTGCGCCTTCGTCAATGCGGTCTCCGCACGTAGATTGCGGACATTGAGCGCGCGCTGGATGGCGTGCTTCATGCCCGGCCCGGCGACCGAGATCAGATTGATCGCAGCGGTGGTACCGCGGCCCTCCTTCGAACGGATACCGGCGCCGACGGTATCGTTGACGATCAACTGGTCCGATTCGCGGTCGTACCACAGCGTGGTTTTCAGCGCGGCCAGTTCGGCGCGAGTGAGATGATCCTCGGCGCGCTCCCAGATTTCCATCGGCTCGGCGATATGGGCGTCGCAGTCGAAGCTGGGAAAATCCTTGGTCATGGGGGGAAACGTTTGAGTAGGCATAACAGCCTCCGGGTGATTTTATGGTTATGAGTTTTCCCCAGTGTACGGGTTGTGCGCGAAAAGCCAAGCGCCCTGTGATCGCGCACGGCGCAACTGACGGTCACCCCTTGCCAGCGAATCGCCATCAAATCCGCGGCACAAAATAATTGACCGCTCCCCCGATTGCTGGTCAAGTAGGCGCATGATCCGTACCCACTGGAAATCAGGCCGCCGGCGAACGCGAACGCTATTGCCGCGGGCGCTGGCCCTTGCCCTCGGCCTGCTGTTGGCCTGGGGTCAGCCGCAGCACCCAGCGAGCCATCCCGCAAACCAGCCCGCAAACGCAGGTGCATCGATGCGGCAGGATGTCAGCACGTCCGCCAGCGCTGCGTCGGTACATCGACATGGTGATGCGACGAACCTCCGCGCCAATGGCAATGCGTGCGCCGATCAGCACGCCGATCAGCACACTATAGGCCAGGGCACGCACGCGGGCTGCCCCTGCCTGCACGCGTCCTGCGGCGGCATCGTCGCCCTTCTCGACACCGCCACTCCCGCGGGCGTGACCAGCACTGCCGGCTTCATGCATCATTCCCGCCCCGGCGCGGCGCTGCCCGCCCACCAGCGCCAACTGCTGAGACCACCCACCCGCCTCACCGCCTGATCGCCGCCATGGCAATGGCCCCGCTGGGCTGTTGTCCGTCGACTCTTCCGCGTTGAGGTGCATTTCCATGCCATCCCGCAACAGTTCCCGCGACAATCTTCACGACAATCCCCACAACAGCCGTTCGGCAGTCTGCCTGCCGCGCCGCCGCTTTATTCAGGGGCTGGGTCTTGGCCTCACCGCCGGAGCGCTCGGTCTAATTCCCGGCGTTGGTATTGCCAGCCCACGCACCGGCACATCCAGTGGCGCAGCCCAGGTACTTGCCGGCACCGAGTTCGATCTCACGATCGCGACAACGCCAGTCAATTTCACTGGCGCGATGCGTATGGCCACCACCGTCAATGGCTCGCTGCCAGCGCCCACGCTGCGCTGGCGCGAGGGCGACGTGGTCACCCTTCGCGTCCACAACCGGCTTGCCGAGGACACCTCCATTCATTGGCACGGCATCCTGCTACCGTTTGAGATGGATGGGGTACCGGGCATCAGCTTCAAGGGCATCCCGCCCGGCGAAACCTTCACCTATCGCTTCAAGGTGGCGCAGACCGGCACCTACTGGTACCACTCGCACTCCGGCATGCAGGAGCAGATGGGGATGTACGGCGCGATCATCATCGACCCCGCCAGTGGCGATCCGATCCACGCCGATCGCGACCATGTCGTGCAGCTATCCGACTGGACCGACGAAGACCCGATGCGGATTCTCGCCAAGCTGAAAGCGCGCAGCGACTACTACAACTTCAACCAGCCGACCCTGGTGGATTTTTTCCGCGACGTTGCTGGCGACGGACTTGCCGCCGCCCTCGACAAGCGGCGGATGTGGAACCAAATGCGGATGAACCCCACCGATCTGGCCGACATCTCCGCTGCCACCTACAGTTATTTGGTGAACGGCTCGACAGCGGCCGGCAACTGGACCGGGCTGTTCCGGCCCGGCGAGCGCGTGCGGCTACGCTTGATCAACGCCGCGGCGATGACGTTTTTCGATGTGCGCATACCGGGGCTCAAGATGACGGTGATCCAGGCTGACGGCCAGAATGTCGAGCCCGTTACCGTGGATGAACTCCGCATCGGTGTGGCGGAAACCTATGACGTCATCGTCGAGCCCAGAGACGTGGCCTATACGATCTTCGCGCAGTCGATGGATCGCAGCGGTTTCGCCCGCGGCACGCTGGCGGTCAGCGCCGGCATGACGGCGGCGGTGCCCGCGCTGGATAAACCCGAACCACTCAGCATGGCAGACATGATGGGCGCCATGGGCGCCGACATGGCAGCCGGGGATACCGGCGGTATGGCAGGCATGAATCATGGTGGCATGGCCATGGATCACAGCCCGCCTGCGGCGAGCGACGGGATGGGCGCGATGGATGCGAGCGGAGTACGCGTGCGCCACGCCCGCACCGAGTACGGCCCGAGCACCGATATGCGGGTCGATACGCCACGCACCAATCTGGACGACCCCGGTGTCGGGCTGCGCGGCAATCGCCCTGAAAGCTATGGCCCAGAAAAAAATGGCCGCCGCGTGTTGACCTATGCCGATCTGCGCACCCTCGGCGGGCCCATCGATCCGCGCCAGCCCGAGCGAGAAATCGAGCTGCATCTCACCGGCAACATGGAGCGCTATACCTGGTCGATCGATGGCGTCGAGTTCCACAACTCCACGCCGGTGCATTTCCGGCATGGCGAGCGGCTGCGCGTGGTCTTCGTCAACGACACCATGATGACCCACCCGATGCATCTACACGGCATGTGGCAGGAACTGGAAAGCCCCGACGGCAAATTTCAGGTGCGCAAGCACACCATCAATGTGCAGCCGGCGCAGCGTATCAGCTTCCGGGTGAGCGCCGATGCGCCAGGCCGCTGGGCCTGGCATTGCCACCTGATGCTGCACATGGACGCGGGCATGTTCCGCCAAGTGGTCGTAGCTTGAGCCTTTTGGCTTCACTCAGGCCAGGCGTGGTGCAGTCAAAATAACGGAGTAAGCAACGATGATGAACAAACAAATGAAGAGGATCGCCACCGTGCTCGCATTCGGCATGTCCGCGGTCTGGGCCCAGGATCCGGCGACCAGTCCGCGGATGGACAAGGTAGAGAGCGCCGACAGCGGCCAGTCGACGAAGGCTGAGGAGATGGAGCCCACCCCCGGCATCGACCACAGCCAAATGAACCACGGCGATGCGGCTTCCAGGAAAACCGGCGACGCGGGCAACATCGACGATGGTGGTACGGACCATGGCTCCATGTCCATGCAGGGCGGCTCGCCCCCGCCCGCCGCCCGCGACCCGCACGCCTACTCGGGCGGCCACGACTTTGGCCCACTCAAGCTGCACCTTGCCGATGAGCACAGTATGGGATCGTTACTGGTGGACAATCTGGAGATGATGCGTACCAAGGACAACACGTCCGCCGAGTACGACTTGCAGGCTTGGTACGGACGCACCTACGACCGCGCCGTGCTGAAGGCGGAGGGCGAGGTCGACGACGGCCGGTTCGAACAATCGCACGAGCTGTTGTGGGGCCATGCCATCGCGGCGTTCTGGGATGCCCAGCTCGGTGCGCGCTACGACAGCGGCCTGGGGCCGGATCGCCGCTGGCTGGCGTTCGCTGTGCAGGGACTTGCGCCCTATTGGTTCAACGTGGATACCGCCGCCTATGTCGGTGAAAACGGCCGCAGCGCGCTGCGCTTGGATGCGGAGTACGAATTGCTGTTGACGCAGAAGCTGATCCTGCAACCGAAAGTCGAGACCGATTTCTACGGCAAATCCGACGCCGCGCGAGGCCTCGGCAGCGGGCTGTCCGATGTTTCCGTGGCGCTGCGTTTGCGCTACGAGATCCGCCGCGAGTTCGCCCCGTACATCGGTATCGAACGGGTCCGCAAGTTCGGAGAGACGGCAGATTTCGCCCGTGCCGCCGGCAAAGACACCGGAGAAACGCGGTTCCTCGCCGGGGTGCGTTTCTGGTTCTGAATCTTCGGCGTCTCCGTATGTTTGGGAGCACGATGCGGGCTCAACTTTCACGTTTTTTCAACCCAACAAAGAGGTCTATATGAAAAAGTCGCTTTCAATTCTGATTTTGAGCGCATTGCCTGTACTGGCATTGGCAAGCGGTGATCATGCGGGCAGCCATGACATGCGCGGCGACACGGCACAAATGCCTCATGACATGGAAGGCATGTCCCGCGGCGGGCACGATGGTGCTGCGGGGAAATCCGGCGATCCAGCCAAGGTCGGTCGCACTATCGAGGTCACGATGGATGACACCATGCGCTTCACGCCGGACGCGCTCAAGGTTAAAGGGGGCGAAACGATCCGCTTCGCCGTCAAGAACGCCGGCAAAATGCCCCACGAAATGGTGATCGGCTCGACGGCGGAACTGAAGGAACATGCCGAGATGATGCGCAAGATGCCCGGAATGCAGCATGCCGAACCGAACATGGTCACCCTCGACCCCGGGCAGCGCGGGGATATCATCTGGCAGTTTGACAAGGCGGGGGCCGTTGACTTTGCCTGCCTGGTGCCGGGTCATTACGAAGCGGGTATGAAAGGAACTGTCCAGGTCGAATAATTTCTCCCGATAAGCTGCGGGCAACCGCCGTCCCCGGCCGCATGATCAACGGGGCCGCAGGCCCAAGCGAAGGGCGATCAACACACCGATGAACACCTGCACTAACGCTGGCCATCTATTCAGGAGATTCACCATGTCACTGCAAAGCAGACTCACCCCATCAAACCGTTCCACTTTAACGGCCCGCGCTGCGGTGATTGCTGCAGCGATCGTGACCACAACTCCAATGTCGGCGAATGCTAACGAACCTGCGAAGAACGAGTCCATGTCCGCCGAGCAGACGGATCACTCGAAGATGGACGACATGAAGGACATGGAAGGCATGTCCATGACCGGCGTTGTGGTCTATGACTTCGCCACCAACAGGCGCATGCATCACATGAAGGCGCTTGAGATGGCGGAAGCCGAGATCAAGAACGGCAAAAACTCGGAGATGCAAAAACTGGCCACGGACATCATCGTCTTATCAAAAAAGGAAATCACCGAGTTCGATCGGTGGCCGGCCGCGCACAAGAAGTCATGACCGAGGCGGTGCCGGAGTCGAATTGCCCGCTCTTTAATAAAGCGGCCGACCGGTTCGGACAGCAATCCTGCTGCCGCGCCGGTCGGCCTGAATCGAGGACCAAACGTATGGCCACCAC
>JBPPNE010000232.1:0-37216 GCA_051306415.1 Porticoccaceae bacterium
GAAAAAGCCTCTCTGGGGCATTCTCAATGCCGTGCTTCTGGGTGTGGACAACAGTCACGCGGAGAGCATGAACAGCCGCATCAAAACCGTGAAGACTCGCGCCCGGGGATTTCGAAACAAACAACGGTTCCGCAACGCGATTTACTTCCACCTGGGTGGGCTACAGCTCTACCCTGACGGAATCAAGCCCTGATTCACCCACCATGATTGGGGGAGACCCTTTTAACCAAGCGTGCCCTAGTGCGCCTCATCCCAGTTATCGCCCACACCGACATCCACCACCAGCGGCACATCCAGCGCCGTGGCAGCCGTCATCCGGGCCGGCAGGCCCGTGGCAATCTGCTCCAGCTCCGCATCCGGCACTTCCAGCACCAGCTCGTCGTGCACTTGCAGGATCATCCGCGCGCCGAGACCTGCTTCCGCGAGCCAGGCATCCACTGCGATCATCGCTTTCTTGATGATGTCGGCGGCGGTGCCCTGCATCGGCGCATTGATCGCCGCCCGCTCGGCGGCCTGGCGCTGGGCGCCATTGCCGGCCTTGATGCCGGGCACATAGAGGCGGCGGCCGAACAGCGTCTCCACATAGCCCTGTTCGGCGGCGGTCGCCCGGGTCTGATCCATGTAGCGCTTCACACCCGGATAGCGGTGGAAATAGAGGTCGATGTACTCCTGCGCCTGGTGGCGGCCGAGGTTGAGCTGGCGCGCCAGACCAAACGCGGACATGCCGTAGATCAGGCCGAAGTTGATGGCCTTGGCGTTGCGCCGCTGCTCCGGCGTGACCTCGGCGAGGCCGACGCCGAACACCTCGGCGGCGGTGGCGCTATGCACATCCAGGCCCTTGCCGAAAGCCTCCAACAACCCGGGGTCGGCCGACAAGTGGGCCATGATGCGCAATTCGATTTGGGAATAATCTGCCGCCACCAGGCGATGGCCCGGCGACGCGATAAACGCCTTGCGGATGCGCCGTCCCTCTTCGGTGCGGATCGGGATGTTCTGCAAATTGGGATCGGAAGACGACAGCCGGCCGGTGGCCGTCACCGCCTGGTGATAGGAAGTGTGGATGCGTCCGCTGGTGGGGTCGATCATGGTCGGCAGCTTGTCGGTGTAGGTGGATTTAAGCTTGCTGAGGCTGCGGTGTTCGAGTAACGCCTTGGGCAACGGATAATCCAGCGCCAGCTCCTGCAACACTTCTTCGGCGGTGGACGGCGAGCCAGTCGGGGTTTTCTTGATCACCGGCAAGCCGAGCTTGCCGAACAGCAGTTCACCGAGCTGCTTGGGTGAAGCGAGATTGAAGGGTTGGCCGGCGAGGGCCTGGGCTTCCAGTTCCAGCGCGGCAATGCGCACGCCGAGTTCGCGGCTTTGCGCGGCGAGCAGCTTGCCGTCCACCAGCGCGCCGTTGCGCTCGATGCGCGACAGCACCGGCAACAGGGGCATCTCCAGGGTATCGAACACCGCCTTGAGCCGACCTTCCGCCACCAGCCTGGGCCACAGCACCTGATGCAGCCGCAGCGTGACGTCGGCATCCTCGGCGGCATAGGGCGCGGCCTGCTCCAGCCCGATCTGGTTGAAGGTCAGTTGATTCGCGCCCTTGCCGGCGATGTCTTTGAAGTGGATGGTGGTCTCGCCCAGGTGTTTCAGCGCCAGGCTGTCCATATCGTGGCGGGAGCCGCCGGCATCGAGCAGGTAGGATTCGAGCATGGTGTCGAAGGCGATCCCGGCCATTGCGATGCCGTGGCGGGCCAACACGCTCATGTCGTATTTCAGGTTCTGGCCAAGCTTGGCCTGGCGCGGGTCTTCCAGCAGTGGCTGCAACTTGCCCAGCACCAACGCGCGGTCGAGCTGCGCCGGCGCACCCAGATAGTCATGGCCGCAGGGCACGTAAGCTGCTTCGTGCGGATTAATCGCGAAGGACACACCGACAATTTCGGCCTGCATGTAGTTGAGACTGGTGGTCTCCGTATCAAAGGCGAACAGCGGGGCCGCACGCAAGCGCTCGATCCACGCATCGAGCGCGGCTTTGGTAAGGATTATCTGATAGTCCCTTTCGCTATCCACCACAGGTGCGGCGGGCGGGGCGACGGCAATCACTTCCTCGGTCCAAGCCTTGAATTCCAGGTCCTGGAACAGCGCTAGCAGGCGCTCGTGGTCGGGCTCGCCATTGCGCAGGCCTTCAGCGCACAAATCCAGCGGCACATCGCACTTGATGGTCGCGAGCAGGCGCGACAGATAGGCCTGCTCCCGGTGTTCGAGCAATCGCTCGGGCATCTTGCCGGCGCCACGAAAATCCAGCGTGCGCACCCGCTCCGGATCGGCGTAGATCGCATCCATGCCGCCGATGCTCTGCAACATGGCCTGGGCGGTTTTTTCGCCAACGCCGGGCACACCCGGAATGTTGTCGGATTTGTCTCCGACGAGGGCGAGATAGTCGACGATCAACTGGGGCGGCACACCGAATTTTTGCGCCACGCCCGTCGTGTCGAGCACGGTCCCCGTCATGGTGTTGACCAGCGTGATCTGGCCGTTGACCAGTTGCGCCATGTCCTTGTCGCCGGTCGAGATCACCACCGGCCGCTGCTGGGCGGCGGCCTGTTGCGCCAGGGTACCGATGACATCGTCCGCCTCGACGCCGTCGACGATCAGCAACGGCAGACCCATGGCGCGCACGATGTCGTGGATCGGCTGGATCTGCGCTCGCAACTCGTCCGGCATCGGCGGGCGATGGGATTTGTACTGCTCGAACAGGTCGTCGCGAAAGGTTTTGCCCTTGGCGTCGAAGACCACGGCGACCGGGCTGTTCGGATAGTCTTTCTGCAAGCGTTTCAGCATCGCGATGACGCCCTTGACCGCGCCCGTGGGCTGGCCCTTGGAGTTGGTCAGCGGCGGCAGCGCGTGAAAGGCGCGATACAGGTAGGAGGATCCATCGACGAGAACAATCGGGGCGGCAGGGGTCATAGGACTTACCCAGAGGAAACGGGGCAAGAATACACGATGTCGCGCGCTTGATTTTGCCCAAACGTTTTGGCGGCATGAGTAACGGCATTGCCCCGGTTGTCGGTTCGCCCCCCAGAACCCCAACCTCCAGACCGCAAACCAGTGGGCGGTCGCTGCGTCATTCTGGAGTTTGCATGGCAGTCAGTCCCGGCCCGGATAATCTCGCATATAATGGGAATAATTCTCACTTGGCGGCAACCATTTTGAACCTGCGTCTCTCCGAACTCCCCAAAGGCGTCATGGCTACAGTCAGAGCTGTCGAGCCGACATCGGCCGCGGATGCCATCGCCAGGCGACTGATGGAACTGGGCTTCGTCGCCGGCGAGGCGGTGCGGGTGCTGGCGGCAGGCCCGGTCGGCGCCGAGCCGTTGCTGATCCAGATCGGCTATACCCGCTTCGCCCTGCGCCGCGCCGAGGCTGCAAGAGTCAAGGTCGAGATCACGAGGCCCTGATGTCGAGTCTACGCGTCGCCCTGGTCGGCAATCCCAATTGTGGCAAAACCGCGCTGTTCAACCAGTTGACTGGCAGCCACCAGAAAGTGGCCAATTACGCCGGCGTCACCGTCGAGCGCAAGGAGGGCCGGTTCACCGCGCCGTCGCAAAAAGTCATTCAGGTGCTGGATCTGCCGGGGGCCTACAGTTTGGCGGCGACCAGCCCAGACGAGGCGGTGACCCGCGATGTCATCCTCGGCCACTTTGCCGGTGAATCGGTGCCTGACTTGCTGGTCTGTGTCGCCGACGCCACCAACCTGCGGCTGCATTTGCGCTTTGTGCTCGAAGTGCGGCGACTGGGCCGCCCGATGGTGTTGGCGCTCAACATGGCGGACGCGGCGCTTAGGCGCGGCATCCGCATTGATCGCGAGTTGCTGCAACGGGAACTCGGGATGCCCGTGGTGGAAACCGTCGCCGTGCGCAGCGGCGGCGCGAGCGCGCTGATCGAGCAGCTGGATCGGGCGCCGCCGCCGGGATCAGCCCCGACCGTCGAGGCACTGGCAGCGGATGCCGATTTGCACGCCGAGGTCCAGCGCCTGCTCAAGCTCGCCGTCACCATGCCGCAGGCAACAGACGCGCGCGACGACGCCATCGACCGTTGGGTGCTGCACCCGGTCTGGGGTCTGGCGCTGCTCACCGTGGTGATGTTTTTGATGTTTCAAGCGGTGTTTTCCTGGGCGGCGCCGCTGATGGAGGGCATCGACTGGGCGGTGACAGCGTTGGGCAATGGCCTGCGGACGTTACTGCCGGACAGCCCATTGCGCAGTCTGTTGGTGGACGGCGTGATCGCCGGTGCCGGCAGCGTCATCGTGTTTCTGCCCCAGATCCTGATCCTGTTCCTGTTCATCCTGTTGCTGGAGGAATCCGGTTATCTGCCGCGCGCCGCGTTCCTGCTCGACCGCTTCATGGTCGGCGCGGGGCTCACCGGCCGCTCCTTCATCCCGTTGCTGTCGAGTTTTGCCTGTGCCATCCCCGGCATCATGGCAACGCGCACGATCCAGGATCCGCGCGACCGGCTGGCGACCATTCTGGTGGCGCCGTTGATGACCTGCTCGGCGCGGCTGCCGGTCTATGCGCTGCTGATCGGCGCGTTCATTCCGCGCCAGGCGGTGTTGGGCCTCTTCAACTTGCAGGGGTTGGTGCTGTTTGCGCTGTATGTGGCGGGCATTCTCAGCGCACTGGCGGTGGCGTATGTGATGAAGCGCGTCCGCCGCGATACCACCGAACATGCGCTGCTGCTCGAATTGCCGGCTTATCGGCTGCCGAATCCGCGCGATATCGCGCTGGGCCTGTATGAGCGGGCGCGCACGTTTCTGCGCCGGGTCGGCGGCATCATCCTGTCGCTGACCGTGCTGCTGTGGTTCCTGTCGAGTTATCCGGCGCCGCCGGCGGGCGCACCCGGTGCCGCCATCGACTACAGCATTGCCGGCCGCGTCGGCCATTGGCTGGAAGTGGTGTTCGCGCCGATCGGCTTTAACTGGCAGATTTGTGTCGCGCTGATTCCGGGCCTCGCCGCGCGCGAAGTCGCGGTCAGCAGCCTCGCCACGGTCTACGCCGTGTCCGGTGCCGACACCGCGGCGGCCGCCGAGCTGACGCCAATTCTCGCTGCCCAGTGGTCGTTGGCCACCGCGCTGTCGCTGTTGGTCTGGTACATCTTCGCACCACAATGCCTGTCGACCCTGGCCGTCATCCGCCGCGAAACCAACTCCTGGCGAATCGCGGGTATCTCCGCTGCTTATCTGTTCGGGCTCGCCTACGCCGCATCGTTTCTCACCTTCCAGATCGCGAGTGCACTGTCGTGACCGCCGCGCGGCTCGCCTACGACGTCCTCCAAGGTCTGCTGCTGGTTGCGGTGCTAGGCGGAAGCTGCATCTATCTGCTCGGCCAGGTAGCGCCAAGCGCGATGGCAGCGCAGCGGCTGCGGCTTTCCTCGTGGCTGGGCCGGCCATCGCGTCCGGCGTGGATCCGTCGGCTGGCCCCACGGCTGGCTCCGCAAGCGGCAACCACCGCGGGTTGTCATGGGTGCAGCCAGCGCAACGGCTGCACCACCGCATCCACCACCGCTACGCAGACGCCCGCTGAATAGCTCGGCTGCTAGGAGCCTGTCGGACTTAAGCGTCCGTAGCGAGGGAAAGTCCGATTTGAGGCAGATTTTGTGCAAATTTGCGGCGAATAGTGGGGCTATTCAACAAGAATTTGCACAAAATATAACCAAATTCGGCTTTTTCGCAGTAGGACAGTCTTAAGTTCGACAGGCTCCTAAGGCGGTGCTGCCGACCCCGGCGGCTCCCCGAGACAAGTGGCGAGTTGCTCGCCGATGCCGCTGAGGAAGCGGCCATAGGCATCCGCGCCGGGCGCAACGGCGACGGCAAAGGTATCGATAACCACAAGGTGTGCATTGAGCTTGTCGGCCAGGTGCTGTACCCGCTGAGGACTGCTGCCAGGCTCCGCAACCACGCATTTCACCGCGGTTTCGGCGACCAGCCGGTTCATTTCCCGCGCACCCACATTGACATCGCCGGCATTGCTCAGATAGCCGAGCTGACGCAACCCAAAGGTTGCGACAAAATGCCGCAGTCCGTCGTGATCGACGATGAACTTTTCCTGTTTCACCGGGCGCAGTCGTTGCGCGATTAAGGCTTCGGTCCGCGCCATCAGCGCGGTAAAGGCCGCTGCATTGGCACTCAGGCGCGGCTGTTGATCCGGGTAGGCGCGAGTCAGCCAGGTGGCGACCGCGCCGGCGATCGCCACCGCATTCGCCGGGCTCAGCCAGACGTGGGCGTCGCGGACACCAACGCTTTCACCCGGTTCCGCCGGCGGCCAGTGGAGTGCCGGCAAATCGACGGCGGTAATGACGTTGACGGCTGCGCGGAGTGCAATGCCGTCGATCAGCGCACCCTCCATGTCTGGCCCGATCCAGAGCACCAGATCGGCGTTGTCGAGCAGGCGGCGATCCGACATCTTCAGCGACCAGTGATGGGGGCTATCGCCATCCGGCAGCAGTTGCCGGACTTCCACCGCGTCACCGGCTACCGCCGCCACGATCATCGTCAGCGGCTTGATCGTGGTGAGCACCACCGGCTTGGCGGACGCGGGCAGGGCGAGCAGCAGTACGAGTATCGCGAATCGATGCATGGGCCGGAGAATCTCTTGTTATAAAATAACGCTTGGGCAGACGACAATAGCCATCACTGCCTGGTTCACTGTGCGAAGCCCCCGCTGAGACAGCGCGCTGCGCGCTTTAATTGCTATACTGTAACATTGTCAAAGGGTGGCATCGTGTCGCCAAGGAGTAGCCGCAATGCTGACCAACTCGAAGCAGGCCTATCAGGCCCACGATCATAGCCGCTGCCTGAACGCCGCGCTGACCCAGGCTATCAATCTGTGCCAGAGCAAGGCCGCCAAGCTGACGCCGATTCGCGAGTCGGTATTGCGGCTGATCTGGCAAAATCACCGACCGCTAGGCGCCTACGCGATTATTGACGAACTGTCGCGCACGACCGGCAAACGGGTGCTGCCGCCGACGGTGTACCGCGCCCTCGACTTTCTCCGCGGCATTGGGCTGATTCACCGCCTCGCCTCGCTCAATGCGTTCATCGGCTGCCCCTTCCCCGACAGCGCCCACAGCGACCTGTTCCTGGTCTGCCGCCAGTGCGGCGGCGTCGCCGAGTGCAGTGCCGAGGGCATCAACAATGTTCTCAGCGCAACCGCGCAGCGCGCCGGGTTCATCATCGAATCCAAAACCGTGGAGCTGCTGGGCCTCTGCTCCGAGTGCCAGGGCGCGGCCCCATGACAGCGGTACCCCTGATCGCGTTGCGTGGCATCGCGAAAACCTACGGCAACCAGCGAATCCTCGACAATGTCGATCTGACCCTGATGCCGGACCGGATCCTCACCCTGATCGGCCCCAATGGCGCCGGCAAGACCACGCTGGTCAAAATCGTGCTCGGGCTGCTTGGCGCCGACCGCGGCCAGATCGAGCGAGCGCCGCATCTGCGCATCGGCTACATGCCGCAGAGACTCGCCATCGACCCAACGCTGCCGCTGTTGGTAAAGCGCTTCCTGCAACTCGCCGAGTCGGATCCACAGCGCTGCGCGCAGGCGCTTGCCGAGACTGGCATTCCCCAGCTGATGGACCACCCGGTACAGTCGTTGTCGGGCGGGGAAACCCAGCGCATGCTGCTCGCCCGCGCGTTGCTGCGCCAACCCAACCTGCTGGTGCTGGACGAGCCAGTGCAGGGGGTGGATGTGGCCGGGCAAGAGGCGCTGTACCAGTTGATTAACCAGCTCCGCGCCCGCCTGCGTTGCGGCATCCTGATGGTGTCGCACGATCTCCATCTGGTGATGGCGGCGACGGACGACGTCGTCTGCCTGAACCAGCATGTGTGCTGCCAGGGCAGCCCGCAACAGGTTGCGGCCAACCCGGCGTTTGTCGAGTTGTTCGGGCCGCGATTCGCGCTCTACGCGCACCACCACGACCATGTTCACGACCACACCCGCAGCCCCGCGCACGACCATCACCACGCATCCGACAACCGGTCCGGACGCCGCGACCGTGCCTGAATTCCTCGCGTTGGCGCTGCTCGCCGGTATCGGTGTCGCGGTGGTCGTCGGCCCGCTCGGAGCCTTCATGGTGTGGCAGCGCATGGCCTATTTCGGCGACACCCTCGCCCACAGCGCGTTGCTCGGCATCGCTGTCGGCCTGTGGTTCACCATCAATCCGACTCTGGCGGTGATCCTGGTCTGCGTCGGTCTCGCCCTCGCATTGATCGCGCTGCAAAACCAGAACCTGCTCGCCACTGACACATTGCTCGGCATCCTGTCCCACAGCGCGCTCGCGCTCGGCCTGATCTCGCTCACACTGATTCCGGGCGCCCGCGCCAATATGGAGAACCTGCTGTTTGGCGAGCTGCTCACAGTGACACCAATCGAGGTCACGGTGATCTGGTTGACCGCCGCGCTGGTGCTCGCGGCACTTTACACATTGTGGCGACCACTGCTCGCCACCGTGGTACACGAGGATCTCGCCCAGGTTGAAGGCGTGCCGACCCGGCGTGTCACCACCATTCTCAAGTTGATATTGGCGCTGGTGATCGCAATCGCGATGAAGGCGGTGGGCGTGCTGCTGATTACGGCTCTCTTGATCATCCCCGCGGCCACCGCGCGGCGATTTTCGCGAACCCCTGAGCAGATGGCGGTGCTCGCGAGCGCCATAGCCGCGCTCAGCGTGGCTCTCGGCCTGGCGGCGTCCTGGTTTGTCGATACGCCGGCGGGACCCTCGATTGTGCTCGGCGCCAGCAGTCTGTTCGGCATCTCAGCAGCCCTGTATCGGCGTTAGCCGACGGCTGTGACTGAGGTTCTCTGGCAACCACATTCAAGCGAGAAAGCGCCCGAAATCGCGGTAGGCGCTCCAAGGAGTGGACGCGCCATGTTACAGACAGAGCACGGCAATGCGGGGATCATGCACCGCTGGGTCGTGCAGATGCCCATTCATCGAGATGTGACTGCCCATATCGTGGTGTATGGGTCAGAGACAAACCGTGCCGCCTCGGGCGACTCCGATCCTTCCCGTGACCATAACTACGAGCATCACGTTTTTGTCATTGCGTCCCCGTCAGCACTCCCTGATGTCAGAATCAATTGCCGTCGAGCATCAACACCAACGACACCGGCACGCCCGTGGCGATGCCTTGAAGATTGGCGAGCTGGCGCAGGGCTTCAACGCCCTCGCCAAGCCCAACGGCCTTGCCATCGACAATGATCGGCTGCTCCGTCGCCACCAACCAGTGGCCACCGGCCAGGTGGGTAACGCGCAGCTTGGCGGTCAATTCCGCGCTGGCGCCGTGAAGACCGAGCTTCACCGGCGTGGTGATGACGAGGCTCTCGCCCACCGCCAACGCCCGCACCGGGGCGGGATCAAACTTCAGCCGCGCGGTGGCGTGCGGGAATTTGGCGGTATCGAATAGCACACTGCGCATGCGCTCGTCACGGATGGCGATGCCGGTATCGACGCTGGCGAGCGCAATTTGCAGGTTCGCACTGCCGTCGGCGGACACCTCGCCCGTCAACCCGGTGAAGCGATGCACTTCCGCCACCGCATTGTTCTTGACGCTGACGAAATTCAGCCGCGAGGCGCCCGCGGCAATTGTCCAGCCCGCGCTCACAGAGGCCGATTTCGCGGCACCCGCTAATTTGTGCTCGTGACCTGGCGGGTGATCCGCTATCACCAAAGCAGAAAGCAACGCACACAGGACAAAAACAACGCTTCGCGCCGAGGCGGCAAAATTGAAGTGAGTGAAAGGGTTCATGGATTCCTCCGGGTGGTTGAGTAGATATTGGCCAAACAGACCATCACGTTGCGGATGTCGTTGTCGCTCAGTCACTGCCCCACAGTCTGCACTGCGGCGGCGCTGTCGCCATTGCAAATAACGCCAGCCCAGCTCTGTTTCGCAACGCCGACGCGACACGCGGAGCATACCGGATACGGCAACAGCTTGCCGAGGTGATGGGTTTCCGGTGTCGGGGGTGGTGGCCCCGGCAACGGGTGTCTCCTCGGGCAGCATTGCCATGGCTCTCACCACAGACCAAGCGAACACCGGCAGCTGAATTGCGCGGGAATAACTTCGATAATCGATAGTTGCCTATCGTCAAATCCTTCTCGAAAATATTTGAGAATTGCGCCGATTGAGACCTGAGACAAAGTCTCACACACAGACTTGCCCTCCAGATCATGCGCAAATACCGGCGCGAACGATGCGCATGCCACCGTCGGTTTTATTCCATTAATTCCAGTTTTTTGCCAATTCGGTAAAGGGATAAGTTAGCGGCTGATTAGCCTGCGACAATTTGTCGCACCTACATTCGTCACCCAATGATTGACATTGGAATTATATTCTTCTCAATTTCATTTCCCGAAAATCTACTTATCACCAAAGGCATTTTCCTGTCACTTTGCGCAATGCAAATGTCGTGTTCGGCTATCACGATTCTCTATGCAAGAGTCTCTTTCCTCTGCCTAATGGCGGCAACCTCCAATCGGTCTTTGCGTTACAACGTAGTTTTTAAGCAAACACGAGATTTTCCACCAAACGCCAACAGATAACAGGGGAAATAAAAATGTCAGACGTAACCCATCACACCATGGCGGCACCACAGGCATCCGGCAGCGTTCCCGATCCCTATGCGATAGCGCTGGATGAAATCGATGTTGGCAGTCCGGCGGTGCTGCAATCGGACTTGCTACCCAAGTATTTTGAACGGCTGCGCAAGGAAGATCCCATCCACTACTGCAAGGATGGCGTCTACGGCGCCTATTGGTCGGTGACCCGGTACAAGGACATATTGCAAGTGGAAACCAATCCGCAGGTGTTCTCCTCGGAGACGGGCGGCATCACGCTGGAAGATGGCAATCTGGGCCTGGATGTCGAGATGTTCATCGCGATGGATCCGCCCAAGCACGACGAACAGCGCAAGGCGGTATCGCCCGCACTGGGGCCAGAGAATCTGGCCAAGCTGGCCGAGGGCATTCGCGCGCGCACCGGCCAACTGCTGGATCAATTGCCGATCAACGAAACCTTTGACTGGGTTGATCGCGTATCCATCGAATTGACGACACAGATGCTTGCGCTACTGTTCGATTTTCCCTGGGAGGAGCGTCGCAAGCTGACCCATTGGTCCGATACCGCCACAGCGATGACGGCCCATCCCACGGACGCGGAGAAAGCCGCTGGCCTGGCCGAGCTTGGCGAGTGCGCGGCCTACTTTACCAAGCTGTGGAACGAGCGGATCAACGCTGCGCCGCGCGCCGATCTGTTGTCGATGCTGGCGCACTCCGAGGCGACCCGCAACATGGGGCCAAAGGAGTTTCTCGGCAATCTGATTCTGTTGATCGTCGGCGGCAATGACACCACGCGTAATTCGATGACTGGTGGCCTGCTGGCGCTGCACGACAATCCCGATCAGTACCGCAAACTGTGTGAAAACCCGAAGCTGATCGATTCCCTGGTGCCGGAGATCATCCGCTGGCAAACCCCGGTGACCAGCATGCGGCGCACCGCGCTGCGGGATACCGTGCTCGGCGGCAAGACCATTCACGCGGGTGATCGCGTGGTCATGTGGTACGCGTCGGCCAATCGCGACGCCGATGCTATCGAAAACCCCAATGCTTTCATCATCGATCGCGCACGCCCGCGGCAACATCTCTCCTTCGGCTTTGGTATCCATCGTTGCGTCGGCAACCGTCTGGCCGAGATGCAGATCAGAATTCTCTGGGAGGAAATCCTCAAGCGCTGGCCCCGGCCGCAGATCGAAGTGGTGGGCGAGCCGGTGCGCAACACCACCTACGCGATCAACAACTTCAAGTCGATGCCGGTGCGCATCAACGTCTGCCCGTTCGCGGCGCAACTATGAGCGACGTCGTATGAGCGAAGTTATCGTCATCGCTGGCGGCGGTCAGGCCGCAGGACAGGCGGCCGCAAGTCTCCGCACCGAGGGATTTACCGGCCGCATCGTCATGGTGGGCGCAGAGCCGGTGTTGCCCTATCAGCGGCCACCGCTGTCGAAGGGATTTCTGGCCGGCACCTTGACATTGGATCGCCTGCTGTTGAAGCCCGAAGCCTTTTACGAACAGGCGGCGGTGGAGCCCGTTCTCGGCGTCAGCGTCACCACCGTTGATGTCGGGTCGCGGCGGATCCGCTTGAGTGATGACCGCGACCTCGCTTACGACCAACTGTTGCTGGCAACCGGCGGTCGCCCGCGTCCGCTGAGCCGTCCCGGCGCGGAGCATCCGCGGGTTCACTATCTTCGCACCATCGCCGATGTCGATGGTCTGCGCCCGCACTTCAACCCCGGTGCGCGGTTGACGATTATCGGCGCCGGCTACATCGGGCTGGAAGTCGCGGCCGTCGCCGCCCAACACGGGCTCGCCGTCTCCGTCGTCGAGGCCGCGCCGACTGTACTCGGCCGAGTGACCTGTCCGGAGGTTGCGCGCTTCTTCCAGTGGGTTCACGAACAGGCGGGCGTCAACATTCGCTGTGGCGCCCAGGTCGTCCGCATCGACGACGACTCAACCGGGATGCGCGTCGTCACCGACATCGGCGAGCCCATAGTCGCCGATCTGGTCGTCGCAGGCATTGGGCTGTTACCCAATGTTGAACTCGCCGCGAGTGCCGGCATCGCCTGCGACAACGGCATTGTGGTGGATCAGAACTGCCGCACGTCGGCGCCGGAAATTTTCGCCGCCGGCGACTGTGCCAACCAACCCAATCCCATCTACGACTGCTGGATGCGGCTCGAATCGGTTAACAACGCCATTGAGCAGGCCAAAACGGCGGCGGCGGCCATGTGCGGAAAATCGAAGCCCTTTGCCCAGGCGCCCTGGTTCTGGTCGGATCAATACGACTTCAAACTGCAAACGGCCGGCATCAGTCGCGGTTACGATGAAATCGCCGTGCGCGGCAATCCGGACAGCGGCTCTTTCGCGGTGTTTTATCTGCTCCAGGGCCGTTTGCTGGCCGTCGATGCGATCAATCGTCCCGCCGAATTCATCCTGGCTCGCACGCTGATTCCCAAGCGAGCGGTGCTATCGGCAGCGCGGCTGAGTGACGACCAAGTACCCGTCAAGGAATTGATGACCTGACGCTAGCCGCGAACGACTAAAGTAAAGTCCCAACACCGACAATAACGGCGCCCCGTCCGGAGCGCACAACCCGAGGTAGAGAGATGACAAAAATCATTTACGTGGAACACAACGGCACCGAACGCGCCATCGACGTTAAAAATGGCCTGTCGTTGATGGAAGGTGCTGTCCGCAACCTGGTGCCGGGTATCGATGGCGACTGCGGCGGTGAGTGTGCCTGCGCAACCTGCCATGTCTTTGTCGAACCGGCTTGGCTCGACAAGCTCCCGGCCATGAGCGAGATGGAAAATGCGATGCTCGATCTGGTGGAAGACCGCAGTGAACGGTCGCGCCTCGCCTGCCAGATCAAGGCGTCACCCGCGCTCGACGGCTTGGTCGTGCATACGCCGCTAGGGCAACACTGAGGCATCACGCAAAAGTGGTTCTGGACACCAATCCAGGCGATGCGGCATCAATCGAAGACGATCTGTGAAAGCGCGTTAACAGACCCTAGGAACCGAAGGTCTCGCGCAACGAGCGCCAGACCACGCGCAGACTGCCATGTTCGTGGGGTGGGCGCAGAAAGCCGTGGAGCTCACCCTTGGGATTGATCAACACCAGGTTGCCGCTGTGGGCAACCTGGTAATCACTGCCTTCGCCAGCGACCGGGCTGTAAGCCATCGCCAAATCATTGGCGAACTTGGCAATCTTGTCGGGATCACCGGTTACCCCCAGGAAATCGGCGTTAAAACCGGAGACGTAGCTGGCGAGCACGGCGGGAGAATCCCTCTGTGGATCGACGGTAGCCAGGACCACCTGTAAATCGGCTTTTTCGTCGCCCTTGAGCTCAGCGTACATTTTCGCCAGTGTCGCCATCGTGGTTGGGCAGATATCCCCGCAGTGGCTGAAGCCGAAGAAGACCACAGACCACTTGCCGCGAAACTCCGCCGCGGTAACCGCGCGGCCGCGGTGATCAATCAACGCGATATCGCCGAGGCTACGGGGCTCGGGGAGCATGACGGCACCGTAGGCGCGCAATTCGTGCTCATTGAGAATGCGCGGACTTGATAATTTGTGCATCAATCCGCCGATCACGAGCAGTGCGAAAGCCAGTGCGGCGAATACGGTCAAGCGAATGTTGCGCTTGACCTGGCGATCGGTGACCGCACCCATCTAGCGCATCCCGCTGAGTGCCGGGGCGACCAGGTAGTGGTCAGCCAGCATGATCGCGAACAAGGCGAGCAGATAGACGATGGAGTATTTGAAGGTGGTCATGCCAACGTCGGGATTGCTGCTCACCATCAGCACGATGGCCCAGTAGACAAAGCCGGCCCCCAGCACCAGAGCACCCAGCAAATACAGCCATCCGCTCATGCCAGTGAGAAACGGCAGCACTGTCACGATGACGAGCAGGATGGTGTAGAGCAGGATATGTAGCTGGGTATAACGTACGCCGTGGGTGACCGGCAGCATCGGAATACCCGCTTTCGCGTACTCCTCGCGGCGATGCAGCGCCAGCGCCCAAAAGTGCGGCGGTGTCCACACAAACACGATCAAGACCAGCAGCAGTGCATAGCCGTGAACCTCTCCAGTCACCGCCGTCCAGCCCAGTAGCGGCGGCGCGGCTCCGGCCAAACCACCAATGACAATATTCTGCGGCGTCGCCCGCTTCAGATAGAGGGTGTACACGACCGCATAGCCGAGTAGCGACGCCAGCGTCAGCCAGGCCGTCAGCGCATTGATATAGACCAGCAGAATCATCATGCCAGCGACGCCAAGCACGGCGGCAAACGCCAGTGCTTGCTGAGGCGCGACCCTGCCCTTGGCGACCGGTCGGTTGAGGGTGCGCGCCATTTGCAGATCGACATGTCGATCCACCAGGTGATTGACCGTCGCAGCGGAAGCCGCGCACAGCGCGATGCCGATGTTGCCCAGGATCAGGATGTCCACCGGCACCATGCCCGGGGTAGCGAGGAACATGCCAATCACCGACGTCACGATCATGACCGTGACGACATTGGGCTTGCACAATTCCAAGTAATCCCGCCAGCGGGCTTGTTCGACAGGAAGTTCCATGGTGCTCATTCTAAACCGTCCGCTCTGCTTTCGATGGGATTGCTTGCGCTGTCCAGCTTTTCATCCCCAAGGTTACCAAGACTAGCAGCAGCATGGCGCCACCGGCGTTATGGAGGACGGCGACGGGCATCGGCACGGTGAACAGGACGTTGCTGACCCCCAGAGCGATCTGCGCTGACAGCGCCACCAACAGGATAGCGGCCATGCGCCCCACTTGGCGATCACCGATTCTCAGTAACGCAATGCTGAGCCCGATCAGGTAGAGCGCGGTAACCACCGCACCCAGCCGGTGGCTGAAGTGGATGGCCACTCGGGCCTCGCTGTCGAGCAAGCCACCCAGGTAGTTGGGCCCCACCGCCTGCGTCAGATTGAAGCCCTGCGCAAAATCCATTGGCGGCAGCCACTGGCCCTGGCAGGCAGGCAGATCCGGGCAGGCAAAAGCGGCGTAATTCGAGGTTGTCCAGCCGCCGAGGGCGAGCTGGGCGAACACAACCACGATACCTCCGATCAGCCAGGGTTTCAGGCGTTGCAGTCGCTGCAAAGACCACGTCACCAGTTGCCAGCGGTTGTCGGCAAGACGCAACGCCAGCAACCACAGCAGCGAGAGCACGCTGAAGCCACCCAGCAAATGGGTGGTGACCACCTGCGGCCACAGCTTCAATGTCACCGTCCACATGCCGAAAAGTCCCTGCCAGATGACCAGAACCAACAGCAATAGTGGTAGACGGAGCGGATAACCCGTGCACTTCCGGTTGCGCCAGGCGATCACCGCGAGCGCGACGATCAACAGGCCGAGCATGCTGGCAAAGTAGCGGTGCACCATCTCCGGCCAGGTTTTATCGTGCTCGACCGGAGCCTGTGGAAATAGCGCTTCCGCCGTCACCACCTGCTCCGGGCTCTTCGGCCAGGTTAAATGACCGTAACAGCCGGGCCAGTCGGGACAACCGAGTCCAGCATCCGAAAGACGAGTAAAAGCGCCGAGAAGCACCACGATAAAGGCGAGGCCGACAGCAACAAGCGCCAACCGAAAACCCGGTCGGCGAGCATCGGGAGAAGGGGAAAGGGCCATGGCAAACTCAGGGCTCGGGAGAGTATTTCATCAGGTGACGGAGATCCGCCAGCATGTCGCCGCCACTGTGCTCCGCTGTGAAATACAGCATGGCAACACCCGCTTGATCGACGACATAGGTGTAGTTGACAGCCGGACTCCAGACCCCATTGGTCGATGCCAAGGTTGCCTGGAATGCGCTTTGATCAGCGCTCAGCACGGCGAGATGGGGATGCTCTTTTTTCAAGAAGGCAAGGATATCGGCATTCAGCGCAGGGCCCAAATTGAGCAGGATCCGCTCTAAACGATGAGCGTTCTTTTCAAGCCGCATGTGCACCTGCCGGGTCAAATAAAGGGCGTCGCGACAAGCCTCGGCGCAACCATCGGCGACCGGAATCAATAGACGCCAGCGCGGCTTTTGCGCCGTGAGCGGCCAGAGCTTGCCATCTTCGTCTTTCAGATCGAGGCTGCTCAGCGTTGTCGCAGGTTTCAGTAAAATGCCTTTGTTACTGGTTCCCAGGATGCTCAACAGCCACTGCCTTTGCTCCTCGCTGCGGGGGACAACCAGGAAGGCGCCCAACAGCACGCTGGCAGTGATCGCGAGGATCATCCAGATCTGCGTCGCCGATTTTCGCGCCACCGTTTCACTCATCTTGTTTCTCCGCCCGACGCAGCAGTTCAGTCAAGTTGGAATTTGCAAAAATAGTCAGAATCACCAAGGCCAGCGCGAGCGCAAACCACTGCACCGCATAGCCGATATGGGTGCCGGGCGGCATGTTGACCACCTCCCAGCCGGTCTCAAGCCCTGGGCTTGCGCTGGCATCCAAACGCAGCACGTAGGGAAACAGGCTTTGCCCTAGCCGCTCCGCCAGCAAGTCGGGTTCCGCGTGCTGCACGATTTGCGGCCATCGCCCCGGCTGCCATTGATCACTACCCAGCACAAAGGGCTTGCCCGGCGATTGATACAAATAGCCAGTTAGTGTAACGATCCCCGGCAACAGGGGAACCGGGGGTAACACGCGGCGATCGAGCCCACCGGCGATCCAACCTCGATTCACCAACAGCCAGCGCCCGGTCTCGATTGCGTGGAATGGTGACACCACCTCGTAGCCCGGCCGGCCATGGCGCACCCGATTATCCACCAAAAAAACCCGCTCGTTATCGATCGTACCGGTCACCCGAACTCTGAGAAATCGCTTGTCGGGAACGCCCTGGGCATCAGCAAGGGATACCGGCTCCGCGTTTGCCCTGGCCTCGTCAGCCGCCAGAATCCCGCGCTTTTCCTCGGCGCGATGTAACTGCCAGAGACCCAACGCAACGGTTAATGGCAAGAAACAGGCAGCGAAAATCAGAACCTTGTAATTCCAATGCCAGCCATTTAATCCGGATTGCCGACTGTCTTGGGCCATAATAGGGTTAAATCAGAATTCCATTGGGAGAACTTGGCATGTGGCTTAAGGTAACTATCGTAGTGCTGTTCATCGGGGTGCTGATCAGCCTGTCCAGTGGTCTGTACTTTCTGATAAAGGATGTGGGTAACTCGCGCAAACGTACTCTCTACGCGCTCGGTGTGCGCATTACCTTGGCCGCCGCGTTACTCGGAACCATCACTTACGGATTTTATTCCGGCAAGCTGAGGAGTACCGCGCCCTGGGATCGCCAACTGCACCCGGAAAACGTCGCTCCGCAGCAGCCCACCAAATAACTTCCCCGCTGAACAAAAACGGCCGGGACTTCCCGGCCGTTTTTCGTCGCGGCTCAGCTACGAACCAAGAACATAGACGAAAATAAACAGGCCTACCCAGACCACATCGACAAAGTGCCAATACCAGGATGCAGCTTCGAAGCCGAACTGGTCATCCGCTTTAAAATGCCCTTTCAGTCCCCGCAGCAACTGAATGGCCAGGATAAAGGTACCCAGGGCGACATGAAAACCGTGAAAGCCCGTCAGCATGAAGAAGGTCGTGCCATAGATGCCTGACTTCAGCGTCAGACCCATCTCCGCATAGGCCTCATGGTATTCAACATACTGCACGCAAAGGAACGCCACGCCCAAGGCCACGGTGATAGCTAGCCAGAGATTGAATTTGGCGCGATTGTTGTGCTTCATCGCATGGTGCGCAATGTGCACGGTCCAGCTCGATGTCAGCAGCAGGATGGTGTTCCACAGGGGCAGCCACTCCAGTAATTTACCCCACCCCTTGAAGCCCATAGTCTCGTGTGGTCCGATGAATTTGGTTCCACCGGCGACCTGATCCGGCGTCGTCATTAACGGCCAGTCCGGTTGAAAACCCTGCCACAGCAGCGTACCGGTCATGTCTCCTTTACCACCCTCACCACCAAGCCAAGGTACCGCAAAAACCCGAACGTAGAGAAGCGCGCCAAAAAACGCCGCAAAGAACATGACCTCGGAAAAAATGAACCAGCTCATCCCCCAAACGAACGAACGCTTCACCTGGGCATTGGTGAGACCCGCATGGTTTTCCCGAATCACCGTACTGAACCAGGTATAAAGCACGAAAGTCAGCAACAGCAGCCCAGCGGCCAACACTTGCCAGCCTTCGCCGCGCACCCAGCGCCCAGCTCCGAGCGCCATCAGCCCCAGACTCGTTGCCGTGAGAACAGGCAATTTGCTCGGCTCAGGTAAGTAGTAACTGCTCGTTGTCGCCATTCGCTTTCTCCTCTTCGCGCAAAGCCATCCGGCCCGGCGGCTAGTCAATCAATTCGTGGTCGCCACCGACTGTTGGGGCGCGCGCTCAGTCACATCAAACAGAGTATAAGACAGGGTTATGGTCTCGACACTTTTCGGCAACTGGGTGTCGACAAAAAACACGACTGCCATTTCCGTCGTCTCCCCAGCTTTCAGCGGTTGCCGGTTAAAACAGAAGCACTCCGTTTTGTGCAGGAAATTCGCTGCATTCGTCGGCGTGATGTTCGGCACAGCTTGAGCCACCATATCCTTGTCCGTGGGGTTGCGGGCGTGGAATCTCACCGTCGTTGACTGTCCGGGATGGATCCGAACGTCGGCAATCAGTGGGCTAAACTCCCAAGGCATCGCCCCGTTGTTCGTCGCCACAAATTGCACCTTCACCTGGCGGAGTTCGTCCACCTCCGTCGTCGCTGGCTTCTCGTAACGACCAGCGGTTTTGCCACCAATTCCGGTGACCTCACACAACAGGTTGTACAGCGGTGGCATCAAAAATACCGCGAAGACGAACATGACCACCACTGCCAGAATCGATCTTGCGACAGTAAGCCGTACCAGCTTGATACGCATCTCTAGCAATCCTGCTGTGCCTATTTAATTTCCGGAGGCGTTGCAAAGGTGTGGTAGGGCGCCGGCGTCGGCAGCGTCCATTCCAGCCCCTGCGCGCCCTCCCAGGTCTTGGGCTCACTCACCGGCTTGCCAGCGACAATGGTGCGCACGACGTTGAACAGGAACAGCAATTGCGACGCGCCGTAAATAAATGCGCCGATGCTGGACACCATGTTCCAGTCCGCGAACTGTAGCGAGTAGTCCGCGTAACGGCGCGGCATGCCCGCCAGGCCCAGGAAGTGCTGCGGGAAAAAGGTGATGTTGAAGCCGATGAACGAGATCCAGAAGTGGGTTTTACCCATGGTCTCGCTGTACATCCGGCCACACCATTTGGGCAACCAGTAGTACACCGATGCCGACGCCGAGAACACGGCACCGGCCACCATGACATAGTGGAAGTGGGCGACGACAAAATAGCTGTCGTGATACTGGATGTCCGACGACGGGATCGCCAGCATCAGGCCGGTGAAACCGCCGAGCGTGAACAAAATGATGAACGCGATTGAAAACAACATCGGCGTTTCAAAGCTGAGCGCACCCCTAAACATCGTGGTCACCCAGTTGAACACCTTCACGCCGGTGGGCACCGCGATCAGCATGGTCGCATACATGAAATACAACTCGCCCGCCAACGGCATGCCCACCGTGAACATATGGTGGGCCCAGACGATGAACGACAGGAACGCGATCGCGGAGGTCGCATAGACCATGGACGAATAGCCGAACAGCGGCTTGCGGCTGAAGGTCGGAATGATCTCCGAGATCACGCCGAACGCCGGCAGGATGATGATGTACACCTCGGGGTGACCGAAGAACCAGAACACATGCTGGAACAGCACCGGGTCGCCGCCACCCGCGGCATCAAAGAAGCTGGTGCCGAAGTTGATGTCCATCAGCATCATGGTCACGGCGCCGGCCAGCACGGGCATTACCGACACCAGCAAAAATGCAGTGATCAGCCAGGTCCATACAAATAGCGGCATTTTCATCATCGTCATGCCCGGCGCGCGCAGATTGAGCACAGTGGCGATGATGTTGATGGAACCGAGAATCGACGATGCCCCTATAATGTGCATACCGAAAATAAAGAAATTGACGGTGGACGGCGCATAGGTGGTGGACAGCGGCGCGTAAAAGGTCCAGCCGAAGTTGGGGCCGCCGCCCTCCATGAACAGCGTCGAGATCAGCAGCGAAAAGCCGAATGGCAGGATCCAGAAGCTGAGGTTGTTCAGCCGTGGCAGCGCCATGTCCGGCGCGCCGATCATCATCGGGATCAGCCAGTTCGCCAGGCCGACAAAGGCCGGCATGATGGCGCCAAACACCATGATCAGGCCGTGCATCGTGGTCATCTGGTTGAAAAACTCGGGTCTCACGATCTGCATGCCCGGTTCAAACAGCTCGGCGCGAATGACCATCGCGAAGAAGCCGCCGATCAGGAACATCGCAAAACTGAACCACAGGTACATCGTGCCGATGTCCTTGTGGTTGGTGGTGAACAGCCAGCGGCCTATGCCCTTTGGCGCACCCTGATGGTGGTCGTCATGGGCGTCGTGGCCAGGGGTGGAACCATGCGTTGCGGAACTTGTTGCCATGGTGATTTCCTCCCCTATTGGCCTTGCTTGTGTTTAAGGACATCTACCGGCTGCACCAGATCACCCGCGGCATTGCCCCAGGCATTGCGTTCGTAGGTGATGATCGCGGCCAGATCGACCTCGGACAACTGGGAGCCGAACGCCTGCATCGCGGTACCAGCCTTGCCATTGACCACGACTTCGAGATGATCCTTGACCGGCCCGGTGGCTATCTTGCTGCCCTTCAGTGCAGGGAACGCGCCGGCAATGCCTTCGCCGTTGGTCATGTGGCAACTGGCGCAGGAGCGGTTGTACGCCTCCTCCCCCTTGGCCATCAGCTCTTCCCGAGTGAAGGTTTTGCCGGTCAGCTCGCGCAGCGCCACCGCTTTCGCCTTTTTGTCCGCCAGCCAGATGTTGTACTCGGCTTCGGGCACCGCATTGACGACGACCGGCATGAAGGCATGACCTTGGCCGCAAAGCTCGGCGCACGCGCCTCGATAAACACCGGGCCTTTCGATCCTGGCCCATGTTTCATTGACAAATCCGGGAATCGCATCACGTTTGACCGCAAGATCCGGCACCCACCAGGAATGGATTACATCTTTGCCGGTAATCAGGAAGCGAATTTTCTTGCCGACAGGCACCACCAAGGGTTCACTGACTTCCTGCAGGTAGAACTGGCTCTTAGGTGAAGTGTTGTAAATCGCCGACTCCGGCGTGCTCAATTCGCTCAAAAAGCTGACGTCCTGGCCGAGATATTCGTACTGCCACTTCCATTGCAGCCCGGTCACCTTGATATCGAGGTCGGCACTGCTGGTATCGTAGAGATTGAGTAGCACCTTGGTCGACGGCACCGCCATCACGATCAGAATAATTGTGGGAACGATAGTCCACGCCAGCTCGACCACCGTGCTTTCGTGGAAATTGGCCGCCTTGTATCCTTTGGATTTGCGATGCGCGTACATGCTGTAAAACATCACGCCAAAAGTGCCGACGCCAATCACCACGCAAATCCAGAAGATAATCATGTGCAGGTCATAGACTTGGCGGCTTACATCGGTGACACCCACCGGCATATTTAAGGCCAGCCACCCTTCCCCTGCCGTTCCCTCGGCGCGAGCGGAGCCCGCGAAGGGAAGCAACAGCAGGGAGCTCAGCGCACACACAACCAGCTGCTTTGCTTTAGATAACATCGCCCTCTATTCTCCGTATTACTTGTTGATCTTTTGACAGCATCCAGCCCATGGCAGGCTTTCGCGCACCCCTCGTGTGCCTGTTCACCACAAAACGGGCGGCAGTGTAACAGGGTCATTTCCCTGCGACAATTTGTCGCAGCGGCAATTGCTGCGGAAGTCCGTTGACTTGACCCCACAGCACTGATCGAATTGATCGTTAGTTGACATCGATCAAGTACCATTGGGCTTGTCGACAACAACGCGTTCAACCCAAGGCCAACTTCCGGCTAACACAGCAGTGGCCTTCACGGACGCCTTGAACAACCTGGTTCTGCCTGAGGTTCGACGCCTTGACTGCCTCTGCTCTCACCACGAATCTGCATTGAATCGCGCCGGCGACACATTCAATCGCTGTCTTTTTTGGGACCACTGGTCGCAATCAGCGTTATCGGCTGGGGACTCTCCATCGCCTGATCACCGCTCTCGGTACGCCGGAATGAAGCTTCGCCCGCGGGCTCCCGCGGATTCATCTCTGCCCTGAAACCGCAGGCTATGCAGTCCTGGAACAGCCGGTCGTTCTCGCGATAGACGCGGATTCGATCGGACGCGCTACAGCGGGGACACACCGCGCCAGCAACAAAGCGCTTCACTGTGGACATTGGCTAGCCAGGTTAGACCATATCGAGGAAGGGGTTGTCGATAGCCAGAGACACCGCCTTGCCATAGCCAGGAACGCTGATCTCAGCACGACTGATCAACACCTCGGCATCCTCGATCACGCCCTCGCCAAACCGGTAGATCGGCGACAGATCGCCACGGTCAGCGCGGCTCTCGTAAGCCGCCGCCGCGGAGCGAGCCTCCTCGCGACGCCCACGGTAGAGGCTCCAGTCAGCGGCGTGCCGCCGCCCCACCATAGCTTCTGCAATGCCGGCGGACAACACCACGCCGGTGGCATTATTGCCACCAAAACCCTTGGCGTTGATGAACGCCATATCCGCGCCCTGCGGGCCAAGGTGGAGATCGGCGAGCGGAATCGTCAGATGCTTGCGGTGGACATCATCGGCAATCGCATCGATCGTCTTGACACCCGGCAGCCAACCGTGGCGCATGGCGCCGATCGCCGTCATGATCTGGTCGCCGCTGGCTGGCGCCAGCGAGTGCCCAACGTAAGCCTTGACGGCGCACACCGGCCACGAATCGATGCCGAAGGCCTCGGCGATGCGATCCAGGATCAGCGATTCAGTGACCCGGTTCTGCGGCGTGCTCGACCCGTGGGCCATTACAAAACTGCGTTGGCGAACCGCGGTCTCACCGAGAATCGCGCGCGCCGCCGCGACGGCCTTGCCGAAACAGAGGTAGTTGCCGGGACCGGGACTGGAGATCGACTTCTTGACGCCGTCGGCGTTGATGAAGACGTCGGGCACAGCGCCGAAGATGTCAGCGCCCAACTCCACTGCGAGGGCGTCGTCCATCAACACCAGGTACTGCGCGGCCTCGCCCATCACGAAGCCCGCGTTCTCACCGAAGGGTCGGCTGTAGCGGCGGGGATTGCGGCCATCGACTGGATCGACGCGCAACATCGCCTCCTCGGTCGCCAACGCCTTCATGTTGGTGAAGCCTTCCATCACCTCCGGCGTGATCGGCGCCTCGCTGCCACCCACCACCGCGACCCGGCGCACGCCGGCGCGGATGTCCCGCACCGCGGCACGCAGATTGTAAAGAAAGCTGGCGCAGGCGCCGGTGATCGCCTCGGTGTGGCCAAGGCTGCCGAGAACGTAGGCATTGACGAAATCCGCCGGCATGCTGTTCAAGCCCAGTGGAACCTGTTTCGCTGTCGCGCGCTCACCGCGCCAGCGCGCTCGCACCATACCACCCAGGCCCTCCTCGCTCATTTGGCCCATGGCGCAGGACGCGTAAGTGCCGATATCGTCGGGGCCGACGACGGCGCAGATCCGCTCCCAGGGAATGCCGACGGAACGCAGCGCATCGGTGGCGCCAAAAACCGCCATTTGCAGGCCGCGCGGTTGAAAATGGGCGTTGTAGAGTGTCTTGGGATCGAACCCGGCCGGCAACTGACCAGCCGCTTTCACCGGCATCGGCCGGGTCGTCGGCACCCGCCACTCTTGGGCGCCGGTCAGAGTCACCTCCACCCTTCGATCCGGCAGCTCGCGCACCGTCCAGCCCGGCGGTAGCGGCACCGGCAGCTCGGCGCTGGTGGTTTCAAAACGCGCTGAACCGGCTGCCACTGGCGTTGATACCAGCGTCTTCTGCCAAAAAGCCGCGTCGGGGTCGTAGTGGCTCGGGTCGATGCGGCGCACCAGCGTACCCGCTTCGATTGCTACGCCAAAGCGCCTGACCACCTCGTCCGAAGTCAATGCCTGGCTCTCGATATCGCGGTAGCAAGTCCCGTCCCAGGCCACCTGCTTCATCAAGCAGGCGAGGCCCAGCAGGGTTTTTTGTCGCTCGGCGGCGGACAGACTTTCCAGAATCATGCGTCGATAGGCTTGGTCAAAGGAACTGCGGCCGGCCGGATTGACGCCGCCATAACCGACTATCACTGGTAGTATCGCCATGATCCCTGTCTTTCTCCTGCGCCTGATCTGTTAACCCGAGGGGGGAGTCTAGACCGGTCGCCCCGGTTGCATAATTGGCGTTTCGGCCAAATAATATGTCGAATCGGCCATGATGAAAAGCGCGCCATGGACAATACCCCCAAGAACCCCGCCTACCGGGTCACCCTCCTGCTCAGCGACAACCTGCTCGCGACCAGCGCCACGCTGCCGGTGGAAATCCTCCACACCGCCGCCGGCGCGGCCCACGGCTATGATCGCCGTGCGCGGTCCGTCGCCATCCAGTCGGTCAGCCTCGACGGCAAGCCGGTAGCGTCTTCTTCTGGCTTCGCGCTCGCACCGACGACAGCCCTTGCCGACGCGGATGCCAGCGATCTCATTCACATTCCGGGCCAATGGCGCAATCCGCGCCTCGCGCTGCACAAATACGCAGACTATCTGCCCTGGCTGCGCGCCCAGCACGAAAAGGGCACCATGATCACCGCCGTCGGCACTGGTAGCTGCTTCCTCGCCGCCGCCGGATTACTCGACAATAGGGCGGCGACCACGCACTGGCACTACTTCGATCAATTCCAGCGCGATTACCCACATGTGCTGCTCAAGCGGCAGTACTTCATCACTCGCGCGGACAACCTGTACTGCGCCGCCAGCGTCAACTCTTTGGCGGAGTTGATGGTCAACGTCATTTATCGCTGGTATGGCGGCGCGGTGGCGAACCTGGTACAGCGCAATTTCTTCCACGAAATTCGCGATTCCTTCGAACCCTCCCACTACTTCACCGAGGACGTCGAACAGCACCCGGATGAGGACATCCTGCAGGCGCAGATCTGGCTACAGGATCACTTCCAGAAACCGGTATCGATCGCCGCCCTTGCCCAGCAATTCGGCATGAGCGTGCGAACTTTCAACCGCCGCTTCAAGGGCGCGCTCGGCAGATCGCCCCTCGACTACCTGCAATCCCTGCGCCTCAACAGCATCAAGAATCTGCTGCAATACACCAACCTGACGTTGGGCGAAATCGCTCACCGCTGTGGCTATCAGGATGTGGCGCACCTGACTCATCTATTCCGCCGCCACTTTCACACCACCCCAGGTCAGTATCGGGGTACCGTTCGTGCCAAGCTGTTCAGTGCCGACCCAAAAGTGATGGGCAACTGAGTGCGGCTGCCGCGATTGGGGTTTGGCGAAGACCGTCGCGCTATGATGACGAAATACCTACGACTCGATACATGCAAAACGGAGGCGGGTTAACCCATGTCTGAACCCGCCAGATTGCGCATCGGCTACGCCCTCGGCAGCGGCTCGGCGCGCGGCTGGGCCCATATCGGGGTGATCAACGCGCTCGCTGAACTCGGCGTTGAACCCGACATCGTCTGCGGCACGTCCATCGGTGCGGTCGTGGCCGCCGCTTGCGCGGCATCGCGGTTGGAGCGCTTGCTTGATGGCGCGCGCGGGTTGACCCGACTGCAGGTGGCGCGATTCCTCAACCTCAACTGGTCGCTGAACAGCTTCATCGACCAGTTGAGGCTCACCAACTTCCTCCACGAATCCCTCTGCGACGCCGAACTCGACTTTCGCGAGTTGTCGAAAAAATTGGCCACCGTCGCCACGGATCTCGAATCCGGCAAGGAAGTCTGGTTTACCGAGGGCAGCGTCCTCAACGCCGTGTCCGCCTCCATCGCACTGCCCGGGCTACTACAACCGGTGAGGATTCAGGGTCGCTGGCTGGTGGACGGCGGGCTGGTAAATCCGGTCCCGGTGTCCCTTTGCCGAGCGCTGGGCGCCGATGTCGTCATCGCGGTCAACCTGAATTCGGGCATCGTCGGCAACCCGTTGGTCGAGCCGCCGAACAACGGAGTTCGCAATCATTTTCTCAACTCGCTGATGCTGCGGCGCAGGCTGCAAGCACCGATTCCCGAGACAACAACGGAATCACTGCCGAAAATCCGCGAACGTAGGCCGGGACTATTGGATGTCCTCGGCCGCTCCATCAATATCACCCAGGATCGCATTACTCGCAGCCGCATGGCCGGAGACCCTCCAGACATTGTGCTTTCCCCACGGCTGTCCCATATCGGGTTGTTCGAGTTTCACAGAGTCGCCGAAGCGGTCGGCGAGGGCGAACAGTGCGTCGCGCGCATGGTGTCAGAAATTCGCCATGTGCTGCCGGGCGTCATAACGTGAAAAGTGCCTGCCCCCTCGCGATTCTCGATATGCTATCGTCTACACTACGGTGAGCGAATAACACGCCGCCGGCGCACGTCTGGCGCCAATCGATTTTGCGGCCAACCGGCGACAACCCAACCACCACACCGACGGAGAACTTCACTATGGCCATAAATAAAACCCCCCTTAAGAAAGCCGCCACTCTTTGCCTGGTTGCGAGCTTCCTCGGAACAGCCACCATCCAGCCCGCAATTGCTTCGGTGATCTCGACTGAAGCCCTGATGACATCAACCGCACGGCAGATGAGCCAGAGCCCGATCGACCAAGTCCTTGCCCGCGACGATGTCCGTGCGCAATTGGTCAGCCTTGGCGTCGACCCGGACGCCGCCAAAGCCCGCATCGCGGCGCTCAGCCCCGACGAACTCGCGCAACTGAATCAGCGCGTTGGCGAGCTGCCCGCCGGGGCTGGTGTCATTGGCGTCCTCGGCGTGCTCCTCCTCGTGTTGCTGGTACTCGAAATACTTGGCGTCACCAACGTCTTTAGCAAGATTTGATTGCTCGCAAGGCTTGTTCCCGCACGGCAAAACTGTGGCAGTGCGCGCTCTTCGCGCTCAGCCTCAGCGGCTGCGCGAATCAGGCCTTGCTGCCGACGTATCTGCCCGACGGCCCCGCACGGGCCGTCGAGTTATCCGCCACACCGTTTTTCCCCCAGGAAGAGTACCAATGCGGGCCGGCTGCACTGGCTACCGTGCTCGCGGCAGCGGACGCCTCGGCTACTCCGGATGAACTTGCGCCCCTGGTGTATTTGCCCGCCCGTAAAGGGAGCCTGCAACCGGAACTGGTCGCAACCGTGCGCCGCTACCAACGGCTGCCCTATGTGATAGATACGGATTTCAGCGCACTCCTTGCCGAAGTGACCGGCGGACGGCCCGTGCTGGTGTTACAGAATCTGGGTGTTTCGTGGTATCCAATCTGGCATTACGCCGTTGTCGTCGGCTATCAACCGGGCACCGATCAACTACTGCTGCGCTCGGGAACAACAAAGCGTCAACCGGTCGGCACCCGACGTTTTTTGAACAGCTGGGCGCGCGCTGGCAACTGGGGGCTGGTGGTACTGAAACCTGGTGAGCTGCCCGCCCATGCGGATGCCGATCGCTACCTGCAAGCGGTTGCAGCGCTCGAATCGGCCAGCCACTACGCCGCCGCGCTATCGGCCTACCAAGCCGCATTCGCGCGCTGGCCGACGGATACCAGAACCCGTTTCGGCGTCGCCAACAGCCTCCTCGGCCTCGGTCGTGCCAACGAGGCGATCCATCATTACCGGCAATTGCTTGCGTCCCAGCCTGACAACGCCGCCGCGCTCAACAACCTCGCCGAGGCACTGGCCGCCACCGGCTGCCGGGAACAAGCCATCACCACCATAGAGCGGGCGATTGCAGTGCCGGGCCTGCCACCGACTCTGGCGCCGGTGCTGCAAAAAACCCGCGCCGAGTTAATGCAGGGCACCACCAGCGGCACAGCTCGCAATAACCCGCGCAATGACGCGCACAGAACAAACTGCCCGGCGCCCTGACGCCCCCACCTGCAGTCCCGCAGCGCCGCTGCCTCACACCAGATCGAACCGCCAAGCCCCGGAGAAAACGGCTCATTTTTACCACTCCAACGCATCTTATTGCACCGGGAATGTCATGGAATTACGGTACAGTCTTCTCGATTTAATCAACAACAAGTAAAGGAGACACCAAGGAAACAGTACGGCGCGGAATTCCTGGGGACGTTTTGGCTGGTGCTCGGTGGTTGCGGCAGTGCGGTGCTCGCCGCCGCATTTCCGGAAGTCGGCATCGGCCTGACAGGCGTTTCACTGGCGTTTGGCCTGACTGTGTTGACCATGGCCTACGCCATCGGCCACATCTCCGGCTGCCACCTGAATCCGGCCGTATCGGTGGGCCTGTGGGCTGGCGGCCGCTTTCCCGCAAGCCAGCTCGCGCCCTACGTCCTGGCGCAGGTTCTCGGCGGCATCGCCGCCGGCGGTGTGCTCTACGTCATCGCCTCCGGCGCGGCAGGGTTTGACGTCGCCAAGGGCTTTGCCTCCAACGGCTATGCTGAGCATTCACCCGGCGACTACTCGCTGGTGGCGGCACTGGTCAGCGAGGTGGTGATGACGATGTTTTTCCTGCTGGTCATCCTCGGCGCCACCGACAAGCGCGCCCCGGCGGGATTCGCGCCCATCGCCATCGGCCTGGCGCTGACGCTGATTCACCTCATCAGCATTTCGGTGACGAACACTTCGGTCAATCCGGCGCGCAGTACCGGGGTCGCACTGTTTGTTGGCGACTGGGCCATCGCCCAACTCTGGCTGTTCTGGCTGGCTCCGATCGTCGGTGCCGTGCTGGGCGCCGGTGCCTATCGCTGCATTGCCAGCGAGTACAGATGAGCCTCTCCCCTCTGCGTTCAGCGGATCGCCTTGCTGCGGGTCCGCTGAACGTCGCTGCCACGATGCCGGCCGCTCTATTGCAGCCGGCGCGCCCGGTAGTAGGCCTCTTCGGAAATTTCATGGTAGGCGCTAACCTGGCGCTGGAACTCGCGCTGCGAATCGTAGACCTTTTTCGCCAGCGAATCGCCGGCGGCAAGCTCGGCTAAGACATGGTCGGTAATCCGGTGCAGCTCCTTCAGCACGTCGTCCGGTAGCGGCAGGATGTGCACGCCGTGCTTTTCCTTCAACTCGACCATGGCCGCGTAATTGTGCGCGGTGTAGTCATCCAGCATGTTCTGATTGGCGGCGCGGGCAGCAGCTTCGATGATGGCCTGCAAGTCGGGTGGCAGACTTTCCCAAGCCTGCTTGTTGAGGGTGAGCTCCAGCGTCGAGCCGGGCTCCTGCCAGCCAGGGTAGTAGTAATACTTGGCGACCTGGTGAAAACCAAAAGTGAGGTCGTTGTAGGGGCCGACCCACTCGGCGGCATCGATGACCCCGGTTTGCAGCGCGGTGTAGAGCTCGCCGCCGGGGATGGTGACGGCTTCGCCACCAGCGCGGGTAATGACTTCACCGCCAATGCCGGGAATGCGCATCTTCAACCCCTTGATGTCGTCCAGGCTATAAATGGGCTTGGTGAACCAACCCGCCATCTGCACGCCCGAGTTGCCGCCGGCAAGGGGAACGACATTGAACGGCGCATAGACTTCGCGCCACAGCGCCATGCCACCGCCGAAATGGAGCCAAGCGTTCATCTCCTGGCCATTGAGGCCAAAGGGCACGCCCGTGAAGAACACCGCTGCCGGCGCCTTGCCCTTCCAGTAGTACGCCGGGCCATGCCCCATCTCGGCGGTGCCCTGGGACACCGCGTCGAACACCTCCAGCGCCGGAACCATTTGGCCAGCGCCATAAACCTTGATCTTGATGCGGCCATTGCTCATCCGCGCGACCAGATCGGCGAAGTATTCCGGCGCGGCGCCGAGGCCGGGGTAGTTTTTCGGCCAGGTGGTGACGAGCTTCCAGTTATAGATTTTTTGCTCAGTCGCAACCGCGCCGGTGCTGGTCGCCGCCAATTTGTCGCCGCCACAGCCAGCCACCAGCAACAGTATCGCCAGCAGAACGCCCGTGCTTCGCTTGATCATCTGGTTATCTCCCATCGGTCGTGGTGAATGTGTATCGAGGTGGATGTCGGGTTTGCGGTGTCAAGCGCGAAGTCACCGGCCGGCACTGACTAAACCGCCTCCAGCTTGGCGTACTGCATCACCAACCACTTGGTGCCATCGCGGCGAAAGTTGACCTGGATGCGCGCATTCGCACCGTTGCCCTCGAAGGCGAGCACGGTGCCCTCGCCAAAGGTCTTGTGGGTCACCCGCTGACCGAGCGCGAGACCGGTATTGGCGCCGGTATCGCTAAACCGGATGGCGCTGGCAGTCGGGGAGCCCGCCGCTTTGGCGTAGCTGGTGGGGCGGCTGATCTGCGCCTTGACGCGCACCTCGTCGAGCAACTCGCCCGGGATGTCGCGCACGAAGCGGGACAGCGCGTTGAAGCTGTCGGAACCGTGCAGGCGGCGGCTTTCAGCAAAGGTCAAATACAGCTTGCGCATCGCACGGGTGATGCCGACATAGCACAGCCGGCGCTCCTCCTCCAGCCGACCCGGCTCCTCGGCGGACATTTTGTGCGGAAACAGGTTTTCCTCCATGCCGACCATGAACACCAGCGGGAATTCGAGACCCTTGGCGGAGTGCAGTGTCATCAGTTGCACCGCGTCCTCGCTGCCATCGGCCTGATGTTCGCCCGCATCCAGCGCCGCCTGATCGAGAAACTGGGTCAGCGCGGGTTGCTCCGCGTCTTCGGCCGCAAACGCCCGGCAGGCGCTGACCAGCTCGTCGAGGTTCTCCAGTCGCGCCTGGCCGCGCTCGCCCTTTTCGCGGCCGTGGAAATCGCGCAGACCGCTGCGCTTCAGCACGTCTTCGGCCAATTCGTCGAGGGGCCGTTCGCGGGCGCCGACGGCGAGCGCTTCGATCAGGTCGAGGAAACCAAGCACGGCGCCGGCCGCCCGCGGCGGCAATTGCGGCGCCAGTTTTGCCGTCGCGCGCCACAGCGACGTGTTGTCGGCACGGGCGGCGTCGCGCAGCTCCTGCAGCGTCTTGTCACCGATGCCGCGGGTGGGGAGATTGATTACCCGCTCGAAGGCCGCGTCGTCGTCGCGATTCACTAACAGGCGCAGATAAGCGGTGGCGTTGCGGATTTCCAGACGCTCGTAGAAGCGGTGGCCACCGTGGATATGATAGGGAATCTGCACGCGCAACAGCGCCTCCTCCAACACCCGCGACTGCGCATTGGAGCGGTACAGGATCGCGATGTCGCGGCGGGCATTGCCGGCGCGGGCCCAGTCATCGATGCGGTCGGCGACAAAGCGGGCCTCGTCCAGCTCGTTGAAGGCGGCGTACAACGAGATGCGCTCGCCGTCCTCGCCATCGGTCCACAACTGCTTGCCAAGGCGATCGGCGTTGCGCGCGATCACCGCGTTGGCAGCGGCAAGAATGGTCGCCGTCGAGCGGTAGTTCTGCTCCAAGCGCACCGTTTGCACCGGGGCGCCGGCGGTGGCGAAATCACGGCTGAAATGCTGGATATTCTCGATGCGCGCGCCGCGCCAGCCGTAGATTGACTGGTCGTCGTCGCCGACCGCGGTGACCCGAGCACTATCCCCCGTGAGCACCCGCAGCCAGGCGTACTGGATCGCGTTGGTGTCCTGGAACTCGTCCACCAGGATGTGGCGAAAGCGCGCCTGGTAATGGCGCAGGATCTCGGGTTTGTCGAGCCAGAGCTCATGGGCGCGCAGCAACAGTTCGCCGAAGTCGACCATGCCGCCGCGCGCGCAGGCGTCTTCGTAGCCGCGATAGATGCGCAACATGGTCTTGCTCACCAGATCGGGGGTTTCCGCGATATGGCGCGCACGCAGACCTTCATCCTTCTGGGCGTTGATGAACCACTGCGCCTGCCGCGGCGGCCAGCGCTCGGCGTCGATATCGAGGCTGGCGCAGACGCGCTTGACCAGCCGCAGCTGATCGTCGGCGTCGAGAATCTGGAAATTTTCCCGCAGGCCGGCATCGCGCCAGTGGGCCTTGAGCAGACGGTGGGCGAGGCCGTGGAACGTGCCCACCCACATGCCGCGCAACGAACCGCCGAGCAGGCTATCGAGACGCTCGCGCATCTCCCGCGCCGCCTTGTTGGTAAAAGTCACCGCGAGAATTTCGTACAGCGACAACCCCTCCGTACGCACCAACCAGGCAATGCGATGCACCAGCACCCGGGTTTTGCCACTACCGGCGCCGGCGAGCACGAGCAGATGGCCACCGGCATTGCTGACGGCATCGCGCTGGGCGGGATTGAGGGGGGCGAGCAGGGGGCTGGAATCCATCATGGCGGGCATTCTAGCAGTCGCCACGCCGCTCGACTGCGCAACTTGCCACGGCAATCTCGAAATCGGAATCAGGCGCGACGACAAAATACCGGCGTCTTGTAAATTATTTACAATCCACGGCGCAACCGGAACATCGCCCTCGACGGCGTAGCACCTATGACAGGAGAAAGCCCTTGAAACCGGCCCAATTGACCCAGGCGATCAGCGACACGCTGCCCGCCCTGCGCAAGTCCGAGCGCAAGGTAGCCGAGCTGGTGCTCGCCCGTCCGACCGATGTCATCGGCATGCGCATTGTCGATCTCGCCCAGTTGGCGGGGGTGAGCGAACCCACGGTGGTGCGCTTCTGCCGCGCCATCGGCTGCCAGGGCTTTCAGCATTTCAAGCTCGCGATGGCGCAGCAACTGGCCGCCAGCCCGAGTTTCGGCCAGATCGCGGTAACCGACACCGATTCCGTCGCGCAATACACCTTCAAGGTGTTCGATTCCACCGTGGACACCCTGCTCAAGGTACGCGACGAGCTGGATCTGGATATGCTCGATCGCGCGGTGCGTGCGCTGTGTGCGGCTAAACGGGTGGAATTTTACGGGTTTGGCGCTTCCGCCGCGGTCGCCTTCGATGCCCAGCACAAGTTCTTCCGCCTCCAGTTGGCGACCGCCGCCTACGCCGATCCCCACCTGCAAAACATGTCCGCCACGTCGCTGAATCCCGGCGACGTGGTGGTGGCAATCTCCCAGTCGGGGCGCACCCGTGCCCTGCTCGACTCCATCGAACGGGTCAAGCGCCGGGGCGCGATCGCCATTGCGCTGGCGCCGAGCGCCACGCCGGTGGCTGTGGCGGCGACTATCCCTATCTGCATTGACGTCAAGGAGGACATCCAGATCTACACGCCGCTGTCGTCGCGCATCGCCCATCTCACCGTCATCGATGTGCTCGCCATCGGCGTCGCCCAACACAAGGGGCCGCGCCTTCAACAGCATCTGTTGCAGCTGCAAGAGGGACTGAATGCGCTGCGAATGCCCGATGACAAGCCGACGGTTGATTCGACGAGGTGACGACGGGAGGTTTGAGAAGTCGGCCAGAGGGCCTGTTGCTTAGCCGGCCGCCAGCTCGGCGCGCATGGCGCTGATCACCGGCGCCGTCGCCGGGCGCACGCCGCGCCACAGGAAAAACGCTTCCGCCGCCTGCTCGACGAGCATGCCCAAACCATCGGCTACCCGTCCCGCACGGTGACTGCTCGCCCAAGCCATAAACACTGTGGGCTCACGGCCGTACATCATGTCGTAGGCCGCGCCGCCTGGGGTCAGCAGGTGGTCCGGCAGTGGCGGCAACTCGCCGGTGAGGCTCGCGCTGGTGGCGTTGATGACGATATCGAACAGCTCTGCGGCCGCCAGTTCAGCAAACTCCAACGCATCGACCAGGCCATCGGCGGCGAACTCAGCAACCAGTGCTTTGGCCTTGGCGACAGTGCGGTTGGCGATAACCAACGCCGCCGGCCGCTCCGCCAGCAATGGCTCCAACACGCCGCGCGCCGCGCCACCGGCGCCGAGCAGCAGCAGACGCTGCCCGGCAATGGGCCAGCCCAGGTTGTCGCGGATATCGCGCAGCAGGCCGCCGCCATCGGTATTGTCGCCGAGCAGCACTCGGGCGCCAGCTTCGCCGACTTGCAGAGCGAGGGTATTGACCGCACCGGCACGGCGGGCACGGTCGGTCAGAACGTCGGCGAAGGCAAAGGCGTCCTGTTTGAAAGGCACGGTGACGTTGAGGCCTTTGCCGCCACTGGCGAAAAAAGCCGCGGCGGACGCCGCAAAGCCATCAATGGGCACCCACTGGCGCCCGTAGGTGATGGCCTCGCCCGTTTGAGCGGCGAAAGCAGCATGAATCCGCGGCGAGCGGCTGTGGTCAGCGGGGTTGCCAAACACCGCGTAGCGGTCAGTCATGGGCTAGGAGCCTGTCGGGGTTAGTGGCGCGCTGGCTATTCTAGCCAGTCCCGCGGCCGCAGGTAGACTGCGCTCAGCTCTGCCTCCGGGCTACCCGGTGCCGGGTGCCAATCGTAATCCCAGCGCACCAGCGGCGGCAGCGACATCAGAATGGATTCGGCGCGCCCGCCGGTCTGCAAGCCGAACAGGGTGCCGCGGTCGTAGACCAGATTGAACTCCACATAACGCCCGCGCCGGTAGAGCTGGAACTGTCGCTCGCGTTCGCCATAGGAGAGCTTCTTGCGTCGCTCCACGATCAGCCGGTAGGCGCTGACGTAGCTATCGCCGACCGCGCGCAGGAAGGCAAAGCTGCGGTCAAAACCGAGTTCGCTGAAGTCGTCGAAAAAGAGCCCGCCAACGCCCCGGGGTTCGTCGCGGTGGCGGATAAAAAAATATTGGTCGCACCAGGCCTTGAAGCGGGGATACAGCGTCTCGCCAAAGGGTTCGCAGGCGTCTCGGGCGACCCGGTGCCAGTCGCGGCAATCGTCCTCGTTGCCGTAATAGGGCGTCAGATCATAGCCGCCACCGAACCACCATACCGGCGCTTCGCCCGGCTTCTCGGCGACGAAGAAGCGCACATTGGCGTGGGAGGTCGGCACATAAGGGTTGCACGGATGCATGACCAAGGACACCCCCATCGCCTCGAAGGAGCGCCCGGCAAGTTCCGGACGGGCGGCGGTGGCCGCCGGCGGCAGTCCCGTGCCGTGGACATGGGAGAAATTGACGCCGCCCTTTTCAAACACCGCGCCGTCGGCGATGACTCGCGAACGGCCACCACCGCCGCCCTCGCGAGCCCAGCAATCTTCGCGAAAACGCCCGCTGCCGTCTTCACGTTCCAACTCAACGCAGATGCGATCCTGCAATTCTCGCAAGTAGTTTTTTACCGCGACTCTATCGATGGTATCGCTCATAGCCATTGATCCACTGCCGCCAATTTAGCCCGCACGCACGATGCCGCCGCTGCGCAAATCGCGAATTTCACTCGGCCGAATCGCGCCGCCCACTCGCCCTGGTGCGTAAGCATCGACATCTTTGCCAAAGTACGCCTTGACTTTCGTCAGGGAAGTTGCCGCCGGCAAGCCCTGCGGATTTGCCGAAGTGGACACCAGAGCGCCCGCAAAGGCCCGGCACAAACCGGCGGCAACCGGGTGTGCGGTTACCCGCAAAGCGAGGCTATCGCGGCCGCCAGTGATCCACTCGGGGACAGCACCATTGGCGGGCACAAGCCAGGTTACCGGTCCCGGCCAGGTAGCTGCCAACATCTCCCGCTGGGAGCTGGAAAGCCCGGCGAGGTAGGGTTCGACGGCGGCGATATCGGCGGCGATCAGGATCAAGCCCTTGTCCACTGAACGGCCCTTGAGGGCCAGTATCCGTGCCACCGCAGCCTGATTCCAGGGATCACAACCGAGCCCCCAGACTGCCTCGGTCGGGTAGGCGACCACCCCGCCCTGGCGGATGAGCCAGGCGGTGCGGCGGATGCGCGGATTGCGCGACCAGGCCAACATCAACCCTTCAGGCGGGCCTGCAGGGCGGCGTCTTTGACGAGGACTGCCTCCGCGCCCGCGGCTCTCTCGTCCACCAAGCGTTGCGCCAGCGCGGGATCCGCCACCGCCAGAATCTGGGCGGCCAGATAGGCGGCGGTTTTCGCACCGGCCCTGCCGATGGCGACCGTCGCCACCGGTATCCCGGCGGGCATCTGCACCGTTGATAGCAGGGCGTCAAGACCATCGAGGGTGGCGTCGATGGGCACACCGATCACCGGTCGCAGCGTGTTGGCCGCTATCGCTCCCGCCAAATGCGCCGCCATCCCGGCCGCGCAGATGAACGCCTGGCAACCGCGCTGGTCGGCGTCCTTGACATAAATGTGGGTGGCTTGCGGAGTTCGGTGCGCGGAGAGAATCCGGGCCTCGTAGCGGATGCCAAAGCGGTCGAGTATCTCGAAGCTCGCCTCCATCACCGCGAGATCGGAGTCAGAGCCCATCAGGATGGCAACGAATGACTGGCCCATGGTTTTAGCCTCGACGTGGAAAACCGGGGAGGCTACCGCAAGGCGTGGCCAGGAACAACCATCACCTAAGGAACCTCTGAACAAATCGGCGTTGGTGTACGATTTCCTGACCGAGATTGGCGGGTCCAGTGGGATGAAGCAGGCGACGTTTGACGGGCTGGCGTTTGCGGCCAAGAAGAAGCAGGCACGGCGCGAGAAGTTCCTCGCCCAGATGGACGCCGTGGCGCCCGGCCCAAGCCGCTGGGCGCGCTGCGGCGTATCTACTTCATGCAGCCGTGGCACTTCGGCCTGACGCTCGACGTCGGAGCCGACGTCGAC
>JBPPNE010000233.1:0-2059 GCA_051306415.1 Porticoccaceae bacterium
CCAGCAGTTGCAGCATCAGCCGCGATGATTTTGATTACGCCGAACTGGCGGGCAAGGGCGGCTTGCAGAAAGTGTGGGCGGTATTTGGTGAGCAGCTCGATGGGTTGCTGGATGAGATGAATCAGGAGTTGGTGGCGTGAGTGAATTGCCGAATGGATGGACTCGGGCAACCTTGGATGCCATCGCTGATGTGCGTGACTTTGAACGGGAGCCGATCAATTCTTCTGATCGTGAAAGTCGTATTAGTGGAAAGAGTGCAAGCGAGCTTTATCCGTACTACGGCGCGACCGGACAAGTCGGTTTAATAGACTCTTACAGGTCGGAAGGCCAAAGAGTATTGCTTGGTGAAGATGCAGCCCCATTCCTCGATCCGGTTAAAGAAAAAGCCTATCTTGCAAATGGCCGCTTCTGGGTCAACAACCATGCCCATGTTCTTGCTGGTGCTGCGGGTTTGATTGATAACAGGTTCCTGTGCCATCAACTCAATACGGTTGACTATCACCCGTTTGTTACGGGCTCCACGCGGTTGAAGCTAACCAGCGCGGCGATGAAGCAGATACCACTTGTGATTGCCCCTGCCGCCGAACAAACCCGCATCGTCGAAAAACTCGAAGAACTGCTCTCCGACCTCGATGCCGGCGTGGCCGAACTCAAGGCCGCACAGAAAAGGCTCGGGCAATATCGCCAATCGCTGCTCAAAGCCGCCGTGGAAGGCGCAAAGAAGAGCCCCCTCTCCCCCAACCCCTCTCCCGCAAGGGGAGAGGGGAGTAGAGGCCTCACCCACGGCTCATCTCACGCCAAGGGAGAGGGGAGTGGAAGCCTCGTCCCCGGCTCATCTCACGCCAGCGGCTTGCGGCGCAGAAACCGCTACCCAAGCCCTCCTCCAGCAAGGGAGAGATGCCTTTGCTCTCTCGGCGTCTCGCGCGCAAACGCCCGAAGACCCGTTTCTTGCCCCCCTCTCCCCTCGCGGGAGAGGGGTTGGGGGAGAGGGGGCAAGCCAGCCAGCCACGGAAGATGACGCCTGGCTCCAGGCCCGCGTACGGGAATTGCGTCAACAACAAACGCCTGAAGAACACGCCCTGTGGCAACAGCTGCGCGCCAAACGATTCGCCGGTTACAAATTTCGGCGTCAGCAGCTGCTGGGGCGTTTCATCGTTGACTTCGTGTGCTTTGCGCAAAGATTGATCGTGGAGCTTGACGGTGGTCAGCACGCGGAGGCCGCGGAATACGATTCCCGGCGGGATGCGTGGTTGAAACAGCAAGGATTCCGGGTGCTTCGATTCTGGAATAACGACTGGTCGGCACAGCGCGAGGCGGTGCTGGAAGCCATCTGGCAAGCACTGCAGCAAGAGCCCCTCTCCCCAACCCCTCCCCCGCAAGGGGGGAGGGGCTAGAAACTGCGCGCATTGCTCGCTTGGCAGTGGTTCCGTCTGCCCCGCTTTGGCGTGAAAAAGCGGCTGCTCTTTCTGTGCTGCCTGGCGACAAAACGCACGCGCTGGCGTTCCCCCGTGACGCTGAAGAGGCCGCTCTTTCCCCCCTCTCCCCTTGCGGGAGAGGGGCCGGGGGAGAGGGGGCTTCGGCCCGCGAAACCGGCGCGCAACTGCTGCAACGCATCCTCGCCGAACGCCGCGCCCGCTGGGAAGCCAAACAACTCGCCAAGTTCGCCGAACTAAGGCAAGACCCCGTCCAAGGACTGGCAAAAAAAATACCCGGAGCCGGTGCAACCGGATACCAGCGATTTGCCGGAATTGCCGGAGGGGTGGGTGTGGAGCTCGATTGGACGATGTTTTCATGTTGCTGTGGGTGCTACGCCAAGCCGTAAAGAACCAAGCTATTGGGGCGGCTATATTCCATGGGTAAGTTCTGGCGAGGTACGGTTCTCGCGCATTGCGAATACGAAGGAAATGATCACCGAGAATGGCCTCAACAACAGTAGCACTCAGATAAACCCAATAGGCAGTGTGCTGCTGGGCATGATCGGCGAGGGAAAAACACGAGGGCAAGTCTGGAACTTCTGCCACACGCTGCGCGACGACGGCGTGGGTTATGGCGATTACCT
>JBPPNE010000234.1:0-12279 GCA_051306415.1 Porticoccaceae bacterium
TTTCGCAAGCTGCTGGTGCGCTATGAGAAACTTGAGCGCAGCTTCCTCGCGCTCAACCATCTTGCGGCTGGGATAATCGCGTTCCGAAAGGTGCGTTTCAAGATAAACATTATTTACGGATAAGTTCTTAAGCGTCCGTAGCGAGGGAAAGACCGATTTGAGGAAGATTTTGTGCAAATTTGCGGCGAATAGTGGGGCTATTCAACAAGAGTTTGCACAAAATATAACCAAATTCGGCTTTTTCGCAGTAGGACAGTCTTAAGTCCGACAGGCTCCTAGGGAGGCCCTGGCCCAGTCGTTCGACAGACTTACTTCGACAAGCTCGGGACAAACGGCAATGGCTTGATTCCGCCCATGGATGGTGAGCCTGGCGAACCCGGGGCAGAGTGGCCTCGCTCAAGGCCCCCGGGATTACGAGCACGCTGAACTCCCATTCAACCACTGAGGAAAAACTCATGGCCCGCATCGCCATCAATGGTTACGGTCGCGTCGGCCGCTGCGTATTGCGCGCAATTCACGAACGGGGCCTGCAGGATCGTCTCGACGTCGTCGCCATCAACGATCTCGCCAAACCTGACCTCATGGTCCACCTGACCCGCGTCGACTCCACTCACGGCTACTTTCACGCCGATGTCGCCTTGACGGGTAGCGCCCTGCAGGTGAACGGTCACACCATCGCAATCAGCCAGCAGGCCGACCCGGCGCAACTACCCTGGCGCGAGCTCGGCGTCGATCTGGTGCTCGAGTGCAGCGGGAAGTTCAAGCAGCGCGAACGCCTCGCCGCGCATCTTCAGTCCGGCGCCCCCCGGGTGCTGGTCAGCCATCCGGTCGAAGACGCCGACAAGACCGTGGTTTTCGGCGTCAATCACCGCGAGCTTGAGCCGGCGCACCTGATCATCTCCAATGCGTCCTGCACCACCAATTGCCTGGCGCCGGTGGCCAAAATCCTCCACGAGGCGATCGGTATCGAGCGCGGCGCAATGACCACCGTGCATGCCTACACCAACGACCAGCAGCTGCTCGACAAGACCCACGGCGATTTCTACCGCTCCCGCGCTGCGGTGCAGTCCATCATCCCGACCCGCACCGGCGCTGCCGCCGCGGTCGGTCTGGTGCTGCCGGAGCTCGCCGGCAAGCTGACCGGCATGGCGCTGCGCGTGCCAACACCCAACGTATCGCTGATCGACCTGCATTTCACCGCGGCGCGAGACACCAGCGTCGCCGAAATCAACGACCTGATGCGCGCGGCCGCCGCCGGCACCTGGCGAGACATCGTCGCCTGCAACGAGCAGCCGCTGGTCTCCATCGATTTCAACCACCACCCGGCATCCTGTATTTTCGACGCCAATCACACCGCCGTGAGCGGCCGCCAAGTCAAGGTCATGGCCTGGTACGACAACGAGTGGGGGTTTTCCAACCGCATGGTGGACATGGCGCTGTATCTGACCGAGACTCGCACCTAGGGCCCGTGAACACTAGCCGCCCGCACCCGAGGAAACGCCATGCTCCAGCATCGCCTTGTCGCCCACCGGGGTTTCCAGAAGCACTACCCGGAAAACACCATGCTGGCCTATGAGCGGGCCATAGCGGCGGGAGCCCGCTGTGTCGAAACCGATGTTCTGCTCAGCGCCGACCTGCAGCCCATGCTTTACCACGACGCCGACCTGCGACGGGTCAGCGGGCGGCAGGGCAGGGTGCAAGACCGACCCCTGGCGGAACTGATCGCTCTGCCGGCGCACGAGCCACAACGCTTTGACACGCGCTTCGCCAGCGAGACCATAGCCCCACTGAGCGCATTCGCACACTGGTTGCAGCAGCACCCGGAGGTCACCGCCTTTGTCGAAATCAAGGCCGAAGCCATCGACTTCGCCGGCGCCGAACGGGTGTATCAGGCGGTCGGCAAGGCGCTGGCGGCGGTAGCCCACCAGTGCGCGCTGATCAGCTTCGACTACGCTTTCATGGCCCATGCCCGGGAGGCTGGCTGGCAGCGCTGTGGCGTGGTGTTGAGCCAATGGAACGACTTGGCTCGCACCGAAGTGAGCGCCTGCAAACCCCAGTACATCTTCTGCAATGCGAACAAGGTTCCGCGCCGCGCCGACCTTGGCGCCATCGAAGCGACCACCGTACTTTACGAGATCGCCGACCCCGACGACGCCATCGCCTGGTTTCGCCGCGGCGCGGACATGATCGAAACCTTCGATATCGGCGGCATGATCGACGCTCTCGCTCACCGCGCGCTCTAACGTCGCACGCACCTTGGCGGACAATGCCAGCTTCGACGTCGCCGTGATCGGCGGCGGCATTCACGGCGCTGGCGTCGCCCAGGCCGCCGCGGCCGCCGGCTATACTGTCGCGCTGATCGAAAAAACCGCGTGGGCGGCGGGCACCTCCAGCAAATCGAGCAAGCTCATCCACGGCGGCCTGCGCTACCTCGCGGGCGGTCATCTGGGGCTGGTGCGGGAAAGCCTGCGCGAGCGCGCCACGCTATTGCGCATCGCGCCACACCTGGTGCGGATCGAGCGCTTCCACATCCCCCTATACCGCGAGTCGCGCCTGCGTTCCTGGCAGTTAATCGCCGGTTTGTCGTTGTACGCCGCGCTAAGTGGCGGCGGCGCCAACAGCGGGTTTTCACCGGTGCCCAGACGCTGCTGGCCCGCGCTCACCGGGCTAAAAGCTGAAGGACTGCGTGCGATCTGGCGCTATTGGGATGCCCGTACCAACAACAGCGCGCTGACCCGTGCCGTGGTGAATTCGGCGCAACAACTGGGCGCACGCTTGTTTTGTCCCGCCACGGTCGTGGGTGCCGAGCAACTTGCCGGCGGCTACCGGGTCAGGCTGCAATCCAGTGGCGACGACGCTGAAATCCCTTGCAAGGTGCTGGCGAACTGCGCGGGCCCTTGGGTCAACCGAGTCGCGGAGCGAATCGCTCCCGGCCCACCGCGCCTCGCCGTGGATCTGGTTCAAGGCACCCACCTCGTGCTGTCGGCGCCGGTCGTCGAGCAGCTACTACCTCGAATCGCCCACCGACGGCCGCGCCGTGTTCCTGCTGCCGTGGCAGGGCAAATCTCTGCTCGGCACCACCGAGACCCTGTTCGTCGGCGATCCGGATGACGTCGCCCCACTGCCACAGGAGGAAGCCTATCTGCTCGCGATTCTGCGCCATTACTTCCCCACCACGACCCTGGTGGTGGCAGCTCGCATGACGGGGCTGCGGGTGCTGCCGCAATCCAGCAGCCGGCCGTCTCAGCGCGGCCGCGAAGTCGCGCTGATCACCGATGACAAACACCGGCCCACCTATATCGCCGTCTACGGCGGCAAGCTGACCGGCTACCGCGCGACGGCAGAAAAAGTCATTCGCCTGGCGACAAAAAATCTCGGGGCCGCAAGTATCCGCGCGGATACTGCAACGCTGACGCTGCCTGACGGCGACGGTTCGGTTTAAATCATAATTCGATTTGAATCTATCGGCCTTGCCAACTAGCCGCGGTTGCACGGCGAGAAGACGGCGGGCAAACTGTCGACGCGGCAGCGAGCTACAATAACGGCGACCGCAACGCCAACCTTAACGCCGACCCAACCACAGCGCCTACCCATGTGCCTGATTGTCTTCGCCTACAAAGCCCATCCCAGCTATCCTTTGGTGGTCGTCGCCAACCGGGATGAAGCCTACGACCGACCGACGCGGCCGGCGGATTTCTGGCCGGATCAACCCGACGTGCTCGGCGGACGCGATCTGCTCGCCGGCGGTACTTGGTTCGGTGTCAATCGCGACGGCCGCTGGGCGACCGTGACCAATTTCCGCGAGGGCCGCCTGACCCCGGCGCCACGCTCCCGCGGCGAATTGCCCACCCGCTTTCTGGCCGATGGCGCGAGTACTTCGCCCGCCCGCTACGCCCGCTGGGCGCTCGATAACGGCGATGATTTCAGCGGCTTCAGCCTGCTCGCGGGCACCCTCGACGAGCTGGTGTACTGCGCAAATGCGAAGGATGAGGTGCGCACCCTGGCCCCGGGTATCTATACGTTGAGCAACGATTTCCTCGATGTCCCCTGGCCGAAAGCAGAGTTGGCGCGAAAGCTGTTCACCCGCGCGCTGGACCAGCCGCATCTCGACACCGTCCGCCTGATGGCGGTACTGGGCTCCCGCCAACACTTTCCCGATCATCTCCTCCCTGAAACCGGACTCGGGCTGGAACTGGAGCGCACCTTGTCGCCGCCCTTCATCGTTGGCCTCAACTACGGCACTCGCTGCACGACGGTGCTGTCAATCGACAACGCCGGTGAAATCCGCTTCGCTGAGCAGAATTTTTTGCAGGGCAATCTGGATGGGTCGCGCCAGGAGTACCGCTTTCCAATACCCGATGCCGCTGCGCGATAGCGCGCGAACCGGGGGCTAGAGGGGTCGGCGGCTGGCAGGGCGGAACAGGGCGGTGAGGCCGGGCCGACTGAGGCTCTTCTCCAGGTGATCGCGCACGGCGTCGGAGTCCGATAGCTTGCAGGCTGCGTCAACGATCTTCTTGATTTCCGCCGTGTCGAGCTGACGCAGGGTCGCCTTTACCCGCAGCAGGTTGGACGAGCTCATCGACAACACGTCGTAGCCCATGCCGACCAGGAGCACGGCGCCGAGGGGGTCACCGGCCAGCTCGCCACAAACGCTGACCGGGCATTTCGCCTTGTGCGCGGCCGCAATGATCGCCCGCAGGGCCTGCAAAAGCGCGGGGTGATAGGCGTGATAGAGCTCGGCCACGCGGGGATTGTTGCGGTCCACGGCAAGTAGATACTGGGTTAAATCATTGGTGCCAACCGAGAGAAAATTGGCCCGCTTAGCAAATTCGGCCACCTGATAGACCGCTGCTGGCACCTCAATCATGGCACCGACGGCGGGCATCGCGATGCGATAGCCCTCTTCTTGGGTCAATTCGCGGTAAACCCGGCGAATCAGTAACAGCGCGCTATCCAGCTCCTGGGTGTTGGAGATCATCGGTAGCAGGATGCGCAGATTGTCGAGTCCCTCGCTCGCTCGCATCATTGCGCGCAGTTGCACCAGGAAGATTTCCGGGTGGTCCAGGGTCACCCGAATGCCGCGCCAGCCGAGAAAGGGGTTCGCTTCCGAGATCGGGAAGTAGGGCAGCGCCTTGTCGCCACCGATGTCGAGGGTGCGCATGGTGACCGGACGCGGCGCGAACATTTCCATCTGTTCGCGATAAATCTTGCGCTGCTCCTCCTCGGATGGAAACCGTTCATGGAGGAAAAACGGGATCTCGGTGCGGTAGAGGCCGACGCCCTCGGCGCCCCGATCGAGCGACAGCATGGTATCCAGCCGCAGCCCCGTGTTTACCCACAGCGATATCGGGTGACCGTCGGCGGTCGCGCAGGGCTCGTCCTTGATGGTTTCCAAGTTTGCGGCAAGGAGTTTTTCCTCTTTCTGGATCGCCTTGTAGGCTTTCAACACCGGGGCCGACGGCGAGCTGATGATCTGGCCCTGGTGGCCATCGACGATCAGCCGACAGCCCTCCAGTTTGGTCCACGACAAATCGACGGCACCCATGACGGTCGGAATGCCCATCGCACGGCCGAGGATAGCCATGTGAGAGTTGTGGGAGCCACTCACCGAGACCATGCCCCGGATACGGTCAAAAGGCACATCGGCCAAGTTCGGCGCGGCGAGCTCTTCGCCGATCAGGATGGTGTCTTTGGGGTATTCCTGTTCCACCTTCTTAGCCTGTTGCAGGTAAGTAAGCACCCGTCGGCCGAGATCGCGCACATCGGTGGCACGCTCGCGCAGATAAGGGTTCTCCATGCCCTCGAACGTGCGTATGTGTTCGAGGATCACCTGGCTCCAGGCGCTTTGCGCGGACAGGCCCTCGATAATCAGGTGGACGACTTCACCCGCTATGGACTGGTCATCGAGCATGCGCACATAGACATCGAACAGCGCAATTTCCTCCGGATTGAGGACGCCACTCAAGTCGTTGCGGACGCCACGCAAGTCGGCCTTGGTGTGGTCGAGCGCCTGGCGAAACATCGCCAGATCGCCCTCGATGTCGTCGGTGTAACGGCGAGGAACGGCATACAGGTCAGCGGGGGACGACACCACCACCGCGGTCCCGATACCGATTCCTGGCGCGCTCGGAACGCCACGGAAAGTGGCTTCCCCATTGACATCTTCAGTTCCCGGCGAGGTGGTTCGCGCAATCTCGCCCGTCGCTTCGGCATGGGCAATGACGCCGGCGAGCTGCGCGGAAATGGTGATCAGGAAGGCTTCTTCGCTTTCATCGAAGCGGCGTCGCTCCTGCTGCTGCACCACCAGCACACCCAGCACCGCGCGATGGTGAATGATCGGCGTACCCATGAAGGATTTGAACTTCTCTTCACCGGTTTCCGGAAAGTAGGCGAAACTGGGGTGGGTTTCGGCGTGCTCCAGATTGATCGGTTCCGCCCGACTCGCGACCAGCCCAACCAGTCCTTGCTCCGTGGTCATCGCGACCTTGCCGACGGAATCGGGATGCAAGCCATCGGTGGCGGCGAGGACGTAGGCGTTCTTTTTCTTGTCGAGCAGGTATACCGAGCACATGCCCGTGCTCATCACCGCCTTGACCCGCGTAACGATAATGGTGAGCACAGAATTGAAGTCGCGGGCGGCGTTAACCTCCTGGACGATGCTGCGCAGCGAGCTAAGCACTGCTTGGTACATGTTTCTCCATCCGTCCGCTGTCCGTAACATTCATTTGTGTGTGCTTACTTTCCATATAAATGTGGACTTGAGCCAGCTCCTTGAGGGCGCGCCGGTAAACCTCGCGCTTGAACTCCACGACCTGGCCGACCGGGTACCAATAATTCACCCAGCACCAGCCGTCGAACTCAGGTTTCTCGCCCCGGTCAAACCGAATCCGCTGCGGATCGCCGGCTAGGCGCAGCAGGAACCACTTCTGCTTCTGGCCCACGCAAAGGGGGCGAGAGTTGTGGCGGATGTAGCGCCGGGGCAAGCGGTAGTGAAGCCAGCCCTGGGTTTGCGCGAGCACCTCGACATCGGAAGCTTCGAGGCCAATTTCTTCATACAGTTCCCGAAACAGCGCATCGCGCGGGTCCTCGCCGGCATCAATGCCGCCCTGGGGAAACTGCCAGGCATCCTGACCGATGCGTTTTGCCCACAGTAGGCGACCGCAACCATCGGCGAGCACGATGCCGACATTCGGACGGAACCCATCTTTATCTATCATGTCTTTGATCTGGCCGCGAGCGTGATCCTAAGTGCCTGTATTGTTCCACAGTTATTCTCTGCACGGCAAATGCGCATTGAGCGCAAGCTGGATAACCGCTATCCTCCGCCGCCCTGGGGCTCAGCCTTCGCACGTACCGCCATGCCACTTGCCCTGTTTGATCTCGACAACACCCTGATCGCCGGCGACAGCGACCACGCCTGGGGCGAGTTCCTGGTGCGCATGGGCAAGGTTGACGCCACCGAGCACCAGCGCCGCAACGATCAGTTTTTTCAGGATTACCAGGCCGGCCGGCTCGATATCAACGCCTACCTGGGCTTCGCGCTGGCGCCCCTGTCAACCATACCCATCGGTGAACTTGTGCACCTGCACCGGCAATTCATGTCCGAGGTCATCAGCGCCTGGTGGCTGCCGCGGGCCGAAGCGGTGATCGCGCGGCACCGCGACGCCGGCGACCATCTGGTGGTGATTACCTCGACCAACCGCTTTGTCGTCGAGCCGATCTGCGCCCGCCTCGGCATCACCGATCTGATAGCCACCGAGCTTGAGCAGATCGACGAGCGTTACACCGGCAATATCCTCGGCGTGCCAAGCTACCGGGACGGCAAGCTGATACGCCTGCGGCAGTGGCTGGAGAACCGCGACCACAGCCTCGCCGGCAGCTATTTCTACAGCGACTCGATCAACGACCTGCCGCTGTTGCAGCACGTCGACAACCCCGTCGCGGTAGACCCGGACCCGCAGCTGCGCGCCGTCGCCAGCCGCGAGGGCTGGCCCATCATCAGCCTGCGCGGTGACTGACCGCATCAGATCCAAGGCCGCGATGACAGCGCGGCCGTGAACCCGCTATTATTTACGCCTGAACCAAACCCCAAGGGGCTTCCAATGTTGGCGTGCTCGGCATGTTGACCTATCCCGTAATCGACCCCATAGCCTTTTCGGTGGGGCCGGTGCGCGCGCACTGGTACGGCGTCATGTACCTCGTCGGCTTCGCGGCAGCCTGGCTGCTGGCCCGTCAGCGCAGTCGCCGCCCCGGTGCGCCGGTGCAGACAAACCAGATCGAGGATCTGATCGTCTACAGCGCCTTTGGCGTCATTCTCGGCGGCCGCTGCGGTTATGTGGTGTTCTACAACTTCGACAAGTGGCTCGCCGATCCGCTGTGGCTGTTCCGCCTGTGGGAGGGCGGCATGTCTTTCCACGGCGGCTTGCTCGGGGTGATCTTCGCCCTGTTTTTGTTTGCCCACCGCATCCACCAGCCGTTCCTGGCGGTGACCGACTTCGCCGCGCCATTGGTGCCGATCGGCCTGGGCCTGGGCCGTATTGGCAATTTCATCGGCCAGGAGCTCTGGGGCCGAGCCACCGATGTGTCCTGGGGCATGGTGTTTCCCCGCGATCCCGAGCAGTTGGTGCGCCATCCCTCCCAGCTCTATCAAGCCACGCTGGAGGGCATCGTGCTGTTTGGCGTGCTGTTCTGGTACTCCCGCCAGCCGCGCCCCACCGGCGCGGTCGGCGGCCTGTTTCTGCTGCTGTACGGCCTGTTTCGCTTCGCGGTTGAATTTTTCCGCGAACCCGACCGCCAGATCGGCTTCGATCTGTTCGACTGGATGACCCGCGGCCAGATTCTCTGTCTGCCGATGATCATCACCGGCGCGCTGTTAATGTCCTGGGCCTACCGGCGCGGATCACCCGCTGCTGCGGCCGTAGCCAAAAGCTGAGGGCGGACCAGCATGCGCCAGTATCTCGATCTCATGCGCCAGGTGCGCGACCACGGCACTCGCAAGGGCGACCGCACCGGCACTGGCACCCTGAGCGTGTTCGGCCACCAGATGCGCTTTGATCTCGCCGCCGGCTTCCCGCTGGTGACCACCAAAAAAGTCCACCTCAAATCCATCATCCACGAGCTACTGTGGTTTTTGCGCGGCGATACCAACACCCGCTACCTCAAGGATCACAACGTCAGCATCTGGGATGAATGGGCGACCGCGAGCGGCGACCTCGGCCCGGTCTACGGCCAGCAGTGGCGCAGTTGGCCGACGGCTGGTGGCGGCAGCATCGACCAGATCGCCGAACTCATCGACCAGTTGCAGCGCCGCCCCCATTCCCGCCGGCTTATCGTATCAGCATGGAATCCGGCGCAGTTGCCGGACGAAAGCCTGTCGCCGCAAGCCAATGTCGCTGCCGGTCGCATGGCGCTGGCGCCCTGTCACGCGGTGTTCCAGTTCTATGTCGCCGACGACAAACTGTCGTGCCAGCTCTACCAGCGCAGCGCCGATATCTTCCTCGGCGTGCCCTTCAACATCGCCTCCTACGCCCTGTTGACGCTGATGATCGCGCAAATTGCCGGCTTGCAGGCGGGGGAGTTCATCCACACCCTCGGCGACGCCCACCTCTACCTCAATCACCTCGAACAGGCCGACCTGCAACTGGGCCGCGAACCGCGACCGCTGCCGAGAATGGCGCTGAATACCGATATTCGCGACATTCTCGGCTTTCGCTACGAAGACTTCCGGCTGACCGGCTATGAACCCCACCCGGGCATTAGCGCGCCCATCGCCATCTGACCGGAGCCTGCCATGCGTATCGCCCTGATCGCCGCGGTAGCGGAAAACAGCGTCATCGGACGCGACAACACGCTGCCCTGGCACCTGCCCGAAGATCTCCGTCACTTCAAGCGCATCACCCTCGGCAAGCCACTGGTCATGGGCCGCCGCACTCACGAATCCATCGGTCGGCCGTTACCCGGCCGCACCAATATCGTCATCACCTCGCGGCGGGATTGGCATCCGGCGGATATCACCATCGCGCATTCCCTCGCCGACGCCATCGCGTTGGCCGAACCGATAGCGGCGGCAAATGGCGCCGACGAGATCATGGTTATCGGCGGCGAGCAGCTCTATCGCCAAACGCTGGCGATAGCCGACCGTATCTATCTGACTCAGGTAGCCATCGCCGTTGAAGGCGATGCGTTTTTCCCGGTGATCGTCCGCACACAGTGGCGAGAGACTGACAGAGAAGAAGGCTTGTCGCCGGCAAGCGGTCTCGGCTATCAATTTGTGGTGTTTGACCGCTGCGCGTCCTGAGCCCCCGCGCGTTTAACGGCGAACTTCTGCCAAAGCGTATCGGCTCAGAGCTATTACAGAGGAGGTACTCCGCACCTACTCGCGGGGAATCTAGGCCGCCAAAAGCCCTAGTCTGAGGCACCTACGAAATGGGGGCGATGCATGACCACCAACCGCCCTAACCAACGGGTGTCCATTTTTTGTAGAAACTCTCCTCTGTCGATTTCAAAAGTAAAAAAGGACTGCTAAGCCGCGCCCTGGAAAACGATCTTAGAAAGAAAACCAACGAAGCGATCCCTGAAGCGTTGGTCCGTCCGGTTGCTTTTCTTTGGTGGCAAAAAAATCGGCACCGGGTGTTAACCGGCGCCGACATGTAACAACCACGCTATTTTCAGCGGATTTTAGCGCGTGGCAGCAAGCGGCCCGCGCAGCAGCTGGCCAGGGTAGGCGCCGGTGTGCTCGCCATTGCGCATCAACACCTGGCCGTTGACGATGGTGGTGGAAATGCCCTTGGCCTTCTGCACTAAGCGCCGCGCGCCGGCGGGCAGATCGTTGCGCACCTCGGGCATCAGCGCTTCGATGGTGTCGGGATCGAACACAATGACATCTGCCACCAAGCCGACGCGCAGCAGGCCGCGGTCGTGGAAGCCCCAGGCGGTGCCCGGCTCCAACGTCAGCATGCGGATCGCCTCTTCGAGGGTCAGCGCCTGTTTCTCCCGCACCCAGTGGCTCAGAACGTGGGTTTGCAGGGATGAGTCCATGATTTGGGAGACGTGCGCGCCGGAGTCGGAGAAGGTCACCACCGAACGGGGGTGGCGCATCATTTTTAGCACATGGTCCTGATCTTCATTGAACAGCGGCTGGCGGAAGAACACCTTGAGGTGGTGCTCAAGCGCCACGTCGATCATGACCTCAACCGGATCCTTGCCGCGCTCCCGCGCCAGATCGGCAACGGTGCGGTGCGGCCCGGGGATGGTGTCCATAACCAGCAGCCACTCATAGTCGGGCCGGCGCATCTCTGCGCCGACGCCCTGCTTGTCCATGTGATTGCCGTTAGCGGACTCGACCAACTGGGCACGCATAGAAGGGTCGCGCAATGCCTGCTCCTGCTCCGCCAGTGATTTTTTGCGCAGCTCCTTCCAGACCGGGTATTTGTCAAACGGCAGCCGGGTCTCGAACGACATCAACACATTGAGCGCGCGGCTGTGGGTCTGGATGAACATGCTGCCGCCGAGTGCCGCGGTCTCTTCCATCAGAGCGAAGTAGGGCGGCCAGATATCCGGCGCGCGACGACTGCTGAACATGCCGAAGGTCAGGGGCCGTCCGGACTCGACCGCGAGATCGCGCAGACGCACCTGGTATTCCCGCTGGGCCACAGGGTCGCGGCCCACTTCTTCGTTGGCGATTTCGACGAGGCCTGCATCAAGATCGCTCAACACGCCCACCAGCTCGCGCACTTCGTCCCAGGTGGCGATACGGCTCGCCACCGGCTGGCCGTCCGGGGTCTGGTGGTTGCGGGTGCGCGATGTGGAAAAGCCAATGGCGCCGGCGCGCATGGCGGATTCCAGTTCCTTTTTCATCGCTTTCATTTCATCCGCCGTGGGCGCTTCGCTGAACGCGCGCTCGCCCATGGCATAGGTGCGCAGCGCAGAGTGGCCGACGTAGCCGCTGTAGTTGATGCCCTTGGGCAGGGCCTCGATCGCATCTAGATATTGCGCGAAGGTTTCCCAGGTCCAGTCGATGCCGGCTTCCATCGCTTCGCCGGCGATATCCTCGGCGCGCTCCAGATTGCGCACGACCAACGCCTTGTCCTTGGCGGCGCAGGGCGCCAGCGTGAAGCCGCAGTTGCCCATCACCACGGTAGTGATGCCGTGCCACACCGAGCAGGTGCCGAGGGGATCCCAGTTGATCTGGGCGTCCATGTGGGTGTGGCCGTCGATAAAGCCCGGCGACACGATCTGACCGGTCGCATCAATGACCTGCTTGGCGTCATCGCGGATGCG
>JBPPNE010000235.1:0-4849 GCA_051306415.1 Porticoccaceae bacterium
AGAGCACCGCCACAGCGGGCTGAACTTCGTAACCCCCGGGCAGCGCCACCGCGAGGAAGCCCCGGCCGTCATGCAGCAACGCATCGCAGTCTATCAGGCGGCGCGCGCTAGAAACCCGGGGCGCTGGAGCGAAGGTATCCGCGACTGGTCGCTACCGGACACGGTCTGGCTCAACCCGGAGCGAGAGAAGACCCAGGAAATTAACCAGGCTGCGTAATGTTTTTTGCGACAACTATCTTGAAAATTACCGATATTGACATTGTCAGTTAACAAGCCGACACGGATCTCGACGGTATACATTATTCATCTCCTTTAAGAATCAAATGTGCAAATGGGGCTACACCTGAAAACCAGGCGACCTTTTCCTTGCGCGTTTCCCTATAAAACGTCAGCTCGACAGTGACCTTATTTCCATTGGCATGGTAAGCATCCACGCACAGTTGCATGATTTCCACGATCGTTGACTGGTCGAGATCGCTCGCCCTAAATATGGAAATCATTGCATGGTCCGGCGTTCCTCCGCGGAAAGCCCGCTCCTGTTTTCTGCATTCATTAACATCGCCGCATAGACCTCGTTTGACTAGGATGCCCAACGTTTTTTTTTCCAAATCATCAGCTACTTCGGGAAATGGATGAACACCTCTGACTGTAATGTAGACAGCTATCACAATTAGTACAGCCACAACGTTGAAGATTAGGCGTCTCATTTATGCGGCCTCCCGCAAATCGCGCACCGCGCCGGAGCCCCGCATTTGCGGCAGCGACAGTGCTTGCTCGGTGAGGGGAATGGTATCGGTAAATGCGCGGTAGAACGGGTTCGCGGCCAATTCCAGGTTGGCCGCGGTCTGCCCCAGCCCGACCCCCGCGGTGACTCGCTGGTGCCGTCGGCACGCAGGTACGTGGCCGTCCCGGTCTGCACATTGCCATTGCCCAGATTGACCTGCTCGATAGTAACGTCGAGGTTGATCGCCGCGATGCCCAACGCATTGAGGCTGTGCAGTTCGGTGGCCGCGCTGACGCCGTCCTGGCTGGCGTCGCGCCACACGCGCACATTGTTAAAGTGCAGATCGAGGGCATCGAAACCGTCCACCGCCTTTTGTCCGTTGGCCTTGATGTAATCGACGCCGAACAGCTCGGCGCCGGTGTCGATGATACCGTTGCCGTTGCGATCCCAGGCCAGCAGGCCGTCGTCGGACCGCACCCAGCCGGTGCCGCTCTTGGTGCCATCGCCGTCGTGATCGAACAGGAGCGTGCTACTCGCGCCGACGGTTTCGATACCGTCGCCATCCAGATCGAGCGCCAAGGGATCGCGCCAAAAGAAGTTGCGGGCGGAGAGGTAGAGGGTGTTGATGGTGTTGCCAATCTCTTTGAGTCGTTCATAAGCAATGATAGGTGTGGGAATCAAGCTCAACTCCCAGAAATATTTCGGATCGACTCTCAAGTCATTTTTATGGTCCGCAACCAATCGCCCATTCCTGACCGCCTCGGCAATTGTCTCGTAAAGCTGCTCATCAGTGAGGCCTTGGTTTGCCGCCTCCTGCCCGATTTCCCTGCCCTCACGGTTGTTCCAGGGATCCATGTTGCGGTCTGTCGGTTCGCTTTGTTTGGTGAGGGCACCAAGGATCTCGTTGAGGTCGCCCGCGCCCTGTGCCCAAGCTTCCCCATAAGCCTGTGTCATGGCGGCTTGCCATACTGTGTGTCGGAAAGCATCTATCTGACGGAAATCAGTAAAGCCCATCTGCGCTGCGATACGATTACCTTCAGCTTCAGCGGTGTCTAGATTCAATAGTGCTGTATTCATTACCTTTATCTCCCTGCTGGATGAAAAATAAGGGAATCGAGCATCCCCGCCCAATCAGCTCGGGTTTGAACTTCAAGGACTGAATCCCCGTTTCCGCAACTTGGAAGGGGCGATTCAAGCGGATCTTCATTCTTGGTTGCGGCTCCCCCCCTCAGGTGTTGGGCATCAATTGTTCCGTCTGCATAAATGAAGAGAAATGTCATATCAGTTTCGCCACCAGCCCAGAACCGTGCGCGTGTCGACTGAATGTCGATCCCGCTATCTCTGAGGATGTCTACCCGCCCTTGATAAGGCCCATAAAAACATACCTTCTGCCACGATCCAGGATAGATGTCCTTGATTTTCAGCCTGATGGTCTTTCCGGGAGACTGCTCCGTCTCGCGTAGCAGGGTGTTGTACAAAACCCGGTCAGCGGGCAGGGAAAGATTAAGGCCGTTGTAGATGACCCATCCCAACAACACCAGCACGATCCCCCAGAACACGCGCTTTTTCTTGCCACCACCAGCCGTCTTCGCGATCTTTGCCGGATGAACATCAGGGGGCAGCTCGGCATTGGTCACTCTGTTCTCGTCTTTGCTCACGCCATTCTCCTCATCTCATACACTGCGTCTTTGTGTTGAAGTTGCCTGCCTTCCTCGTCCGTTTCCTCGGGCTGAGGCTTGAGGCGGAGCTTGATATATACGGCTTCACCGGGTTGAGCCCCCGGTTGTGGCGATAATAGCTCCAGCGATGTTGTTGCCATCGACGGTCGGGCTTGCCGTATCCGATGCGACGCGGGTGTCGTCACGGAGCTGGATTTCGATGCGTGGTGGGTGCCGAGGGAGCGGTAGAGGTCGGAGCCATCGCGGGCGACGATCATTTTGGGCAGGTCCATCAATTCCATTTCAGTCTCTTCCTGAGTGAGTTGCAGCGGCTGATCGCTTAGACCGGGAATCTAGCAGCCTGCGAGTTCGCCCAGAAGTCGCGCGGCGCAGAGGGGTCGGAGTAGCCGATGAAGGGAATTTTTGGCTTCTTGTGTCTGTGGAGAGTGTTGTTGCCCGCCTGATCGCACAGCGCGATGTGCTCGGCAATCATGAAGGTAGCAGCCATGTCGATGTCGGTGCGTGCATCAAACACGGTTGGGTCTCCCGCGGCTCGATAAGTCTCCGCTAGGGAACTGCTGAACAATTCGAGAATTTGTCGTCCCGGAGCGGTCTGAATGGTTTTCCGGAATTTGGGCGATTCGACTGGCTATTTATTGACCATGCGGTTGGTAGATCAGGGGGTTGTTACATCGCTGCTGGCGACATCGGTATCTGCGCCCTCACCTTCGAACAATTGGTTGGGTTGTTGTCCGGTCATTGAAAAAAATGTCTCAGCAGTTGTGCTGCAAAACGGTGCGGAAAGCCGTCGCGTCAATGCTCTGTTAGCCACTGTGGAGCAACGCCATTTCATTGGCGAACGCGATGTATTGATCATGGCTTTGTCCGAGTTCGCTTTCGGCTTTGTCGAACGCCAGCTTGATTTTTACGAGCTCTGCTGGCGAGAATAAACCCTTGGCCATAGGAAAGACCATTTCGTCCTCTTTCCATATATGGTTCGGATATAACTGACGAATTCCGCTGATCGCGTTACGCAGCGCCTCCACCGCAGCGGATTTTCCATCGGCATAAATACCGGCCGCCGCTTCAAGGGCGGTTACCAGTTCGCGGCCCTTTACGTGCTCAAGCTTTAATCCGGCGAGAGGGCAGCCCGTCTTCGGCACACCCTTGGTTTCCATAGCCGGAAACAGAATCGCTTCCTCCTTCGCGTGATGGCACTTGTCGGCAAATGCCCGCATGAAATCGACGATTTTATGAATGAGCTCTACCGCAACGGTCTGCCCCCGACTGAGGTCATCGTCTATCACACTCAAAGCATGAACAACCTTCAGGATATACCTGTGTTCATGGATGAGCAGATCAATGGGGTTTTCCAGGTTTTCTATCGGCATGACATACCCTCCTTCTGTTTTTCGAGCGCGTTGTCGACCAGACTAACCAGAGCGTATTCATACCCCCACTACCCTGTAACTTCGCGTTGTTCTGGGGCCACTGAATACAGTCGCTGAACTCCTCGCCCATGCGCCATATCGTGTTTCCTCGGATATTGCCAAGGCCAGACAAAAAATGTCTGCTGAGGCCTGGCAAGACGGACGATACGCTCATTTTACTGCCCGCATCGTGACGAAATGACGCACCGGTGTCATTAGCCGTCGAGCGCCGCTGCCGGGCCGAAAAATTCTCAGTGCATCTGCGTCGCTGGCGGGCCGCTGATCAGCACCAACGGTCGGTTCGACGGCTGCAGTACGAATTCGCCTGCCGGCGGGAACAATTCCAACGTCGCACCGGTGACCAGCGTATCGTGCAGGAAATTCGAGACGACGCCACCCGATTCGCGGTTGACGCTGATGCGATAGGTCGATTCGTTCGGCGGCGCCGACAGCGAATAATTGCGCCGAACCTCCTGGCTATCGACGGTGAGCTTGATGCCGATGTACTGACCGGGCTGGAAGCTCATCAGTGGACCGTCGTTGGCGGGCTGCAGGTACAGCGAAACGATCTCCTCGCTCTCGGCGCACCTTGCGCGCCACCTTGAAGGCACGAGTTCCACGCCAACCGCCGGGTGCCGCTGCGGAACTCGCGTAAACGCCTTCTTCGACACCGATCAGCAAATCGGCTAACTGTTGATAAGCGGCGGCCCAAGCTACGATGACAGCGTCGATTGCCACCTCGGCGCCAAGCACTTCGCGGATCGCCCGCGGCAGGTAGGTGCCAACGATGGGATACTGCTCCGGCAACACCTGTAGCGACACATGCTGGTTGACGATCTGCCCGACCAGGGGGCCGAACGCCTCCAGCCGGTCGATGTGGCGGGCGTACTGCAGAATGCTATTGGCCAGCGCCTGGGCGTGTGGTGAGAAATGCACGGGGGATATTTCTTCGCGCGAGACGGAAAAAAGGTCTAACGTCTTCTTCCATCGCTGTGAAGCGGAGAGGGCTACAATGAACGTGCAGCGGTTGAGCATCA
>JBPPNE010000236.1:0-32349 GCA_051306415.1 Porticoccaceae bacterium
GAAGCGCTCCTTCGGCAAAGCTTTCCACTGGCAACCCGTCCGCAACACATACACAACCGCTTCGAACACTAGCCGCGCTGGCTTCGGCTTACGTCCGCCACCCGCCTTCCGCGTGTATCCCTTGCCCGCCGGTCGCTCTCGGACGGGCACCAGCGGTTCCACTCTTGCCCAGAAATCATCGGCTACCACCCATGACGCCACACGCTTCTTTGTCAGCTTCTCTGTCGCCATCACCACCTCCCTCGCCGCGTTAGTGGCGGCTCGGGAAGGCATTATATATTATTTACGGATAAGTTCTAATGCATCCAATAATACAAAGGAGGAGTGATGCTGAAACGAATAAGGCGCAAACCCGGTGCAGTTTCACGGTGGCTCTAAGGGTGGAGCTGGAGCGGGAAACCGGATTCGAACCGGCGACCTCAACCTTGGCAAGGTTGCGCTCTACCAACTGAGCTATTCCCGCGTATATTTGGCGTCCCGTAGGGGAGTCGAACCCCTGTTACTGCCGTGAAAGGGCAGTGTCCTAGGCCACTAGACGAACGGGACAGACACTCTCGTCGCCAAGGCAAACCACCTTGCTTGAGCCTTGCCGAAAGAGGCGGGCATTCTAAGAAGCCAGCCCCGCACTGTCAAGCGCAGGCACCCAGACATCGATGCCACACCCCGCCGCCACCTTGGCGCCGACTTATTTTTTTTCGAACGTCAAAGACAACGAATTGACGCAGTAGCGCAACCCTGTCGGCTGCGGCCCGTCCTCAAAGACATGGCCGAGGTGGCTACCGCAGCGCGAGCAGGTGATCTCAGTGCGCACCATGCCGCGGCTGACATCCTGATGCTCATCGATGATGGCCGTGTCCACTGCCGCATAGAAGCTCGGCCAGCCGCTGCCGGAATCGTATTTGGTGTCGGCATCAAACAGGGGCGCCTCGCAGCAAGCGCAGAGGTAAGTGCCCGGCGATGTCTCCGTGTAGTACTGCCCGGTGAACGGCCGTTCAGTGCCTTTCTTGCGACAGATTTGAAACTGTTCCGGCGTCAACCTGGATTGCCAGTACGCATCGCCCTTTTCTTGCTGATCGTTCATCTTGCCTCCCGTTTGTGCAACATTGTCAGCGATCATCGAAATTCGGATTTCCGTTACAATAACATTGTTAATTTGTTCGCGGAGCTTTCGTTCCAATGCAGCACTACCAGAAATCAACCAAGCTCGACAACGTCTGCTACGACATCCGCGGGCCTGTCCTCGATCACGCCAATCGGCTGGAGGAAGAAGGCCACCGCATCCTCAAGCTCAATATCGGCAACCCCGCGCCCTTCGGTTTTGAAGCCCCGGACGAGATTATCCAGGACGTCATTCGCAATCTGGTCGCAGCCCAGGGTTACAGCCACTCCAAGGGTATCTTCAGCGCGCGCAAAGCGGTCATGCAACGCTGCCAGATTCAGGACATCCCGAATATCGAAATGGAGGATATCATCCTCGGCAACGGGGTCAGCGAGCTGATTGTAATGACCATGCAGGCGCTGCTCAACAGCGGCGACGAGATGCTCATCCCCGCACCCGACTACCCGCTGTGGACCGCTGCGGTGACCTTGTCGGGTGGCAAGGCAGTCCACTACCGCTGCGACGAACAAGCAGAATGGCAACCGAATATCGAGGACATCCGCAGCAAAATTACCCCGCGCACCCGTGGCATCGTGGTGATCAATCCGAACAATCCTACCGGCGCGGTTTACAGTGAAGCCACCCTTCGGCAGATCGTCGATCTCGCCCGCGAATTCAACCTGATCATTTTTGCCGACGAGATTTATGATCGTATTCTCTACGATGGCGCGATCCATATCCCCATGGCCACTTTGGCCACGGATTTACTCTGCATCACCTTCAACGGCCTGTCCAAAAATTACCGGTTGGCAGGTTTTCGCTCCGGGTGGCTGATTGTCAGCGGCGCCAAGCACCGCGCCCACAGCTATATTCAGGGTATTGAAATGCTGGCGTCCATGCGCCTGTGCGCGAATGTGCCGGCGATGTACGCGATCCAGACCGCACTCGGCGGCTATCAAAGCATTGGCGATCTGGTGACGCCGGGAGGACGGTTTTACGAGCAGCGCAATCATGCCTGGGAGCTGTTGACCCGCATTCCTGGCGTCAGTTGCGTGAAGCCGAGCGGCGCACTCTACCTGTTCCCTCGCCTGGATCCCGCTGTCTATCCCATCGAAGACGATGAGCAATTCGTCCTCGATCTGCTGTTGCAGGAGAAAATGCTGCTGGTCCAGGGCACCGCCTTCAACTGGACCGATACCCAGCATTTCCGCATCGTGTTTCTGCCGCGGCTCGACGAACTCACCGACGCGATCCAGCGACTGGGCAATTTTTTGAGTCGCCGACGCTAGGGGTCTGAAGTAGTCCTGCTGCCCGCGCGAGCGGCTCGCCCCTCCAGCGCATTGATCTCCGTCAGGCTTATCACCCTTTTGTCGGCCGTTCCGGAGCCGTCACACTTCCTGTCACCGTATCCATGCTATGTTCGCAGCTGGCCATCGGAGTTGAGACGCGACTATGGATAAGAATTCAAGGCATGAAAATCAGCGGGTATCCGAGCGCTTGAGCGCCGCCGCAGTCATCGACGTGGAGGGTCGGGAAGTTCCGATCACCGAGGAGATGATCCAGCGCGCCTGTCAGGCACTGGAAGCATCCTGGCGGATGCCTTTGGGGCAGCACCGGGATCACTAATCGTCGCCGCTCGCTGTTGCGCCCGACAATGCACTGAAACCTGCCGCAACCAACGCCGGCGCCAGCTCGGCATCGACACCTTCAGGACGGTAGCCACTGAACTCTCGCCGGTCGAGGGCTGCGGTGCGCAAGCGATCAAAGACCGCACCGACATTGCCGTCGCACGCCGTCGCCGCCACTATGGCTGCCACCATGCGACGGTGATCAATCCGCGCGTCGTAAGCGGCGAGCACCAGGTCGCTGACGCTAGTGCCTGACGGCAATAACAACAACCGCGGCACTTCGACGACCCCGGAGGTGGGCAGCGGCGTCCCTAACCATTGGCACAGCGCAGCGCGCACCATGAGGCTCCCGCGCAACCGCCCTTCGCGACTGTAACCGGCGATGTGGGGGGTTCCCAGGATTACCCGGCGCAATAGCTCGATATTGATATCGGGCTCCGTCTCCCACACATCCAGAGCCACCTGCAAATCGGCGTCGGATTGCAGGTGTCGGAGCAAAGCCTCGCCGTCGACCACCGCACCGCGGCCAGCGTTGATCAACAGGGCGCCCGGCCGCAGACGCGCTAACACCAAGCCGTCAATCAGATGAAAGGTCGGGTGTTGCCCCGTGCGCGTGAGCGGTGTGTGCAGGCAGAGGATATCGGCATTCAACACCTCATCGAGGGAGGCGAGATCGGCAATCGCGCCAGCGGGCAAGAACGGGTCATACACCCGGCAGGTCACGCCCAGACCGCGCAGGGCTTGGTACAGGCGCCGCCCCACATTGCCGCAACCAATGATTCCGATGCTCTCGCTGCGCCAACCGGGACGGCAGCCACACAGCACTGATAGCACATACTCGACAACGGCCTGGGCGTTGCAGCCCGGAGCGCTGGCAAAAGCGATGCCCTTGGTACGTAGATACTCCAGATCGACATGATCGGTGCCGCTGGTCGCAGAGCCGACAAACCGGATCGCACTGTCGCGCAGAAGCGGCTCGTCCACCACGGTCACCGAACGTACCAGCAGGATATCAGCAGTGGCAACATCCGCCGGGCCAATCGCCCGGCCGGGGCTGGTGACCACTTCACCGAAGGGTGAAAACAGCTCGACGACCTGCGACATGGCGCTATCGGCGACGATCTTCATGCAGCACTCGCCTTATCCAGCGCTCGTTTCATTTGGGCCTCGCTATCATCCAAGACTCATCTCAGCGCCGCGGAATCAGAGTTTGCAGCCAATGTCCTCCGCGGAATCCGTCAAATCGCCGTCATGCTGTACCGCGCTGCCACCAGCAGTGGCTCGGTGCCATAACGATCAACCAGGGCTGCGATAAACCGCGCCGCCCGTGGCGGCACGCCCTGGTGGCAGTACCTCCACGCTTCAGTCAGAACACAGCGCTTGAAGTGACCGGCATCCGCCGATGCATCGCCCAGGTTATCCCGACTGATGCGAAACGGATGACCCGCCGCATTGGCGAAAACCCATTCCAGCGCCTGCGGCGCGGCCTCCGCCACTTCAAAAACGAGCTGCTCTGCTGGTCCGCGCTCACCGGGATGATACCAATACCCGTAGTCCACCCATTGGCGACGTGCGGGGCCGGCGATGCACCAATGGGCGATTTCGTGCAGTGCGCTGGCGAAATAATCACCACGATAAAGGATCCGGTGGTGGGCGCAGTCCGCCCCCGCGGGCAGATACAGCGGCTCGGCGCCCCCACCCTCCAAGCGCGTATTGTCACTTGCCGCAAAGCACTCAGCGAACAAGGCCTCTATATCCACGCAAGAGTGCTCGCGGCGCTCGGACGCAGACTGCGCGACCATTTCAGACATCTTTATATTGACCCGGTTGTGTTGTGATACTAAGGGTGGTTGGGAAATTTGAGCCCGGCAGGGTCGCTCCCATATAAGGAAATGCCGGTTTAATCAACCTCAGGAAAATCAACACAACCTATTGTGCTGTCCAAAAATCGAATGTACCTTATATAGCGATGGTTGCGGTTAGTATGGATTACGCAGCTAGCAGGTTCCGCTGATCACCATCACGAGGAGCGCATTATGACTGCCTCAGCCCCGCTCCGCGACACGGATAACGTCGTGGATATCTTTACCGGCAAGCCGTACTCCCACCCTTTCAACCGCCGCTTCATCCGCCTCGCACCCGAGCTCGACAAGCTCGAGATGCTCTATTCCAACACGGCCAATCCCAGCAAGCTATTCAGCACGCGAATCCTCTGCTGGGGCTTGCGCGAGGATGGCGAAATCGTCGGCCTGGTGCCTTGGCTCGACAAGATCGTCCCCTGCACGGAAATCCAGGATCCCCTGGACGGCCAGTGGGAGGGCTATTTCGACCCCGGCATCGACGAAGTGTTTTACGAGGCCCCCATCCACAAGGCGCTGGAGCTGGAAACCGCCGCCGAATACTACGATTACGAGTGTGACGATGGCACTGACATCGTCCAGGAAATTCCCGACGTTATCGGCACCCACGCCGTGTTTTCCGCCGATGGCTTCAAGACCCTGAACCTCAAGGAAGTGGTGAGCTGGCGGCTGCTGCACGATGGCAGCATCCTCGGCATGGTGGCGGACAGCGAAAAAGTGATCCACACGCCGGTGCTACCCGGCGACGACAGCCTGTTCGTGGCGGCGACCAACCCGGATTTCCACTACTACTTCCAGCACCACATCGCCAACAAGATCAAGGCTCGCGATCCCGACGCGCTGGCCGCGATTTCCATCCTCTCCGAACCCTGACCCGTTCATCGGAACCTCGTGGCGGCAGCCAATTGCCCCGGGGTTCCCTCTCTACCCTACCTCCCCACTCACACGGCGCTGTACGGTAGCGCTCTGTTCACTGCTTGCGGATGAAATACAGGTAGCTGCTCCCGGCGACCTCCGACGCCACCAACTCATGGCCCAAAAAACGGCAAAAGCTGGGTATATCCCGCGTCGTCGACGGATCCGTCGCAATCACCTTTATTATCTGCCCGCTATCGACCTCCCGAATCGCACCGTGCAACAGCATCACCGGCTCTGGACAGAGCAGGCCCGAGGTGTCGAGCAGCAGATCGAAGGTCGCGGTCATGCCGGCGGCCAAAATCTAGGGCCGCGACAAAACGAGGTGGGCATCGACGCTCGCGACTTTGTCCGCCAGCGTCTGGTCACGATCAGTGCGAGTGCCGATTTTCAGCGTCGACGAGATACGCACCCGGCCCATTTGATGGACGCGCTCATGGCAGGCCTTGACCGCCGCCATCACCACGTCCCAATCGCCTTCAAGGTTGGTGCCGTAGGCATGCAGGATCGCATGCAAGCCGGCGGCGCGAAAAATCCGCTGGCACTCGGCGATTTCGGCGGACACCGAAAGGTCGCCGCCGAGCGGAATCAGACAGAAATCGACATGGACGTTCATGGGCGCAACCTCCCGCGCGCAATGGACTCGCGATTATGGCGAGCGCCGCCGCCAATTGCCACCGCGCGCCACCGCCACCAAATACCTTTCGCCGCGCCAACCGAGCGGTCATAATCCACCGGCCATTTCAGCCCCGCTGGCAGCTACCGAGATAGGCCGCGGATACAAGAACAGGTGGCAGGGACAAAAACAACCGGAGGGCACGACTTTGTTGCGACAGCTATTGATCGGTTTGCTGATGGCAGGGTGGCTCTCGCCAGCGCTCGCCGCCATCGATTCGAGTTGCCCGACAAAGCCCCTTGCGATCCTGCTCACCAACGACGACGGCTTCGACAAACCCGGCATCCGTGCGCTGCGCACCGCGCTCGGCAAGGCCGGCCACCGCGTCACCCTGGTCGGACCCGCCGCCAACGCCAGCGGCAGTGGCGCCTCCATCACCTTCGCCCCGGTCGCGGTGGCCCAGCCCGAGCCCGGCGTCTACTCGGTGGCCGGCAGCCCGGCGACGGCAGTCATCCTCGCGGTAACCGCCATCTACACCCAGGATGCGCCGCCGGACTTGGTCATTTCCGGCATCAACGAGGGCGCCAATCTGGGCCCGGCGACGCCGATCTCGGGCACCGTGGGCGCCGCCATTGCGGCGATTCAGGCCCTGGAAACCGCGCTGCCCGCGATCGCCGTCAGCACCGACCTGATCGCCCGGGAACCGACCGACCCCATCAACCTCGCCCACTTCGACCGCGTTGCCGCATTCGTCGCCAAGCTGGTCGCGCAACTGCAAGTTCGCCAATGCCAGACCGGCTGGCTGCTGCCCGAGGGCATCGCGCTGAACCTGAACTATCCGCCCGTGGAGCCCCGAAAACTGAAGGGCGTCCAGGTGCTCAAGCAGGGGCAAAGCCATTACTTCAGCATCAGCTACCAGCGCTCGAAAGATAACCCGGACAGCTTCCTGCCAGTGATGGCGAAGCGCACGCCGAAAAACGACAGCGCCGATGCCGACACCACCGCCTACAACCAGGGCTATATCACCATCGTCCCGCTGGACGGCGACTACACCGCCGACGCCCGCGCCCGCACGTTGCTGCGGCCCATGCTGGAGCGGCTGTCGCCCTAGTACCACGGCACGCAAGTTTCGACACATTTACCAGCCGTCGTCATTCCCGCGCCCGCGGGAATCCAGCCCCGGCGCCTCAACAACGGCTCGATTTCCGGGCAAAAACTGGATGCCCGCCTTCGCGGGCATGACGTTCCCTTATTTATATGTCGCACTACTAGGGATGCTCTGAATAAGTCCTTCGACCCTTCGTCAGGCTCAGGACCGACGAGCTCAGGACGAACGGTAACTTTATGATTCCGTTCGTGGTGAGTCCTGAGCCCGTCGAAGGGTCGAACCATGAACGGAATCGAATTATTCAGAGCATCCCTAGCGCCTGTTAACACTATCCCGCCAGTTGCCCAGCCCACAAGCGGCTGTCAGGCCGGTGGTTTGGCGAGTTCGGGATCCTGCTGAAACTCGACCATGTTGCCGGCCGGATCGGCAGTAAAGATGAAGCCGCTGAAGCGGTCGTACTCGATCTTCTCCGCGATCAGGTGCTGTTCCGCCGCGTCAATATCCTCGACAAAATACGCCGTGTGCGGACCGCGCGGATCCCTGCGCTGGCCCTCAAAGCCCTTCATGGCCTCGGTCTGGGCCGCGGGGTCGCGCTGGATGACGTGGATCTGGCCGTTGCCGAACTGCAGCCAGAACCCCGGCACCATGTTGCGAAGTTTCTCTGGAATGGCGCGCTCCACCGTCTTCATGCCCAGCACGCCGACGTAAAACCGCTCCATCTCGGCCAGCTCCTGCGGCGTTTTGGTACTGATCGCGCTGTGATTGATGCGGGTAATTTTAATCATCGCTTTATCTCCCGTGGCTTGACCCTGTTATCCCCAATACCTGTTATCCCCAATACCTGTTATCCCCAATACCTGTGCCCCCGATATTAGGTGTCTGTGGGTCGGCGCGCAACGGCGGCGGCTTTAGTCAGATTAGAGCATACCCGGATTCAAGCATGCCCGGATTCAGACATTGGCCAGATTCGCCCGGTTGGCAATATACTCCCGAGCCACCCGGCCGCGACGGTCGGACTCAACGAGGGGAATCCCAACATCATGGCCAAAACCAGCCTGGGCATCATCGTCAACCCGCTGTCGGGACGCGATTGCCGCCGCCTCACCGCGCGCGCCGATACCGTCAGTCACGAGAACAAACGCAACCAGATCGCCCGCATCGTGGTCGGCGCGGTCGCCGCCGGCTGCCAGCGCATTCTGGTGCCCTGGGAGCCGCGACGACTTGCCGTCGCCGCCGTCGAGCACCTGTGCATCGGCGCCGAGGTCGAACAGATTCGCGTGCCCATCACCCACAGCGCCGAGGACACCCGCCAGGCGGTGCTGGCGATGCGCGAGCGCGGCTGCACCGCGCTGGTCGTGCTCGGCGGCGACGGCACCAGCCGCATCGTCGCCAAGGCCTGGCGCGACGCCGTGATGATGCCGCTGTCCACCGGCACCAACAACGTGTTTCCGCTGTTGCTCGAACCGACGCTGGCCGGCATGGCGGCGGGCCTGGTGGCGTCGGGCCGCATCGACTGGCGACAGGCGACCCAACGCGCCAAGGTCATCACGGTCGAAATCGACGGCGAAGCGCCGGATCTGGCGTTGGTGGACGCTCTGTTCTTGCAGAACGACCGCATCGGCAATCTCGGGCCCTTCGAGCCCGAGCACATGAAAACCCTGGTACTGACCCGCGCCGAACCCGCCGCCGTCGGCATGTCACCTCTTGGCGGTTTGCTGGTTCCCAGCGGCGCGACGGACGATTTCGGCGTGCGCGTCGATTTTTGCAGCCACCGGGACGGCGGCCAGGTGCTGCTGGCACCGGTGTCGCCGGGGCTATTCCGCTCGACGCACATTCGCGCCGCCACCGCCGTGGCGCTGGAACAGGAGATCGAGATTCGCGGCCCCGGCATCCTCGCCTTTGATGGCGACCGCGAGCGCGCGCTGGCGGCGGGGCAGCTGGCCAAGCTCAAAGTATCGCGCAGCGGCCCCTGGGTGATTGATCCGCAACTGACGCTGCGACTTGCGGCTGAAAACAAGCTGATGCTCGATCTGCCGCACTGGGTGGATCCCTACGATGACGACACCGGCAAAGGTGGCTGTTGCTAGGCGGCGACGGCCTTCCAAGGCTCAGGCAACCCGCGTTCACCGATCCAGTCACCCCATCAAATTCCTTGCTTGACCCAGCCCCTGGCAAGAAACAATTCAATGTACTCGTCGGGCACAAATAACCGATCTTCCGGATTCGGCACTTCGAAATAGCGCTCGGGGTGGATTAGCCGATTACCTGCGACGCTGAGATCAATTACCCAGCGGCTCGGCGGACTGCGCCGCGCCAAAAAGCGCAGTTCGAAGGCCTCCAGACGCAGCGGATCTCCCGCCGCGAACACCCCGCTTGCCGCAGCACGGGACGCCGCCACTGATTGGCGCGCCTGGCGCAGGGACGCTTCGCTCTCCGCCGTCGCACGCGCCATACCGGCCTCGGGCACCGCCGCGCGCAATGAACGCTGACGCCGGAACGGGTTGATGTTCGGCCAGATGAAATACGGCAATGCATGCCCACTCTGTAGCAAGCGCTCGTTGTAGGCCATCGGTCGGGACGCCGCCACTTTCTCATCGCGGTTGACGTAGGCAAGTAGCCGCCCGTAACCATCCATCACCTCGCCGGCAAAACGCAGATAAAAGCGGAAATCCTCCGCACTCAATCCCTGCGCCTGGCGGTCAGCCTCAACCTCGGCCTCCAGAGCTCGCTGCGCGGCCTCGGCGTGGCGGTGATGATTTTCCGCGCAGCCCACTCCCAGTCGTGCACTCATATACGCCTTCAGACCGGCATCCAGATGCAGAGGAGCGTATTCGGCGGCGAACGGATCGGTCAGAAAACGCTGCCATGCTGAGCTGTCCGTGGCGGCAAACTGTTGGGATCCTGGCAACTGAAAGCTGATTTCCGGTGTGTCGATGCCGAGAAAGCGCACGCCGAAATTGCCGAGCGCACGCACCGTAATGGTATCGCCATCGTGCACAGCCTGTTTAACGCTCGCTACCCCGGCGCCATGAGTGCCGAGGCCAAAGTTGCCCACTATCATGCTAGCGAAAGATTCTATTGCCTGTGCCATACCCTGATCTCCCTGTTAAGTATTCATGCTCTGCCGAGTGTAGGGCATATTGGCGACCGAAAGCATGTCGGCCACCCGCACAAGCTGGCTCGGCCACTCCATCGAATCGCTCTTCCCTCGGTTTGGCGGTCGTTGGATAATGCCCCGCGCGCTCCCCTCCCAGGCACCTATCGCCCGAACAGCAGGATTCCGAATCCTTTGAGCAAACACGCCGACGCATCCGTGCCTCACCATAGCCTGGCCAGCCACAGTCGAGGCCCTGGTGCTTCATCAAGGGATCGATCCAACGCACCGGATCGGGGGCACCGGTCATCTGGTCCTCGGGACGCAGGATCAGATAGAAGCCGTGGCGAGGGTTGGCCAGCCGCTGTTTTTTCACCAGCCGTGTGATCGCGGCGGTCAGGCCATCCGGATTCAGGTCGACCGCAGCCAGCGCCTCTTCGCGGTTGAAGTGCGCACGGCCATGGAAAAGCCGGTCATCAACGAATTGATCAAGGGAAGCCATTCCCGAATCACATGCAAAAACCGACAAAAATCCAAGGTTTTTGCATGTGATTTGGGATGACTGTGAAGGCTGTATTCCGGAACTACACAAAGCCTGTGCGGTAATGCGCTTGGTGTCTTTGTCGATGTTGGTGTGGTTCTTGTGGCCGTAGTGGCTTTGCCCACCTTTTTTCATCCAGCGGGCATCAGTCTTTTTGCGCCAGCTTGGCGGGGGTCTGGTCCCAATCGATCGGCACAGCATCGGCTTTGATGATTGCATTGTCCTCGCGCCCGATGCGTGTGATGGTCAACAAGGATCTGATCCTGCGGCCGTATCAGCCGCTGCCCTTCCAGAGGGGATCATCGCAATGAGCCTGTCCACCAGCAAGTTGCGGCTGTGGCCGCACCAAAAACTGAGGTGGCGAAACTCACCATTGCTCTGACAACCACCCTCAAGGCCGACCTAGAGCGCTACGCCGCCCTACATGCGCAGACCTATGGCGAGTCGGTCGATGCCGCAACGCTGATCCCGCACATGCTCGAAGCGTTCATGGCGCGGGATCGGGGCTTCAAAAAATCAACGCAAGCAAAAACCCACAGTCCCGAGCCTCCCGACGAGGCGCGAACGAGTCCTTGAATAATCGTTGAGGCACAGGCGAGGAAAGCCCTCGATACTTCTGGATACGCTCCTGCACTCTCTAGTGGGTTTCATAGCGTAGTGATTGAACCGACCATTGAGCCTAAAGAACGACGGGAGGCACACGTGAGCAACCCAAGCCGATGGGTGCTGATCAACCGGCTGGCGGAGATCACGGGCTACAGAGAAGACGCGGTCCGCCACAAGGTGAAGAACGGCACCTGAGTTCAAGGACGTATCTGGCGCAAGGCGCCGGACGGTCGCATTTCCGTAAACATCGAAGAGTTCGAACGCTGGGTGGAGAGCGGCCAGCAGCTGTCGCCACATTGAGGCTGGCGCCCAGCGGGCGTGACCCGCTTCGTCTGCGGATCCATGCCGCAAGCGTTCTCAACTACGCTCAATGAGCGTATCATTTATTCTCATCGCCACCCGTCTTGACAGATCCACCCCGATGCCCCAGTCGCCCAAAGGACACAGCCCTGCTTCTGCCGATGCCGCATCGCCGGAGCCGAATGCCATTCGCGCGGCTCGCGTCGCGGCCGGCCTGACACAGACGGAAGCCGCCAGCGTCGTGCATGCGTCGTTGCGCACTTGGCAGCAGTGGGAGGCGGGCGATCGCAAGATGCACTCGGGCTTATTCGAGCTTTTCAGGATCAAGACCGAGCAGCAAGAAGGCCAGCAATCAACCAGCGACGGGGCCAACGAGGAGTGATTTTGGGAGAGTGATGATGACGGCGCAAACGGAGCCAGTGATAGGCATCAACCTTCCAGGCGTCGAAGTGCATGGAAGGTCGATTCGCGTGGCATTCATGCACAAGGGCATGCGTCACCGCCACACACTGGGTCTTGAACCAACCAAGGCGAATCTTAAGCACGCCGCACGGCTGCGTGCCGCCGCCATGTATGCGCTGAAGACCGGCGCATACAACGAAGCCGATTTCTTCCCGCATTCGCGCCAGCCCGGACAGGCCGACACAACCGCTAAGCGCCTGGGCGATCTTTTCGAACGCTACATGCCACTCAAGGCTGTGGACATCACCGCGGAGACGCAGAACCGCTATGAGGTGGCACTGAACGCTTGCCTCAACACCATCGGCAGAAACCGGCTCGCCGATGCGCTCATCCCTGCCGACATCCAACAACTGCGCGTCGATCCGATCGAGACGCGCGCCGTATCGACGGTGAATCACTACCTCGCCGCCTTCGCGGGCTTTCTCAACTGGTGCGAGCAGAACCACTTCTGTGCCGAAGACCTAGCCAAGCATTGCACGCGCTTTACCAAGAGCAACAAAGACCCCGACCCGTTCACGTATCAGGAGTACGACGCGCTGATCACAAAAGGCTGGCTGCATCCGGTGGATGCGGCCTCGGTGACGCTCGCGTTCTACACGGGTCTGCGTCCAGGCGAGCTGTGCGGACCTCGCCGTGGAGGACATCGCTGCGGACCTGAGCCAGCTTACGGTGCGGCGCTCAGTCACGCAGTCACTCACCTTCAAGATTCCGAAGACGAACAAGGAGCGCACTATCTTACTCCTCCCACCAGCACAAGCTGCACTCAAGGTGCTGATCGAAGATGCCTTGACCCGCGATGCGATGAACTTGGAAGTCTGGCTGAATCGGCATGAGTCGCGCGTCGATCACTGCCGGTTGCTGCTGCCACCCAAGACGCAGGCACGCAAGACCAGCGTGAATGCGTGGTACGTGCCGAGCGCTTGGAATACGAAGTGGTGCACCTGACCCGACGCGCCGAGATCCGGCACCGACCGCCCTATCAGACTCGCCACACCTACCCCTGGAACCTCACCGGCGCGCGGCAACTTGGCATTCATGGCCAACCAGATGTGACACAGTGACTACTCAATGCTCGTAAAGATCTACGGCCGCTGGATAGATTCAGAGTCTCCCAGAGAGCTGGAGCGTATTTGGGCGGGCATGAAGAAACTCGTTCAAATTGCCCCAAATTTGCCCAATAATGGCGATTTTAAATAATTAACTCACTAATTTATATGATAAAAAATGAAGAAATAAAACACACTCCCATGATGCAGCAGTATTTGCGCATCAAGGCGGAGCACCCCGACCAGCTGCTGTTTTACCGCATGGGGGATTTCTACGAGTTATTTTTCGACGATGCCCGCCGCGCGGCCCATCTACTCGGCATCACACTGACCAGCCGCGGCAACAGCAATGGGGCACCCATTCCAATGGCGGGCGTGCCCTATCACGCCGTCGACGGCTACCTCGCCCGCCTGGTGCGGGCCGGGGAATCAGCGGTGATCTGCGAGCAAATCGGCGACCCGGCCACCAGCAAAGGCCCGGTTGAGCGCCAGGTCGTGCGCATTGTCACGCCGGGCACGGTCAGCGAGGAGAATCTGCTCGAAGAACGGCGCGACAATTTGCTGGTGGCCATCAGCCACCGCGGAGACGAATACGGTATCGCGTCGCTGGACATCGGCAGCGGCCGCTTTCTGGTGCTGGAAGTGAGCGGAGAAGAGGCACTGGTCGGCGAACTGCAACGGCTGAATCCGGCCGAATTACTGGTAGGCGAGGATTTTCCGCCGCTGGAGGCGCTAAAACGATGGCGCAGCTTGCGCCGTCGCCCACCGTGGGAATTCGCTGGCGACACCGCCGTGCGTAAACTCGCCGAGCAGTTCGGCACCCTCGATCTGGCTGGCTTCGGCTGTACCCACCTCTCCCGCGCCATCGAGGCCGCCGGCGCGCTGCTCCACTATGCCCAGGAAACCCAGCGCACCGCACTGCCCCATATCCGCGGCCTCAGCCATGAAAGCCGTGCCGATAGTGTCATTCTCGATGCCGCCACGCGGCGCAATCTGGAAATCGATACCAACCTGATCGGTAGTAGCGAGAACACCCTGTTCGCCGTCATGGACAACACCGCCACAGCCATGGGCAGTCGCTTGCTGCGCCGCTGGCTGAACCGTCCGCTACGGGATCTCGCTACTCTGCACGGCCGCCAGCAGGCCATTGCAAGCCTCGGCGCCGACTATCTCCACGAGCGCCTGGCTTCGGCGTTGCAGCGGGTCGGCGATATGGAACGCATTCTCGGCCGGGTGGCGCTGCGCTCGGCGCGGCCCAGGGATCTTACCCGGCTCGGGGAATCCCTCGCCGCGCTGCCAGAAATTCACCAGGCTCTCGCTGCTACCGCCAGTCCGCTGCTGGATGAGCTGTGCGCGCAAGCCGGGCTGTTTCCCGACCTGGTCGACCAGTTGGGCCGCGCGCTCGTCGATAACCCACCGGTGTTGATCCGCGACGGTGGCGTCATCGCTGCCGGCTACGACGCCGAACTCGATGACCTGCGGGCCATTGGCACCAACGCCGGCGAGTACCTGCTCAAGCTGGAAGCCGAGGAGAAAGCTAGCACTGGCATTTCCACGCTGAAAGTGGGCTACAACCGAGTGCATGGCTACTACATTGAAATCAGCCGCGGGCAGGCGGCGCAAGCGCCAGCCCACTTTCAGCGTCGTCAAACCCTGAAAAACGCCGAGCGCTATATCACACCCGAACTGAAAGCCTTCGAGGACAAGGCGCTCAGCGCCCAAAGCCGGATTCTCGCGCGGGAAAAATGGCTGTACGAAGGCCTGCTTGACAGCCTCAACGAGCAGCTTGCCGCACTGCAAAACACGGCCGCTGCCGTGGCCGAACTGGATGTACTCGCCAATCTTGCCGAGCGCGCCCACACGCTCCGCTTCTGCACGCCAGTGCTCACGGCGGAGTCCGGCATCCGCATTAGCGGCGGACGCCACCCCGTAGTGGAGCAGGTACTGGATATCCCCTTTGTCGCCAACGACCTCAATCTCGGCGAACAACGGCGGATGCTGGTGATTACCGGCCCCAACATGGGTGGTAAATCCACCTACATGAGGCAGACTGCGTTGATCGTTCTGCTCGCCCATATCGGCAGCGCCGTACCCGCCACGAGCGCCACCATTGGCCTGGTGGACCGCATCTTTACCCGTATTGGGTCCTCTGACGATCTCGCCGGCGGCCGCTCCACCTTCATGGTGGAAATGACTGAAACCGCCACCATTCTCAACAACGCCAGCGACCGCAGCCTGGTGTTGATGGATGAAATCGGGCGCGGCACCAGCACCTTCGATGGCCTCGCCTTGGCCTGGGCCTGTGCCGTTCACCTGGCGCAGAACATCGCGGCCTACACGCTATTTGCGACGCACTATTTCGAACTCACCGTGCTCGCCGAGCATATTCAGAGCATCGCCAACGTCCACCTCGACGCCAGCGAATACAACGACAAGATTGTCTTCCTGCATAGCGTTCGCGAGGGCCCCGCCAACCAGAGCTACGGCATCCAGGTGGCAAAGCTCGCGGGTATCCCAGCAGAGGTAGTGGCAGCGGCTCGCCGCGAGTTGCAGCGGCTGGAAATGCGAGGGCGACTCACGGCGCCTTCGGAACGGGAGGCTCTACCCGCAGTTCCGCTACAAGCAGAGTTATTTGCCGACATCGGTACGACCCGGGTGCTCGATGCCCTCGCCACGATCGATCCCGATCAACTGACGCCACGCGAGGCTCTAGCGGAGCTGTATCGGCTCAGAGAGCTGGTGAACTCGGGTGACGGAAGGCTTGCTAAATAGTGGCGATGGATGAATCAGGGCGCATCAATCAGACCGGGCAAGGCTTTGAAGCAGAACCAACCTAACCGGTCAGGACCAATGTCGGACCGCGCCGGTATCGACGTGGACAAACCCAGGGCCTGGGTAGTAACCGACACCGCCGGCCCGCAGCGATAGCGCGAGCTCCCGCAACCGGTCGAGGCGGCAGCCGGGCAGCGCGATATCGATAGCCTGGCCCTTCATGTGCAGACTCTGGGTTGCAACCCCTGAGCTATGCGCGCGCAGGGCGGCGTTGGTTTGCGGCGATCGGTAGCCGGAAATCACATTGAACGCCTGCCGCGCGCCCGCCTTCTGCTTCAGCGCATAGAGTAGACCCAGCAGCTTTGGATCGATGGCCTTTACCTCGTTGGTGCGGTGATCGCGCAGTAAATGGTTGATCTCCGCGAGCGCATCCGGGATCAAACCCTCTCTGGCCCAGAACGCCGTTTCCAAGCGTTCACCGGTATGCAGGTTATAAAACGCAAGGCGCTTCGGCGCCGGCGCGGACTTTGCCGCCGCTGGGCGCGCCAACAAACCCAAGGCGCAGACTGCGCCAAGGCCAAGAAATCGGCGGCGGCTTAGTGGATTCGGTACAGTTGAACGCGGCTGGTCTGACATGTGCTATTCCTGGCATCAATGTTATCGGTTCGAGTCGGGCGCGGCGGCCAGTGACAGACCCTGGCCATACACATCCTGGCCATAAATGTCGTCGCGAAACTGCGCCACGCCCCGCTCATCCACCCACACGGTGACGTAAATTAGATGTATCGGCAGGGGTTTAGCAAGTTTTATCACTTGTTTCGTCCGCGTCGCGATGACGGCTTCCAGGCGTTCGGCGGACCAATCCCCATTGGCGTCGAGGGCGAACAACGCCAGCACCCGAGCATCGGCGACGCGGACGCAACCAGAACTGAAGGCGCGACGCGGCTTTTCGAACAGCTCCCGGTGAGGCGTGTCATGAAGATAAATGTCGGCATCGTTGGCCAGCGAAAAGCGGATTTGCCCGAGCGAATTGCTGGGGCCTGGATCCTGGCGAAAGCGGTAGTGCGACTGTTCTGGCCGCACCCGTGACCAGTCCACCAAAAAGGGGTTGATCTCACGCGCGTCCGCCGCCCAGCTATCGAAGAGGCGAATCTGGTTGCGCACCAGATAACCCGGATCGGTGCGCAGTTTCGGCAAGATATCCAGCCGCGCGATCATCGGCGTCGGCGTCCATGTCGGCGATAGCACTAGGTTGAGCATCTGGTCGGCCATCACCGGCGTCGGCCGCGAGGGCCTGCCAACCACCACCGCTGAACGCAGTGCAACCCTGCCATTATCCATCGCAACCAGCTCCAAGGCGGGGATGTTGACGACGATGTGGCGCGCCTCGAAATGCAGGTTGCGCAGACGTTCAAGGTTCAGCTTGGTCCGCGCCACCCGCTCACCAGGCGTCTGATTCAACGCCCGCCGTGACGCAGGGCCAACCACACCATCGGCGAGCAGGCCGTGGCGGGCCTGAAAAGCCTTGACTGCGTCCTCCAGCACGACATCAAAAGCGTCGCCACCGATCGCAACCGTAGGGAAGTCGCCCAAACGTAGCAGTTGGCGACGCAGGACAGCCACTCGCCGATCACTGTTGCCAATCTCGAGTTTGACGGGGCCCTCCAGCCGCGGCCAAGGGCCATCGGCCTCCATCCGCTCTGTCCGCGCCAGTAGCAGGCGCAATTTGTTGAGGTCATAAAAACCGCTCTGCTGCATTGGATCTGCAGTCGCCGTCGCATCGGTAATCGCGCCAACTGCCGCCCCCTTGCCCGGTTGAGTCACGGCGAAACTATCGCCCACCCGAAGGGCGAGGGAGAAAACCGCGAGCGCACAGAGCACAAGAGTTGTCATGACCCCACGGCGAGCGCGGGGCGGCCATTGAATTCGATGCACTGTCAGCCCACCTGATGACAAAAGGAATTAAGAATCTGTCCAAACTGCGCTTGGCATTTTGGAAAGGTTCTAGGGAAATTTCGGCAGGTAAGCGCTGCGATAACCGTGGCAACAAGCCGTAACTCAAGGTCATTTCGAGCGCGGAATCATAACACGGCGGTACTGTTGGGGTAGCCTTGCCGGCACACCTAGGCCCCTCTCTGGAACATCGAGGTCGCGCTGCCGCACCCGTCAGGATGAGCGACGTCGCTGACATCATTTTACAAATGCAAAAATAAAAATGCCGGTCGTAACGACCGGCACAGAAGCTCACTGGATTTCCCTGCTCAATTATTTTTGCAATCCTTGTATGGCCATCCGTCGCCAAAGTTCCAGCGCAACAACGGGGTTAGGTGACAGTGGCGGGATCAATAATCCACTGCGCCCGACCAGACTGGCCAACCTCAACCCTCATCCTTGTCCTCGCAATGACCCCTACTCACCTGCTGGGCTTGGTAGCCCACCAGATCCGCGTGGTCAATGGCAAACGCAAACAGCTGGGAGTTTTGAGTTGGGTCGAAATCGTTGTCGTTGGTGACAATCAGCAGGTGGCGGCCATCCGGCAGATCGGGGCCAAAGGCAAGCCCCTCAATTTTTTCCGGAAAAGTCGCACCGGCAAGACCAAACGCCGGATCCAGCAGGTCGATAAGCACTTGCTTGCTGACCGCGGTAATTCCACTGGGAATTCCGGTTGATGGTAGCGCTTTGACAGCGCGAATATCGGTGGCGTCCGCGATACCGATCTTGACGATTTTCTTGAACTTGGCTTCCGCGCCGGGCTTGCCGTCGCGCTCCAGCACCAGCAGTTCATGATCATTGACGGCGACGATTTCGCTGATGCCATAGCCTTTATCGGCGAGTGAATAGAGGAATTCGCGCACCGCGCCCGTCGCAATCTCGATTTCGAGGATGCGCACATTGGTGCCGACGCGCTTGAACACCACGTCAAGACCGCCATCCTGAATCAATGGGCTCTGCATGATGCCGTAGAGCTTGCTGCCCTCAGGGGAGATTGCCAGACCTTCCATGCCGCGATTGCTCTGCCGTCCACTGAGGTTCTTGCTCAACTCATCAGCCGGCGTGGCGGATGGGTAGTCGGCGAGAAACTTGGTGGGCAACTTCATCACCTGGGTTCGCTTGCCAGTAGCGACATTGAATTTATACAAAAAAGGGCCGTATTCATCGGAGACAAACACGCTGCGCCCGCAGGCATCAACACGGACACCCTCCGGGTCGAAGCGCAAACTGGCGGAGGAGTTGGTCGGATCGAATGCACTCGCCAAGCCGATAAAGTGACCCTGCTCCTGCGTCCGTAGCAAGCGGGTTTTTTCGACGGTCGGGGTTACCGTATAGCTGCTGCCGTTGGCTTTCACCTTGATGCGCAGCGTATAGAGGCGATCGATGTAGGAAGTCGCACCATCTGCGGGGCCGCGATCAGGGGTAGCGTAATAGAGGTTTGAGAAGCCGCTGTAGGTGATTGCAGAGCCGAAGCCACCGACCAGATTGTGCGGGGTGACCCCGTCCTCAAGCAGTCCATTCAAGCCGGATTGATCAGTAGCATTACCCGGAATGACACCCACGCCGAGCAACTGGATATCGGCGAAGGCCGAAGCGGCGCATAGCGGCGTAGCGGAAATGAGGGCGGACAGCAGCACTCTACGGACATTTGTTATCACTGAAAATTCCTCGCAAATTCTGTTAACAACAGTGGTGTTCCGCCTCAATAATCATTTCTGTCGAGGTCAATCGGAGCACCCAATGCTAGGTCGGCTAGATGTCAGTATTGTGACCACAACCGACAAGATTACTGCGTAAAAGCCTTGCACAGAAGGCCCGCGCAGCTAGTGAGTTGACTAGCGTAAACAGCGCGACGGCGCGGTTTACGGCGCCTGACATCTGTTAATGGGAAACCGTCGCGGAAAAAGCGTAGATGACGACGACGCCAGCGACAATCATTGCCATGCCGACGAGCGCAGCGGCATCCAATGCCTGACCGTAAAAAGCCCAGCCGATCAGGGCGATCAAGACCACGCCGACGCCGGCCCAGATCGCGTAGGCCACACCCAGCGACATCAGCCGAAGCGTGAGCGCCAGGAAGTAAAAAGCCGCCGTATAACCAATGACCACAACGATCACCGGCACCAGTTTAGTAAAACCCTGAGAAGATTTGAGAAAGCTGGTCGCCACTACTTCGAACAGGATGGCGAGGAAGAGATAGATCCATTTCAGCATGGTAATGCTGCCGAATGAGGCTGCGGTGGCCACCCAGCACGAGCGCAGACGATAGCAATGACGGCGATACCGGAGTATCGGGCGAGATCGCCCCAGGAATACCGATCGCCATCATGGCGTGCATCTACTCGACCGTTCAGCGGTTCAGCGGATACCACCAGCCGTCCGCCCCCTGTACGAAATACTGGCCCGCCGGATCGACGTGATACCGATTGCCTTGGAATTCGTGATCGGTGTTGGCCTGCCAAGTGTGCGGCAGCACCCTCTGCGCACCATTGGGAGCCACGAAGGTGCTGGAACCCATCAGTTGGCGACCCGCCTCCTGCTGGTTGTTCGAGTGGCTATCCCGCTGCACCTGCTGGGCGGCGCCACGATTGGCCTCGGCTTGTCGCAAGCCCTGCACACCGGCCTGCTCCCGCTGCTGGTTGATCTGGTTCTGCCGCGCCCAGGCGCCGCCATCGGTGAAGCCGTTGGTGGAGACATAGTTGAGGGCGTATTCCTCAAAGGAGCCACAGTAGCCACCGCTTTGCAAACAGCGCTGGTAGGCGGCCTGGATTTCCGGCCCGCGCTGCTGCATCGCCTGCTGCATCACCCCATTGAGTCTCTGCTGAGTCTCCGCCATCTGCCCCGCAAGGACGGCGTTGAGATCGATATTGGTGAAGTCCTGCGCACCCGCGCCAGCGGTCTGAACGGCCACAAGAACCGTGACGGCCAGTGCCGCTCTTCGTGTCCTGTCAGCCCCCGCTGTCTGGTCGGCCAAGCCGCCACTCCCCATCGCTGTGTGTTCGTCTGCCCGAATGGTTGATCCCCTCGCCGCGCTGGCGACGCCGGGCAAAACCCACCCTGCCCATACTGCCGCAACCGCCACCGCGCGGCAATGGCGCGCCACAGCGACGCGCTTGCTGCCACCCTCCGGATTCAACGCCACGACAGCCAGTCAGCGGTCGCCCTTGCCGACACCTACCGACTGGCGGCAACGGTAGCTGGACGCAGCCAATCCGACGGCAGTATGCTGCGCGCGCATTCCCGCCCGGAAATCCCTCGCAGTGGATCTATCGCAATGGATGACACCCTCGGCTCGTACGGTGCCGATCAGTTTGGCCTGATCTGTGGCTATCGGTTTGTCGCCGGCATGGCAGCGGTGCCCATTGCTACCCAGGCCGCGCTCGGATACCTGGATCAACCACCACTCAGCGATGGCGACACCGCGGCAGATTTCATCTGGCTGCATTTCAATCTCGCCAACAGCATCACCGAAAAATGGCTGAAGCAGCATCTGACCCTGACCGATGCCTTTTTCGATGCGCTGCACGAGGATCTGCGCTCTACCCGCATCGACCACATGGATGGCGCCCTGCTCGCCATCATCAATGACGTGCTCTACGACTTTTCCTTTGGGCCATCGGAAACTTCAACCCTCTGGGTACACGTCGGCCCGGCGCTGGTGGTGACCGCGCGGCGCTATCCGCTGCGCTCCATCGATCAACTGCGCACCGCCGTCAAGAACGGCGAGACTATCCGTTCACCGGTGGAGCTGTTGAATCACCTGCTCCACGATCAAGCCGATGTCCTGGTCAACATCGTGCGCCGGACTACCGAGCGCGTGGATCTCATCGAAGACCGGCTACTCGCCGGCCGGCTCGACACTACACGGCTGGATCTGAGTGCGTTGCGTCGGCTACTGGTGCGCCTGCAACGCCTGCTCGCGCCCGAACCGGCGGCATTTTTCCGCCTGTTGCAGCGACCGCCAACCTGGGTCGCCGACGCCGATGTGCAGGAACTCAGCCAGTCATCCGAGGAGTTCTCGGTGGTGCTACGCGACATGGCAGTGCTGCAAGAGCGGATCAAGCTCTTGCAGGAGGAAATCGCCGCCCAGGTCATGGAGGAAAATAACCGCACCCTGTCCGTACTGACCTTTGTCACCGTGCTTGCGCTGCCCATCAATATGACCGCCGGCCTGTTCGGCATGAATGTCGGTGGCATTCCGCTGGCACAGAGCGACCACGGCTTCTGGCTGGTGGCCGCCATCGTCGTCGGTGTGACCGCCGTCGCCGGCTGGCTCGCGTTCCGCCGCCAGCGGCGCTAGCACTGTGGGCAAAGGCGCTTCGCAACAGGATTGAATTCTCAGCCCCCGTCGCCGATGATTGCGGCCGAACTGATGGCACCGTGGCGACCCGCGCGGAACTCATCGCGCCAGCCAGCAAACGAAAACCGTAACTGATCGGGGGATGCCACCATTGACGCCTTGACCGCTAACGCCTTGACCGCCGTGCCATCACGCTACGATTTCAGTGCCATCCACACGGCGATGCAAAAATACATCGACGCCAATCTGGTCAGCGGCCTGTCCGCGGTGATCCTCAAGGGCACCGACATCGTCGATGTCAAAACCTGGGGCTTCGCGGATCTGGAAGCTCAAAAACCGATGACACTGGACGCGATTTTCCGCGTCTACTCCAACACCAAGATCGTGACCTCGGCGGCCGCGATGATCCTGTTCGACGAGGGCGCATTTCGCCTCGACGACCCGCTCTGCCAATACCTGCCGCAGTTGCGCGGACTGCGGGTGCTGATGAAGGGCGCGACCGACGTCGGCGATACCGAGCCGCTCCTGCGCGAGCCGACGGTGCGCCAGGTCATCACCCACAGCGCCGGTTTCACCTACGGCCTGTTCATGGAAACGCCGGTGGACAAGCTCTACAACGATCAGCGGGTGATGGACAAGGACTCCAGTCTCGCCGACATGATCGACAAGCTCGCCCGCCTGCCGCTGGTGTATCAGCCCGGCGCGAACTGGCAGTACAGCATTGGCATCGACATCCTCGCGCGCCTGGTCGAGGTCTGGTCCGGCATGGCCTTCATCGACTTCTTGAAGCAGCGCCTGTTCGAACCCCTCGGCATGGTGGACACCGACTTTTACGTGCCCGCGGACAAACACCACCGCCTGACCACGAACTATCTGCCGCTGGATTTGCGCAACCCGATGACCCCGGGTCTGAAGCCCTGCGCCGACCTGCTGATCGGCAGCGTGTTGGAACCGAAGCGCTTCCACTCCGGCGGCGGTGGGCTGGTGTCCACCATCGGCGACTACACCACGTTCATTCGCATGATTCTGAATGGCGGCGAGTGGAACGGCCGGCGCATCCTGTCCCCGTCCGCCGTCGAGTTGATGCACACCAATCAACTGCCCGAGGGCATGAAAGTCCGGCTGCCGACCTGGGACATGCCGAACACGGTGTTCGGCCTCGGCTTCGCGATCAAGAATTCCCCCGGCGCTGGCGAGCCCGACACGGCGATCGGCGAATACCACTGGGGCGGCATGGCCGGCACCCATTCGTGGATCTCGCCCAAGGCAGGATTGTCGGCGCTGCTGTTCACCCAGCGCGCCTACGGCTTCTGGCACCCGTTCAGCCACGAATTCAAGCGCCTCGCTTACGCCGCGGTGGCCGGCTGACCACCCCTGAAACCACCGATCAAATTCTTCAATCCACCATCTAAAGAGGAGTCAAACCATGGGACGAGTACAGGGTAAGGTAGCCATTGTCACCGGCGCTGGCAGTGCGGGCATGGGCCGGGCGACGGCGCTATTGCTGGCGCGCGAGGGCGCCAAACTGGTGGTCGGCGATATCAATGAGGCGGGCGCCAAGGCCACCGCGGACGCCATTGTCGCGGCGGGCGGTGAGGCGGTGGCGATGCGGCAGGATGTCGCCAGCGAAGCCGACTGGCAGGCGATCATCAAACTCACCGTCGACACCTATGGGCGCCTCGACATTCTCGACAACAACGCCGCTATCTTCATTGCCAAACCCTTGATGGAGACTTCCACCGAGGAGTTCCGCCGCCAGAACGCCGTCAACGTCGAGGGTGTCTTCTTCGGCATGAAAGCGGCGGTGCCGGTAATGGAAAAGACCGGGGGCGGCGCCATCGTCAATATCTCCTCCGGTGCCGGCATCGTCGGCTTCGCGGCGGCCGGCGGCTACAGCGCGACCAAGGGGGCGGTGCGCCTGATTACCAAGGCAATGGCACTCGAATGCGCGCAGCGCAAGAACAACATCCGGGTCAACTCGATCCACCCCGGCCCGATTCTGACACCGATGCTGGAGCAGGGCATGCGCGACCTCGGCAACAGCGCCGAAGTCCGCAAGATGTTCGAAACCCTGGCACCCGTCGGCTACCTCGGCGAGCCCATGGACATCGCCAACGGCGTACTCTATCTGGCGTCCGATGAATCCAAGTACGTCACCGGCGCCGAACTCGCCATCGACGGCGGTTTTACTGCCCAGTAGATTGCCCAATAAACCCGGCCAGGCGCCGACTAATCTGACGTGATCAACATCGCCCCAACCGGACGGCCCGGACCGGACACTGGGGGCGATGTTGCCACCGGAGTCAGCGCGGCTCGCAGAGAAACACCGGGATATCCCGGCTCGATCGTTTCTGGTAGAGGTCGTAGTCGGGATAGTGCTCGCAACAGGTCGGCCAAAGGCGGGCTTTTTCCACGACGTCGACCAGACGCGCCCGCAGCTTCATTTTTCGGCTTTTGTACTGCACCTCGATGTCCGGGTGCGCGATCAGGTTGTTGTACCAAACCGGATTGTTCGGCGCCCCACCCTGGGATGCCACCAGGATCACCCCATCCTGGTAGGGCACATACATCAAGGGTATCACCCGCTGGCGCCCGGATTTCGCACCGGTCATGGTCACCAGACAGACGTCATGGCCAGCGAGCTGGCCGAACAGCCGGCCGTTGCTCCAGCGGTAGATTTTCTCGTGGACGGATGAAAACGCTTTCAGGTAGGGAATCACCTTGCCCATCTGTTCCGAAGTGGCAGTCTTGATATTAAACATGGATTCGTGTCTCCTTAACGAGTTAGACGGCATCACGATTAACCCCATTTTCAGAGGCGAGTACTTCCGGGAAACCCGACATGTCCCTTGCTTACAAAATCTCCGCTTACAATCGCATGAGAAAATGGCAACTCTTTCTAGCCGAATTTGCTCCAACCCCAGCCCTGCGCGTACTCGACGTTGGTTTTAATGCCGAAGAGTACAGCAACACCGACAACTTTATTGAAAAACATTACCCCTACCCTGAAGGGCTGACTGCCCTTGGTCTGGATAATCCCACCAATTTCAAAACCCGCTATCCGAAGGTTACAGCTGTCGTTTACGACGGTAGATCATTTCCGTTTGAGGATGGCTCATTTGACATATTATGGTCGAATGCCGTTTTGGAACATGTTGGAGATCGCGACAGGCAAATCTTTTTTTTAAGGGAAATCAAGCGGGTTTCCAAGCGCGCGTTCATTACTACACCAAACAGATTTTTCCCAGTTGAAACCCATACGCGCACCCCATTACTCCATTATCTACCGAAGAAAATATTTGATAAATATCTCGATCTTATTGGCAAAAACTGGGCTACGCGGGATTATATGTACCTGTTATCGCGGAGCGAGCTGAACGCTCTTCTTCTGGATGCTGGCATTATGGATTACAAAATTATAAATAATAGGCTCGGCGGGCTGACGCTAGATTTTGTCGCGATATTCTGATTCGGAATGTTAACGACCATCGCTGTGACACTCGCATGTTATCTAGTCAGCCTCAATACTGTCCTCTCCGCTATAGCTTATGCTTATGGTAGTCGCGGCAAATCAGCGGTGCTGCCTTGCTCCAACGCGAGTGGAAAGCGCCACCTTAATATCCAACCATATTCTAGCTCGACGGCTCCCTCGCAAACCCACAGATCGCCCACCGCGGCGAGTTGGCCGTCGACATAAATCAGGGGGACACGATCGCGCAACCAGGGCTCGAGGCCGTAGGCCTGGAGCAGCTTTTTCAGTGTATTCGAACCGCCGCGTCCCGCCGGCCGACAGCGCTCACCGCCGGTGCGGACGCCGAGCGTCAGCCGTTGACCAACTTCTACTTTCAACCCAGCCCCCTCGTTTTTAACCGCCTCGACAACACTGCCATCGGCGAGCCGTAACGGCTGTGGAAACGACGCCCAGGGCAGCGGCGCGGTCGTTCGCGGGCGCCAACGCAGACCGGGAACCAGATAGAGCCGGTCGCGGAAGCGGCGCCACTCGCCATCGTGCCAGCACACCAGCGGAGACGCATCCCGGCGCGCGCCGAGGAGCTCAGCCGATACCGCCGCCAGCGGCCCACGGCCCGGCGGTGTCAGTCCCCTTTTAACACTCCAGTGGCGCAGGACATTGTCACGGCGGCGATCCGACAACGCTGCCAGCCCACGGGCATCGAGGCTCCACCCCAGGCGTTCCGCGCGCTCGTCGAGCCCGCGCAAATCGAGATCGCCGAGGTCGCGCAGCAGACTAGCGGCATCGCCGCAGCGGGCTGCGCTCTGGGTCAGGCGCGCCGCGTAATCGGGCCAGCGCGCGGCCAGCACCGGCACTACCTGGTGGCGAATGTAGTTGCGGTCGAACTCCAGGCGCTGATTACTTTCATCTTCGATCCAGCGCAGGCCCTGCTCGCTCGCATAGTGGCGCAGCGCCGCTCGCGTCACCCCCAACAGCGGCCGCAACAGAGCGCCGGCGCGCAGACTGCGCGCCGCGGGAATACCGGCGAGCCCGCCGGGGCCGGCGGCGCGCAGCAACCGAAACAGCACCGTTTCGCTCTGGTCATCGGCGTGGTGACCCAGTAGCAGCAGATCGCCCTCGCCGACGTAGCGGTCAAAGACCGCGTAGCGCAGCTGGCGAGCCGCGTTTTCAAGGCCGTCACCCTGCGCCACCACCGTCACCGCTTCTTCCACGTAGGCGACGCCGAGGTCGGCGCAGGTCTGCCGGCAGTGCCCAGCCCAAGTCTGGGCGTGGGGTGACAGTTGGTGGTTGATGTGCAGCGCGGTGATCCCGAGAGGCCCGCCCAGCGCCACCAGGGCATGGAGCAGGACGTGGGAATCGAGCCCACCGCTGTAGCCGATATAGAGACGGCGAGCACGGTTGAACTCAGCGCTAAAGGGGGCAAGGCTAGCGGTCGTGAACACCATCGCCTCGGTGTGGAGATCAGCCGTTGCCGTAGGACATCAGGCGCGCAAAACGCTTTTCCAGCAACTCGTCCAGAGGTTGCTGCTGGAGCCGCTGGAGCTGATCCACCAGCCGCGTCTTCAGATTATCCGCCATCACGTCGGGGTCGCGGTGGGCGCCGCCAAAGGGCTCGGGAATGGTTTCGTCGGCAATGCCGAGATCCTTCAGCACCGCTGAAGTGACTCCCATCGCCTCCGCGGCCAGCGGTGCCTTCTCAGCAGTCTTCCAGATGATGTTGGCGCAGCCTTCGGGGGAAATCACAAAATAGGTGGCGTACTGCAGCATATTGAGCCAGTCGCCAACGCCGATGGCGATCGCGCCGCCAGAGCTGCCCTCGCCAATGACGGTGCAGATGATCGGCGTGCGCAGTCGCGACATCACTGCGAGATTGCGGGCGATCGCCTCGCTGATACCGCGTTCCTCGGAGTCAATACCCGGATAGGCGCCCGGGGTGTCGATCAAAGTCAGCACGGGAAGTTTGAAGCGCTCGGCAAGCTCCATCACTCGCAGCGCCTTGCGGTAGCCCTCGGGCTTGGGCATGCCGAAATTGCGCTGGATTTTTTCGGTGACGCCGCGACCCTTTTCCTCGCCGATCACCGCCACCGGATTGCCATCGAGACGGGCGATGCCGGCGATGATGGCGGGGTCGTCGCCGAAGTGGCGATCGCCGTGCAACTCTTCGAAATCGGTGAACACGCGACGAATGTAATCGCTGGCGTAGGGCCGCAGGGGATGGCGGGCAACCTTGACGATCTGCCAGGCGGTCAGATCGGCATAGATAGACTCCGTGAGCTTGCGCGATTTGTCCCGCAAGCGGCTGATTTCTTCAGCGATGTTGATCTGGTTGTCGGAGCCGACCAGTTGGAGCTCCTGGATCTTGGCCTCCAGCTCCGCGATGGGTTGTTCGAAATCCAGGTAATCAAGATTCATCGTTGTCATTATCCAAAAGCCGGGCGCTGGCGGAACACTGACACCACCTGGCGCGAATCGGCGAGGTAGCGCGCATTATTATCGATAGTGTAACTGCAAGCTGCCCTGACCGAAATTGTCGCGCAGCTGGTAGATCAAGTCGTCTTCGGGCCGCACCGCCCACTCCTGCCCCAGAGCCACCTCGCCGACAGCGCCACCACGGCGGTAGCGGATGCTCAGAGCGCAGGATCCACGGCGATAGGGCTGCAGGATGCCAGCCAGGGTTTCCATTTCGCGGCTCCCGAGTTGATCGCCGTCCACCTCGACGACCAACCGCTCCAGATGGGCCTCGCGCGCCTCGTACAGGGTCGACAGTCGCTCGGCGCGCATTTTGAGCCCACCGCTGTAGTCGTCCTCGCTGAGCACGCCCTCGACCACGAGGAGCGCCTCCTTGGCGATTTTCTCGCGATAGTCGCGGTAGTTGTCGGCAAACACCGCGACTTCAAGGCGGCCGCTGCGGTCGTCGAGAATGACGAACGCCATGGTGTCGCCACGCTTGGTCTTCATCAGTCGGAGATCCACCACTAGCCCCGCCACTGTCTGTACCTCGGCGGACGGTCTGAGACGGCTGATCCGCTGCGCCGCAAAGTGGGCGAGCTCGGTGACGTAATCGTCCACGGGATGGCCGGTGAGATACAGACCGAGGGTGTCACGCTCTCCCTGCAAGCGCTCCTTGCCGTTCTGTGGCCGCACCCCGGCAAAGCCAGCGTACCCGGTTTCCGGTGCGCTGCCGGATGCGATCGCGCCGAACAGATCGACCATCCCGCTGTCCAGGTTGCGATTGCTCTGCTCGGCGACCTTTATCGCCTCGTCCATCGCGGCGAGCATCACCGCGCGACGACGACCGACCTCACCATCGGGACCGATGTTGTCCAGCGCACCGGCACGGATCAACGCCTCCAGCGCACGCCGGTTGAGCTTGCGGCCATCGATCCGCACACAGAAATCGAACAAATCGCGAAAGGCGCCACCACTCGCTCGGGCAGCGATGATGCTTTCAACCGGGCCTTCCCCCAGCCCCTTGATCGCACCGAGACCGTAGATGATCTCGCCCTCGCCGGCTACCGAGAAGCGGTACTCGCCGCGATTGACATCCGGCGGGGCGATGACCAGTTTCATCGCGCGGCACTCTTCGATCAGGGTCACCACCTTTTCGGTGTTCTGCATGTCGGCGGACAGTACCGCGGCCATGAACGCCGCTGGATAGTGAGCTTTGAGCCACGCGGTCTGGTAGGCCAGCAGGGCGTAGGCAACGGAGTGCGACTTGTTGAAGCCATAGCCGGCAAACTTCTCCATCAGGTCGAAGATGTTCTCCGACAGCCGGGGAGCAATGCCATTCTGGCTTGCACCATCGACAAACTTCTTGCGCTCATTAGCCATCTCCTCGGCTTTCTTCTTGCCCATCGCCCGCCGCAAAATATCCGCGCCGCCCAGGCTATAGCCCGCCAACACCTGGGCGATCTGCATCACCTGCTCCTGATAGAGGATGATGCCGTAGGTGGGCTCGAGAATGGGCTTCAGATCGGCGTGTTGATACTGCGGATGGGGGTAGGCGATCGGCTGCAAGCCCTTCTTGCGGTTGATGAAATCGTCCACCATCCCCGATTGCAAGGGGCCTGGGCGATACAGCGCCACCAACGCAACGATATCATCGAAACGGTCGGGAGACAGCCGCTTGATGAGGTCTTTCAAGCCGCGGGACTCCAGCTGGAATACCGCCGTGGTCTCGCCGCGTTGCAGCAGCGCATAGGTCGCCGGATCATCCAGCGGAATGGCGAGGATATCGATCACCGGCTCGCCGGCGGGTGCGCGCAGCACATTGGCTGAAGCCACCGCCCAGGCGATGATGGTGAGGGTGCGCAGGCCGAGAAAGTCGAACTTGACCAGACCCGCCAGCTCGACATCGTCCTTGTCGAACTGGGTCACCAGACCGTCACCGGTCTCGTCGCAATACAGTGGCGTGAAATCGGTGAGCGCGGTCGGTGCGATTACCACACCGCCAGCGTGCTTGCCCGCATTGCGGGTGATGCCCTCTAACTGCACCGCCATCTCCCAGATCTCCTGGGCCTCATCGTCGGCCGCCAGAAAATCCCTCAGCACCTCCTCTTGTTCGCGTGCCCGCTCCAGGGTCATGCCGAGTTCATGGGGAATCATTTTCGACAGCTTGTCGGCGAGGCCGTAGGGCTTGCCCTGCACGCGCGCGACATCGCGTACCACTGCCCGCGCCGCCATGGTGCCGAAGGTGATGATCTGGGACACCGCGGTGCGGCCGTAGCGCTCAGCCACATAGGCGATGACGCGGTCGCGGTTGTCCATACAGAAATCGATGTCAAAGTCGGGCATCGATACCCGCTCGGGATTGAGAAAGCGCTCGAACAACAGGTCGTAGGCCAGCGGATCAATGTCGGTGATCCCCAGGGAGTAGGCGACCAGCGAGCCCGCACCCGAACCGCGCCCCGGCCCCACCGGAATACCCTGCGCCTTGGCCCAGCGGATGAAGTCCATCACGATCAAGAAATAGCCGGCAAACTCCATCTGGATAATCATGTCCAGCTCGAAGTCGAGCCGCGCGCGATAGCGCTGGCGCTGCTCGGTACCGGCTGCACCGGCGAGCGCGGGCAAACTGGCCAACCGCTTATCGAAGCCAGCGACCGCCTCCGCGCGAAAAAATTCAGTCACCACCACACCGGCGGGTACCGGGTAATCCGGCAGGCGCATCTTGCCGAGGGTTAATTCAAGGTTGCAGCGGCGGGCAATTTCGACCGCATTGGCGAGCGCTTCGGGGATGTCGGCAAACAGCGCGCCCATCTCTGCCGGCGAGCGCAGATACTGCTGGTCGTTGTAGCGCCGCTCCCGGCGCGGATCGGCCAGCGTGCGACCTTCCTGTATCGCGACCCTGGCCTCGTGGGCACCGAACTGACTGGCGTCGATGAAGCGGACATCGTTGGTGGCCACCACCGGGCAGTCGGCCGCCAGCGCCAGCGCAACCGCGGCGTGGAGGTAGTCCTCCTCACCGGTGCGGCCGGTGCGCTGAAGCTCCAGGTAAAACGCAGCGGGAAAATCGGCCATCCAGGCCGCGAGTAACTCGTCGGCAAGAGACCTCTTGCCCACCAGGAGGGCTTGGCCGACATCGCCGGCGCCAGCGCCCGACAGCGCAATCAGCCCGCCGGCATGCTCCCTAATCCAGCCGCGACGCAAAAACGGGCGCCCCTGGATCTGACCTTCCTGATAGCCGCGGGAGATGAGTTTGACGAGGTTGCGATAGCCGATCTGGTTGCGCACCAGCAGCGTAAGCTGGCTCGGCGCACCATCGGCAATCTCGCTTGCGACCTGAAAATCGGCACCACAAATAGGCTTAATACCAGCCGCCTGGCAGGCGCGGTAAAACTTGACCAGCGCAAAGAAATTGCACGCATCGGTGAGTGCCACCGCACCCATGCCGAGCTCGGCGACCCGCTCGGTCAGCGCGTCGATCTGCACCAGACCGTCGACCAGCGAGTACTCGCTGTGGACGCGCAAATGCACAAAGGTCGCCGGAGCGCTGGCGGAATCAGTCATCACGTCGCTCCCTGAAACGCGTACTAAAACTGTTCTTCGAGCCGCTGCCGCAGGACAATCGCTGCCTTGATCAATTCGAGTCCCGTCTTGTCCGTCGGCGGCAACTCAATGTCGGCGACACCCAGCGGGGTAACGCGCTCACCCCATTTCAACAGGGCGGCACCCCAGGTCAGGCCAGCGCCGAAAGCCGCAATCAGAATCGTCATCCCGGGTTTGACACGGCCCTGCTCGATGGCTTCGCAGAGAGCGATCGGAATACTGCTGGTGGAGGTATTGGCGTACTCCTCCAGCGTCACCACCACCTTGGCCATATCGACGCCCAAACGCTTCATCAGCGCCTCGATGATGCGCGCATTGGCCTGGTGGGGGATGATCAGATCGACGTCCTGAAGACCCATACCCGCCCGCTCAAGCACATCCTGACAGGCATCACTCATGCCCTTTACCGCGTTCTTGAACACTTCGCGACCATGAAAATCGATGGTGATGTCGAGGGGTCGAAACTGGGCAATGGCGTGCAGCCCGAAATC
>JBPPNE010000237.1:0-12945 GCA_051306415.1 Porticoccaceae bacterium
CCGATGGTGGGGATCGCCTTGCCATTCAAGCTGCCGCCAGCGGGCTGCACGACCTGGTAGCTGTGGCCTTGGGTGCGCGGCTTTTCCACCAGGAAAAAGCTCAAGCCCTTGTGACCCTCACTGTCCTGCCCGGTGCGCGCCAACGTCAGGATGACGTTAGCGGTGCCGGAAAACGTGCACCAGGTCTTGTTGCCGTTGAGCAGCCAGCCACCCGCCGCCCGGGTCGCGCGGAGCTTGACAGAGGCCAGATCAGAGCCATAGTCAGGCTCGGTCAGCGCGATTGCGCACAGCGTCTCGCCGCTCGCGAGCCGGGGCAGCCACTCGTTTTTCTGGGCGTCGGTACCGCCTTTCATCAAGGCGCGGGCGAGAATCTCGGGTCGGGTAATCAGGCTGCCCGCCGCGCCCAGCGATCCGCGCGACAACTCCTCGGTGACCAGCAGCATGTACAGACTGTCGTCGCCGGCATCGGGTTGCAGACCGCCAAAGCGCTCGGGAATGGAGATGCCGAAGCAGCCCATTTCGCGCAGTGGTTGCAGAATGGTTTCCGGAACATCCAGATCCTGACGGTGGATCTCCTCCGCCAGCGGTTTCACGATCTCGGTGGCAAAACGGCGGAAGGTATCGCGGATCAAGGTTTTTTCGCTGTCGATATTCGCCGACAGATAGTCGCCGCCGCGGGCCAGCAAGGCCCGGCCGAGCTCGGCCATGCGTCGGCCCGCGAGATAGTAATCGAGGACGCCAAGCGCATCGACATCCTCGATACGCTTCGTCACCATGGCGCGGCCGAGACCGTAATCGCCCGGTCGCGCAACCAACCGCGCGGCAATCGCCCGCAGCGATTCAGCGGTGAACTGGCAGGCCACCCAGACCGCGAGCGAGTCTCTATCGAGCAGCGCCTCGGCGTAATCGAGCAGCGTTCGCGACGCCGTCAACTCCGCCACGCAGAAGGAAATCTCGTAGCTCACCAACTGGTGGTCGTCGAGGTGCGCGGGCGACAGACTCCCGGCAACGGTGCACGCCCGCTTGATATACGCGAGGGCAATATCAATGAGCTCCGCCACCGGCGCGATGGACTCGCGGGCCAGCGCCAGATCCTGGCTCGGTTCACCACTCAGGGTTGAGACGTTTTCGCTCATTGGCATGTGGTTCCTGATTCGTCAAAGATCCGCCAACCGGGGATCAGCCGGCTAGCCACCCTCGGCAGGCAACAGAACGGTTGATCGTGGGCGTGATAAAAAGCACTCCGGCCCGACGCGGTGAGTCGCCGGGCCGGCAGACGCAGATTCCGCCTAGCGGTTCGCGCTAGACATCGTAGCGGCCAACAATGGCGACGCTGACAACATTCTGATGGGGAAATCCGCCCAGGTTGTGGGTGAGGCCAAGCTTCGGATTCGCCAATTGCCGAGCGCCAGCGCGACCGGACAGCTGCAGATACATCTCGTACAGCATGCGCAGACCGGAGGCACCAATGGGGTGGCCGAAGCATTTCAGGCCGCCGTCGATCTGGCAGGGCAGTTCGCCATCGGCATCGAACACGCCATCGAGAACATCCTTCACCGCGGTGCCATCGGCCGACAGAAACAGGTCTTCCATGGTCACCATCTCGGTGATCGAGAAGCAATCGTGCACCTCGGTCATCGAGATTTCCTTGCGCGGGTTGGTGATCCCCGCCTCCGCATAGGCGCGCTTGGCGGCGATGCGGGTGGTGGCGACATAGGAGCCATCCCAATTGCTGAAGCCGCCCTCTTCGCCATTGGACGCGCACAGTTGCAACGCCTTCACGCTGATCAGGTCCTTCTTGCCGAGACTGCGCGCGATTTCCGGCGTGGTGACGATGGCGCAGGCGGCGCCATCGCTGACCCCACAGCAGTCGAACAGGCCGATCGGCTCCGCGATCATCGGCGCATTCAGCGCCTGCTCTTCGGTGATTGCCCGTTGCAAATGGGCCTTGGGGTTTTTGGCGCCATTGGCGTGGCTCTTGACCGAGACGTGCGCCATCGCGCGCTTGAGATCGAGCTTGTTGGTGCCGTACTTGGCACGGTAGCCGGCGGCGAGCTGGGCGAACATGCCGGGCGCCGACAGATTGGGGTAGTAGAGATCGTTGGACACGCCGCGCGAGCGTTGCGGCAGGCCGCCGTAGCCGGTGTCCTTCAGCTTCTCGAAGCCCAGCGCAAGGGCGATATCGACGGCGCCGGAGGCGACCGCATAGGTCGCGGCGCGAAACGCCTCGGTGCCGCTGGCGCAGTAGTTTTCGATCTTGGTAACGGGGATGTAGGGCAGGCGCAGGCCCATGCTCAGCGGCATTGCCCCTGGCCCGACGCTATAGGCATCCACTCCGGTGGATTGCCAGGCCGCCTGAATCTGGCTCTTTTCAATGCCGGCGTCGGCAAGGCACTCCTCAAAGGCCTCCGCCATCAAATCGGCGGGCTCGCAATCCCAACGCTCGCCGAATTTGCTACAGCCGGCGCCGAGGATGACAACTTTGTCTCTGATGCCACTTGCCATGATGATCTCTCCTGCTCTGATATATCTGTCTGAAAATCGTGTGGCGGCGATGGATTAGATCGGGATCGCCTTCCAGAAATATTTGCGAAAGCCGCTGTTGGTATCCATCTGCTTGATGCGAAAGTGAACGCTGACCGCAACGCCGGTGTCGAATGTACTCGGGTCCACCTCGCTCATGTCCATCATGATGCGCCCACCGCCGTCGAACACCACCATGCCGAAATAGGCCGGTGGATTGTAGTCGAAGGTCAGCGTATCCGCGGTCCAGGTCGCGACCTTGCCGCTGACACCGGCCATCGGGTGATCGATCTGAGTCTCGTAGGCGCCGCAGGCCGGGTTCACGCAGTACCGGTGCTTCGGCATCTGCACGGTATCGCAGGCCGTACACTTGCCGCCGATGAAGCCATTGGTGAACGCCCGATTGCGGTACATCGCCGACAGGTAGGGCTGCTTGTTCACTTCCGCGCGCTTGCCGAGCTCTTTTTCCAGCAGATTGTTGAACGACTGGAACTTGTTGTAGTTCTCCTCCACGCGGCCGCGACCGAGATGGCCGGAGACGCCTTGGACCGGCTTCCAGCGACTGATGGCAGCGGTGGCGCGGAACAACAGCGTGTCGCAGCCCTGGCCAAAGCCGGTGACCAGAATCAATTCGCCAGGCAGCGCCTGCTCCAGACGGTGGGCGAGCAACAGCAGCGGATGCGCCGCGCCGGTGATGCCAGCCGACTGCAGCAGGTTGTCGGCCACCGCCTTGCCGTCGATGCCCAGTTGCTTGGCGACATCGGCGGGCACCCTGCCCTGATCGGTCGGCAGCACGAAGTGGGCGATATCGCCGGCAGCGACGCCGGCCTTCGCCAGTAGTGCGGTCACTGCCTTGGGCACGATCTTCATATAGCCTTCGTCGCGGATCCAGCGCTCTTCCCAGCCGTAGTCGAAATCCTGGCCTTCGCTGCGGAAATGGTCGATGAAGTCCACCGCCTCGCTGTGACTCGCGACCAGCTCGGCGAGGATATTGTCACTGCCCACCACGATCGCGGCGGCGCCATCGCCGTAAAGCATCTCCTCGCGCGACGCGCATTTGGTGCGCCGGTGCTCACTGGCGACCACGACGGCCTGGCCGCGGCCGGCGCCAACGACATCGAGCGCCGACAGCAGGGCGGACGTCGCCGCGCGCTGCGATCCGGTGATGTCCAGCGTGCGCAGATCCGCGGTATTGAGATTGAGCGCCTCGGCGACGATCACCGAATTCTGACGATCGCTGAACGGCAGGCTGGTGGAGGCGAGGATCAGCGCGGCCGGTGCCACCGCCTGCGCCGAGCAGTCCCGATAGGCCTCGGTCGCCATGGTGATCGCGTCCTCATCCCAGTTGCAGATCGCCTTCTCGCCTTTGCCGAGCCCCTTCAGACCCGGGTCGAACCAGCTGTTGGCCGCGGCGATCGCCTGTTTTTGCAACCGCATGCGCGGCAGATATGCGCCGTAAGCCGTGATTCCTACCTGACCTGCCATAATTTCGCCCTGCCCTTTCTCTGATGATAAATGTGGTGGTAAATGGTGGTGAATAAGTCGCGTGTCATTGGATTGGTGCGCGCCCGCGGATCGATCAAATAAAGCGGCTGATAAAGACCTTCATGATTTCGGAGGTGCCGCCGTAGATACGCCGCACACGCGCATCGATGTACATACGCGAGATCGGATACTCCCGCATATAGCCATAGCCGCCAAACAGTTGCAGGCATTCATCGACGATCTTGCCCTCTCGCTCCGTGGTCCACAGTTTGGCGATGGCGCCCTCTTCCGCCGTCATGGTGCCGGCGACAATCTTGTCCAGGCACTGATCGAGGTAAGCCCAGCCAACGGCGAGGTCGGCGCGGATCTCCGCCAATTTGAACTGGGTGTTCTGCTGCGCGAACAGAGGCTTGCCGAAGACCTCGCGCTCTTTGACGTAGGCGACGGTGGTATCGAAAGCGCGCTGCGCCTCCGCCCAGGCGCGAAACGCCACCGTCAGCCGCTCCCGCGGCAGCTCCTCCATCAGGTACGCAAAGCCCTTGCCCTCCTGGCCGATCAGATTGCCGACCGGCACCCGCACATTGTCGAAAAACATCTCCGAAGTATCGGCACCCTTCTGGCCGATCTTGTCCAGATTGCGCCCGCGCTCGAAGCCCGGGCGATCGGTTTCGACAAGCACCAGGCTCATGCCCTTGGCGCCCAGCGTCGGATCGGTCTTGCACACGACAATGACAAAATCGCAGTGCTGACCATTGGTGATGAAGGTTTTCTGGCCGCTGACCACGTACTCGTCGCCGTCGCGCAATGCGGTGGCGCGCACCGCCTGCAGATCGCTGCCAGCGCCGGGCTCGGTCATCGCGATAGACGAGATGATTTCGCCGCTGACCATCCCCGGCAGCCACTTGCGCTTGAGCGCTTCGCTGGCGTGATTGAGGATGTAGTAGGCGGTAATGTCGGATTGCAGCGCAAAACCGCAGCTACCGCCGCCAATGGCGTAGCCGATCTCCTCCGCGGCGATCATGTTGTAGCGAAAATCGGCGCCGGGACCACGGTATTCCTCGGGAATACCGCAGCACAGCAGACCATTCGCGCCAGCCTTTAGCCAGAACGCCCGGGGCACTATGCCCGCGTTCTCCCAGGCTTCGACGTGGGGTTCCAGTTCAGTCCTGAAAAAGCGCCGTGCGTTGTCACGAAACAGTTCGTGCTCAGCACTGTAGACAGACCGGTTCACCATGGACATACCGAGAGTTCCCCAACCGCTATTCATTATTGATGCATTACTGATGTACGAGTGATGCACGAGTGACGGATGATCGATGTATGGGCGCCGGCGCTAATGGGCGATTGGCAGCGCGCAACGGAAATTCAATTGTAACGTAAATTTCGCGACCTGGCCCAACCCCCAGGGGCCAGCAATCGCCGCCTGGGAGCTTTTGATTGAGGCGCTGAGTCCCCCGGTCTAGCGGGCGCTCCGGTCAGGCTGACGTCTGCACTGCGGCGGACGCACCCACCCCAGTGCAGATCCGATCACCGGACTTTGTCAGTGAAGTGCGGCAATACTTTTTCCGTCAGCAGCTCGAAGTGACGCATCATGTTGCGCTGGGAAATCAGGCCGTTGTAGGTAAACAACCAGAAGTAATCGCAGGGCAGATCCTTGAACAGCTTTTCCAGCTTGCGTTTGACGGTATCCGGGCTGCCGCAAATGACCAAGCCACGCTCTTCGATGGTTTCGAAGTCGTTTTTGATAGTGAACGGATCCTCGCCCTTTTTCATGATCGCGGCATTGAAGCCAAACGGCTGAAAGAAATTGCACCAGACGTAGGCGCCGGCGTTGCGGGCAATTTCATAGGCTTTCTCGTCGGTATCGGCGACCACAATCTCGCGGGTCATGCCCATGCGATAAGTCTTGCCGGCCTTCGCTGCCGCATCCTTCGCGGCGCGAATGTGGCTCTGCGCGGTCTCAACATCGGTGATGATGGTGATTGGCGTCACCTCTTTTTCCTGCGCCCAGACGATGGAACTCTCCGATACGCTGAAGGGCTGGAACAGATCCGGCAGGCGCTTGTTGTAGGTGGACGGCACGATGCCGATTTCGGTCAGATAACCCTTGTCGTCGACGCCCTGGCCGTACTTGCGGGTGACATCGTGGGTGGCCCAATAGGTATTCTTCGGCGGAATGTCCCAGAATTTACTGTGGTGGGAGAACGTATCGTTCTTCCAGGCCTTCATGATGATATCGAAGTGGTCAGCGTAGAGGTCTTTCTTCAGCTTGTCATAGGCTTCGGCGCCGAGTTCGGCTTCCGTGCCCATGCCGTCGATTTGCTGCCCCAGAGTCGCCACCCAACGCGGCTGATAGCCGCGAGCGAAACCGGCGAAGACGCGGCCGCCAGTCATCTGGTCAACCATGGCGATGTCTTCCGCCAGCCGTACCGGATTGTGCGCCGGCAGCACGTTACCCAGCTGCCCTACCTTCAGATTCTTGGTCTGCATGCCAATGTAGAGATCGATCAGAATCGGATTTGTGGAAACCTCCTCCCCCTCGATATGGAAGTGGTGTTCGGTGGTGCCCATGCCGTAGTAGCCATGCTCGTCCATGTATCTGGCCTGCTCAGACAACTCCTTCAGCATCTGCTGGTAGAGATCGGTTCTCTTACCGGCCATGCCCTTTTCGATTTCCACCTGACTGCCGATCACCGGCAGATAAAATGCGCCCACTTCCATACTCGTCTCCGCAATCACTTTCGGGCCGTGAAACCCGGGGTTATCAAATGGCCATTGGTCGCGCAAATACGCAGCCAATAGCCGTTAACAGGCGTTCGCTACCGGTTGGCAGCCGCGCCAATGGTGAAGCCCTTGCAGCATCTACAGGATTCAGTTCTGACTGCGCAGACAGAAGGGTGAGTGGCCCGTTCATGCCCGGCGTAGCGCGCAGTATCCCTGTTTTTATTGTCCGATGCATCCAAGTCAAACCCGTCGATTGGATGACCGGCATCAAGGTCGGGAAAACACGCTATCAACAGAAAACTAGCCTGCTGAACGCTGAGTCGCAAGGGGGGATATTGCAAGCATGAGGGACGTCAATGCCGCTGAGTCCAGACTGTCACCCTGCAACCGGCGTTGATGGATATCGTCCAGGCTGACGCGGCGCAGCCCCGCATATCCTCAAATTTGTCCAGTCGCTGCGACCAGCGCTCCTTGCACCCCTGGCGGTGTAGGTGTGGATCTTGTTGGTCTGTGCGCTCGGATTCAGATAGTGTGCACCGCGATAGACAATCTCCTCGGCCGTATAGCCGGTCTCTTCACGCAATTCGCGCTGCAACGACGCCAGCGGTGAGCTGGCCCCAGGAACTCGGGCCGGGTGTTAAAAAGTGTATTCTGTAGTGGTCAATCCAATACCACAACTCTGAGGAGAATCCGACATGAGCATGGCAGACCTCGAAAAGCGGATCACCCGCTTAGAAGACATTGAAGCGATCAAACAGTTAAAGGCCCGCTATTGTGACATCTGCGATGACGACCACAATCCCGACAGGATTGCGTCGGTGTTCGCCGAAGATGGCATCTGGGAAGGGGGTGGTTTTGGTAAAGCGCAGGGTCATGATGGGATCCGCGAATTATTCAGGGGCTTCCAAAAGCTCATTAGCTTTTCTCAGCACAACGTGATGAATCCGATTATCGAAATCGACGGCGACCGCGCCACCGGCATTTGGTACCTGCTAGGTCCGTTTACATTTCACAAGAACAATGACGACAGATGGCTGGCGGTGCGGTATGACGACGACTACGTCAAGACAAACGGCGAGTGGAAGTACCAACATTTGCGCGTAACTCTTAGATTGAGCAACGATCGATAAGCAACCTCGCTTTCCAGCTCACCGACCGGCTGGCGCGAGGGGGCGCGCAAGGCCCGGCCGTCACGCGCAGCATCCAACCCATTGGCCAGTGTCTTGACCGAAATATCCAGTTGCCGGGCGGCCTTGGCGCGTCCACTGGACTCGACCAGCGCGACGGTTTTTCAAGGCGCCCACTGGAGTCAACTCGGACGCGCATTCTGCAACGTATTCAGAACCGAACAAAAAGGGGCTCAGCCAGCGCCCGCAGATCATCCGGGATCGGCACGGCTTTGCGGGTCGTGAAATCGAACAGGGTGCCGGTGGTCTCCACCGTGGCGACGGTTTCCCCGTTCGCCGCGTTCATGAACCAGTGGAAGAAGCGCTGGGTCTTGCCATCCATATCCCGCAGTCCGCTTTTGGTCATCAGGGCCTCGCCGGCGCGCAGGCTGTGGTGAAACTCGATGTTGTATTCGAGCGCCGCGCTGCCGAGGCCGTGGGCGCGACGATAGGCCGGTGTGAGGCCGTAGTGGCGCTGCAAGTGAGTTACCGCATCGGAGCAGCGCGACATAAAAAAGCGCGGGTGGAGCTCGCCTCGGGCGTCACATTCCCAGGGTTCGATAGTACCTCTAGCGGTGTCGATGAGACCGTATTTCGTTGCCGTCGCCAGATCACGTCGCAGTGGCTGACGCAACAGTTCACGGGGACGCAGATTCGCTGGCGGCTCCACCATCAGGGCCGTAGCCGCGCGGCAGGCGTGGTCGGGAAATGGAATTGCACTACCCCGCACGCGATCAACCAAGTCAAGTTCGATAATAAAGCGGGCGGCGAGATGGTCGGTTTCCAGATTGAGCATCTCGCTGAAACTGGTGAGCCTGTTTTTGTTCAGCGAAAAAATTCCGCTCGACAAGGTATAGGTTTCACCGTTACGTAACTCGCGCATGAACAGCACGCGCTCGGCACGGTGAACCAATGCGAGGTTGGGATCGTTGCCCAAGCCGAGCAGCGCCTGCAGCTGGCCGACCGTTTCGGCAGAGCGTGCCAGATAGTGCTGCACATTCATGTGCTCCATCACGTCGCACTCCCAGGCTTTGACATTCGCTCGCACCGTTGCCACCATCGAGCCCATAGGTTTCCTCGCCTCGCTTCGATACGTTGTGTTCGCGCCATCAGTTAAACTTGCTGGGAAACATCCACGGCGCAATGAAGGACAGAAGGCAGAATAGCGGTTTTTAAAGCGCTGTGTTAGTCGCGGGGACCGTCATTGCCACCCTCTGTTGCCTGTGGTCGCCGTCGGGGGTTAGGATGGCGCGCATCATTTCGTTTGACAATAAATTCATTCCATCCACAGTCCATTCAACAGGAGTCAAGACTATGTCCGGCAGCGAAATTCAGGCAATCGCGAAACAATTGCGGGAAAACCCCTTGGGCGGCACGCTCCCGGAGATGCGCGCTCAGTTCGATGCGATGGGGGGCAAGGCCGCCGCCGATATCGATGTCAAGCCGGTGATGGCGGCTGGCATAGCGTGCGAATTGCACACGCCGCCTGGCGCCGACACCCGCCGCATCATTCTGTATGTGCACGGCGGTGGCTATGTCATCGGTTCACTCGCGAGCCACCGCCCCCTGGCAGCGGAATTGGCTCGCGCCGCGGGCTGTCAGGCATTGGCAGTCGACTATCGCCTGGCGCCGGAGCACCTCTACCCGGCCGCGGTGGAAGACGCTGTCGCGGCGTACGGCTGGCTACTCGCCCAGGGTTATCCGCCGGGCGGTATCGTTATTGCCGGCGATTCCGCTGGCGGTGGTTTGACGGTCGCGACGCTGATCGCGTTGCGGGATGGCAAACAAGCATTGCCCGCTGCTGGCGTGTGCATCTCGCCCTGGGTCGATCTGGAGGCAACCGGCGAATCCTATGAGACGCGCAAGGCGCTGGATCCCATGGTCACTCGCGAGATGATCCAGATGATGGGCAAGACCTACGCCGGCAGCGGTGATCTCCGCGCGGCGACCGCATCGCCGATTCACGCCGATCTGAAAGGCCTGCCGCCGTTACTGATTCAGGTTGGTTCGGCGGAAACCCTGTTCAGCGATTCCGACACACTGGCCAAGCGGGCAAAATCGGCTGGCGTCGAGGTGGCATTTGAAGAGTGGCCTGACATGATCCATGTCTGGCATCTGTTCTTCCAGAATCTTGGCGATGGCCGCCGCGCGATTCAGCGGATAGGCGAATTCGTCAAGGCCAAAACCGCCGGCTGATTCAGCTGTCGGGCTTCAGAATAAGACGGTTAATAGGTGTGTTGCGTGGTTCCAGCGAATCAGGGAACTCAAAAGCGTCCTCGACCTGATGCCGGCTAACGCGGGCATCAGGCCTTGATCAGGACGTTATGGGCAATGCGAAATCAGCACTAATCACTCAAGCCTAGCAACTCCGCTGTATTGCTACGCATGACGTTGCGCACCTGCGCATAGTCGAGGCCATCCAAGCCATCGGCGAATTCGAGCGGCTCGGCGAGACCTTCTGGATGCGGCCAGTCGGAGCCGAACAGGGCGACATTGGGGCCAACGGCGGCGATGAGTTCGCGAATGTTGTCCTCCGGAAACGGGCAGACGCGAATGCGGTCGAGGAAGATTTCGCTCGGACGTGCGTGTAGTGCTCCGAACGTGAAATTGTTGCCGGCGATCTTGGCGGACTTGTCGAGCTTGCGCAGCAGCGGCGTCACCCAGGACGAGCCGTTTTCAATCGATGCCACGCGCAAGCGCGGAAAGCGGCCGAACAGATTGTGCATGATCAGCGCCGCCAGGGTGTCGTTGACCGGGCGCTCCATCATCCCGATCACGTGCTGGAAGGCGGTGACTTTGTGATGGGGCGGTCGCGGATTCTCGCCCCAGGCCGCTGATACCAGCTCCTCGAAACCGGCATTGCCAAGATGAAAAGACACTGGCACGCAGGCTTCCTGACAGCGCGCCCAGAACGGATCGAAATGCGGATCGGCGGGCGAGCGCCCCATCACCGGGCCGGGAATCAGGTTGATGATGCGAGCGCCCTCGGCGAGCACACGGTCGAGTTCGACGACGGCAAGATCGAGATCTACCAGAGACAGTTGCGCGGCGCTAAAAATGCGGTTCTGGCAGTCCCAGCCCCAGTCGTCGTTGAGCCAGCGGTTGAAGGCCCGGTGATTGGCCATGACCACTTCGGGACCGGCGTCACGCAACTGCATTTCGACGCCGACGCCGAGCGAGGGCAAAAAGATGCCGGCTTGCACTTTGTAATGATCGAACCAGCGCAGCCGCGCGGTGCGATCCATGGATTCCGGCAAGTCGAAACAGGAGATCGGATCAGCGGCGAGAATATGCGCGCCCTTGGGCTGGTCGCTGCGATAAAACGCTTTGTAGGAGCCCGGCTTGCCGGCGTGCTCACCCGGCGGCGCGCTGAAAAAAGCCAGGCGACGGCCGCGGAAATGCACCTGGGCGTGCGTGCTCAGCCCGCGCACGACCGTGATGGCATCGTCGCGAAACCGCGGCTCGATATGACGGGTATAGCAATCGTCCGGCTCGTAGTAGTGGCAGTCGGCGTCGATTAACGGGTAGTCGATCAATGCGCGGGGACTGACGGCATTCGCTGCGGGAGAGGCCATTTCGACTCCATCCTCGGTTAACGTTGGATTTGGCTCACATCTTGGCACGCGGGCGCGGCTTTGAACAACTCCCTCCCGCGGCAAATCTGGTCGGTGGTTGGAGGCGATAACAGCCACCGAGCCAAAATCCAAATGATGGACATCCCCCGCCGATATAGCATAATCGTGGCTGCCTTAAACACGAATCGGCGCCGGCAACCGACAGAGTCGGATCGGCGGATCCCGATCGTTTCTATTATAAATCCGCGTTCTCAACCCGTGCCCCACGGGAAGCGCAAGCTTGGAGATACCCACATGAGAAAAGTAATGATCGCTGGCGTCGGCATGACCCGCTTTGGCAAGCACCCCGACGCAACCATTCGCAGCCTGGTGATGGAAGCACTGAATCTGGCGATGACCGACGCGGGTGCGAGCGTTGAACACGTCGATACCATTTATTTCGGCAACGCGGCGGCGGGATTGCTCACTGGCCAGGAAATGATTGCGGGGCAGGTGGCGTTGCGCGAGAGCGGGCTGATGGGCAAGCCGATCATCAATGTCGAGAATGCCTGCGCGTCCGCCTCCACCGCCGCCCACATCGCCTGGCTGTCGGTGGCGTCGGGGCAGTCCGAGGTGGCGCTCGCCATCGGCGCGGAAAAGATGACCAACAAAGACAAGGCGGTAACTTTCAAGGCGCTGATCGCGGCGATGGATCTGGAGCAGATCAAAGCCGAGACCGGCTCCGACGATCCCTTGACCGCCGGCAGCGCGCCCGGTCGCTCCGGTTTCATGGACATCTACGCCGGCAAGGCGCGCAAGTACATGGCGGCCACCGGCGCCACCGTGGAGGATTTCGCCCGCGTCGCCGCCAAGTCGCACAAATTCGGTTCGCTCAACCCGAAGGCGCAGTTTCAGTCGCCATTGAGTGTGGCGGATATTCTCGCCAGCCGCACGATCATCGATCCGCTGCGACTCGCGATGTGCTCACCCATCGGCGATGGCGCCGCGGTGCTGGTGTTCTGCTCCGAGGATTTTGTCCGCAAGCACGGCTGCGATGCCGTCGTCGCCAACACCATAACGCTGGTTTCCGGTATGCCCGGCGGGCCAAATTGCAACGCCCGCGCCAGCGAGAAAGCCTATGCGGCGGCCGGTGTCGGGCCGGAGGATATCGATGTGGTCGAGCTGCACGATGCCGCATCGCCCGCCGAGATGATCTACATCGAGGAACTGGGGTTGTGCGCGCCCGGTGAAGGCGTGCGCATGATCCGCGACGGCGAGACCGATCTCGGCGGCCGGATACCGGTCAACACCAGCGGTGGCCTGGTCGCCAAGGGCCATCCCGTTGGCGCTACCGGCTGCGCGCAGATCGTCGAGCTGGTCGATCAATTGCGCGGCCGCTGCGGCCCCCGCCAGGTCGCGGGGGCAAAGGTCGCGATGGCACAGAATGGCGGTGGCTGGATTGAAGACGACACCGCGGCGACGACCTTGACCAT
>JBPPNE010000238.1:0-3948 GCA_051306415.1 Porticoccaceae bacterium
AATCATCGGTTACCACCCATGACGCCACACGCTTCTTTGTCAGCTTCTCTGTCGCCATCACCACCTCCCTCGCCGCGTTAGTGGCGGCTCGGGAAGGCATTATATATTATTTACGGATAAGTTCTAAGTCCTTCGACAGGCTCAGGACGAACGGTAACCTATTGATTCCGTCTGTGGCGAGCTTGTCGAGCCATGAATGGAATCCATTTGTTCAGCGTTTCCCTAGGGGTGACAAGGGCTCAGGACGCCACCTGAACTGGAATGGTGTTGGCGGTCCGATTTACCGTGTTGTCCTGGTTCAGATAAACCAGTCTGGGCTTGTGCTTGGCCATTTCCGCCTCGGAGAACTGGCCGTAGGTCGCGATGATCACGCGGTCGCCCACCTGTACCCGCCGTGCGGCAGCACCGTTCATCGAGATGGTTCCCGAACCTGCTTCGGCAAGAATGATATAGGTCGTGAAACGCTCGCCGTTATGAACATTGTAAATTTCGATTTGCTCGAATTCACGCAGCCCGGCAAGTTCAACAAGGGTTCTGTCGATGGCGCAGGAACCGTCGTACCACAATTCGGCCTGGGTCACCGTCGCCATATGCAATTTGGCTTTCAGCAGGGTGCTCAACATGGACACCTCCTCCTACCCTACAGTCAGGGTAACGTTATCAATCAACCGGGCAGCACTGGTAAAGACGGCGCCAAGTATAGCGATTTCATGATCGTCGTGCGCGGCCGGGGCCAGGGTTTTCGCATTGCAAATACTGATGTAATCGGAGCGAAGGCCTTCCTTTTCGACCTGTGATTTGGCAGCTTCCTCAATGGCGGCAAAATCTCGCCGCCCCTGCTGAATCTGTTCGCGGCACCAACACAGGGTTCGCTGCAACTGGCCCACCCGAGGTCTTTCCTCGGCGGTGATATAACTATTGCGGGAGCTGAGCGCTAACCCATCAGCATCGCGGGCGATGGGTGCGGCAACTATCTCGATGGGAAAACACAGATCCTCGACCATGCGCCGGATTACCGCCAACTGCTGGTAATCCTTGATGCCGAATACCGCGGCATCGGGCTGCACGATATGGAACAGCTTGGAGACCACCGTGGTCACCCCCTCGAAATGCCCCGGCCGGCTGGCGCCACAGAGGATGTCCGTCATCGTCGGCACCACCACCCGGGTCTGCTCCGCCATCCCGTTGGGATAAATTTCATGCTCGTCGGGATGAAACAGGTAATCGCAGGCCACTTCCTCCAGCTTGCGCATATCGGCCTCTATCGTGCGCGGGTATTTTTCCCAGTCCTCGTTCAGGCCGAACTGCAACGGATTCACGAAGATACTCACCACCACCAGATCGCTGTACTGGCGGGCGAGGTCGACCAGTTGCAGATGGCCGTCGTGGAGGTTGCCCATGGTGGGCACGAAACCGATACGCTGGCCTTCGCGGCGCGCCGCCGCCAGCGCTTCGCGCAGGCCGGCAATAGTGTGGTAAGTCTTCATGCTGAATGTCGTCCCCGCCGTCTAGTTGGATTCCGCGAAATAATCGCGAGCGAGATTTTCAAACCGGGTGTACTGCTTGAGGAAGGCAAGCCGGCAAAGACCGATGGGACCATTGCGCTGTTTGCCGATAATCACCTCAGCGACGCCCTTGTCCTGCGTATCTTCGTGGTAGACCTCATCTCGATAGATAAAAATGATCACATCGGCGTCCTGCTCGATAGCTCCGGAATCCCGCAGATCGGAATTCACCGGCCGCTTGTTGGGCCGTTGCTCAACGTTGCGGCTCAACTGCGAAAGCGCGACCACGGGGCAGTTGAATTCCCGCGCGATGCCCTTCAATTCCCGTGAAATCTGCGAGATCTCCTGCACCCGACCATCGGTCTTGGTGCTTGAGCTCATCAACTGCAGGTAGTCGACAGCGATCAGGGCCGGCGGGCCTTGCTCACGGATCAGCTGGCGCACCCGGTTGCGCATCTCCATGGGGGTGATACCGGAGGTGTCATCGATATGGAGTGGCCGCCCGCGCAGGCGCGCGCTGGCACTGGACAGGCGGCTAAAGTCATCGGGATGCAGTTTGCCGCTGCGCATCCGCATCTGATCGATCTTGCCCATCGACGACAACAGCCTGATCATCAATTGATTGGCGGGCATTTCGAGACTGAATACCAGCACCGGGCGATCCTGGTGCAGCATCGCATGCTCGACCATGTTCATCGCGAAGGAGGTCTTGCCCATCGACGGACGGCCGGCGACGATCACCAGATCGGCGTCCTGCAAGCCAGACGTCATCGCGTCCAGATCGGCGAATCCGGTGCTCAATCCGGTAATGTCCGCATCGCTGTTGAACAACTTTTCAATGCGGTCAATCGCTTCGCGGAGGAGGTCGTTGACCGCCTGGAAGCCACCCTGCTTCGGCCGCTGCTCCATCACCTCTAGCAACCGGCGCTCGGCCTCGGCGAGGAGTTTTCCGCTATCCCACCCCAGCGGGTTGTAGCCTTTTTTGGCGATGTCAGTGGCGGCAAGAATGATCTGGCGAACGACCGAGCGCTCCAGCACAATCTGCGCGTACGCCTGAATATTGGCTGCGCTGGGGGTATTACGGGCGAGCTCAACCAGATAGGCGTCGCCACCAGCGTTGGCGAGTTCGTCAGCGCCCTTGAGGGCCTCTGACAGGGTGATGACATCGAAAGGTTGATCGGCCGCGGCAAGCCTGCCCATGGTCTGAAAGATCAGACGGTGATCCTGACCAAAGAAATCCTGCTCGCCAATCAGCGCCGCGACCGGTTCAAAAGCGTCGTTGGCGAGCATCAGGCCGCCCAATACCGCCTGCTCTGCCTCCAGTGAGTGCGGCAGTTGGGGTGTCACCCTGTCCTCGGACAGCAGCTCGGTCATAACCAACCCCATCGCGATGCAAGCGCTGAATTGCCACCTTGACGCCGCCGGACAGCACCTCAGTTCATGAGAACGTCAACGTCGCCGTCTGCCTATCCGCAATCAATCATTCGGCGATCAACCGCACCTGCAAGGTCTGGATGACATCGGCATGAACCTGTACATCAATCTCGAAGCTGCCCAGTTCGCGCAGTGCTCCGGCCGGCATTTTGACCTCGGTCCTGGCGAGCTCAACGCCAGCAGCGGTCACCGCGTCGGCAATATCTTTGGTGCCAACCGAACCGAAAAGCCGGCCCTCTTCGCCCGCGACCGCCTTGATGACGATCTCGCCGATTGCCGCGAGAGCCGTCGCGCGCGCCTGCGCCACGGCTAATTTGTCCGCGGCCTCTTTCAGCAGATCGGCCTTCTGCTGCTCGAATTTGGCGATATTATCGGGCGTGGCAAAAATTGCTTTTCGCTGTGGGATTAAATAATTACGGCCATAACCTGACTTAACAGAAACCCTATCTCCGACCGCCCCAAGACGGCCAACCTTTTCCAGTAGAATCACTTCCATCGCACTAGCCCTCGTTAATCAATCGCTATTCCCCCGCCGTGTAGCCAGGCGGGAACGCAAATCCATGATGCTGTCGAGAAAGCCAATCCCGGCGAGCAACATCGTCATCGGCCCTGCAACCAGCAGGAGGCAAACATAAAATATCACCAACCAGTGCATACCCAACTGGGCTGTCAAGACGGCATGATGCACAAGCGCGATTCCTCCCAGCAGCAGCGGGAGTCCAATCAAATTGCCCCAGGTCATGTAGTCCCGCGGCAGGAGGTAACAAACCGCCATGCCAACCAGCAACAGCACCGCCAGCGGGCGCTCCATCCGCAGCGCATGGAACTCCTGGCGAAATCCACCCGGGTTGTAAAGCAGGCTCTGCCACCACCGCGCCAGCAGCAGGGAGCCGATTGCCCCGAGCGCCACTATCCAGGCCAACATGCCCAACACAAAGACATCACTGGGAACAAAGAAAGTGGTTTGCCCCTGTTGAATCTGCTTGAACATCTCTGTCAGCGTGACTCT
>JBPPNE010000239.1:0-2350 GCA_051306415.1 Porticoccaceae bacterium
TCGGTATGGGCCTCCGGCAAGTAAGACAGCTTCTGCACGCTGTTGCCGAGACCGACGCCCGTCCATTCACCGCGGCCGAAAGCGATCAGCGATTGCGTCAGCTGATAGCCGCCTTTGTACTGCTCCGCCCAGGGGTCGAGAAAGGTCTGCCAGCGCTGCATCCGGTAGGGCGCGACGATTACGAGTAATCCCAGCCCGGCAATGCCGGTGGCGAGCAACGCAACAAACTGCCAGAGTCGCACACCAGCGAGGAATAGCATCCCGAGTACTGTCGCGCTGATCACCACCGAGGAGCCGAAGTCGGGCTCCGCGATCAGCAGGCCGACGACGACCGCGAGGATACCCATCGGACGGGCAAACCCCTGCCACTGCTCACGCAGACGCACCTGGTTGCGCTGCAGATAGGCGGCGATAAAAATGATCAGCGCGAGCTTGGCCAGCTCCGAGATCTGCAACGACACACCACCGAAACCGATCCAGCGACGGGCGCCATTGACCGAGCGGCCGATACCGGGAATCAGCACCATCAGCAACAGGAACAGGGCGGCGAGCAGCAACCATCCACTGTACCGATACCAGACAGATACCGGGATTTGGACAATCACGAAAGCGACGGCCGCGCTGATCGACAGGAAAGCCAGATGGCGAAGGAGCAGGTAAAAGCTGTCGCCGGCAACGGCGGTGAAACCGATTGATGCGGAGGCAATCATCACCACGCCAATGGAGACCAGCGCCAGCGCGGCCAGCAGTAGCGGCACATCAAGGCCCGCGAGTGATCGCGGCCGCCAGGCCAGCACCGACGCCAACGGCAATGGCAGCGCGATCACGGCAGCGCCCTCACCGCGTCGGCAAACCGGCAACCGCGCTCGGCGTAGCCGCTGAACATGTCGAAGCTCGCGCAGGCCGGCGACAGCAGCACGGTGTCGCCGGCGCGGGCGGCACGCGCGGCAATGGCAACGGCCGCTTCCAGCGTTGGCGCCAACACCGTCGGCACCAGGCCCGCCAGCGCCTTGGCAATCAATGCCGCATCCTCGCCGATGAGCACGACCTGGCGAACCCGGCCCGCCATCGCCGCTGCCAGCGGCGCGAAGTCTTGACCCTTGCCCTGGCCACCGGCGATCACCAACAGGTTGGCGCCCTCGGTGGCAAAGCCCTCGATCGCCGCCACCGCGGCGCCCACGTTGGTACCCTTGGAGTCGTCGATCCAGGTGACACCGGCGGTTACCACGACGGTCTGGCAGCGGTGCGGCAGACCGGGAAATTCCCTCAGCGTTTGCAGCATGGCCGCCAGCAGCAGGCCAACGGCGTGCCCAAGCGCGAGCGCGGCCAGCGCATTGGCGATATTGTGGCGACCGCGCAATGCCATCTCGGCCACCGGCATCAGCGCTTCCAAGCCGAAACCGAGCCAGGTCTCGCCCTCCCGCTCAACAAGCCCAAAGCCGTGCGAGTCTGGCGCGCCAAGACCGAAACTCCAGATCTTGACGGACGCCGGCACCAGAGGTGAGGACAGGGGATCGTCACGATTGACCACGACCTGGCGGACACCGCGGAAGATGCGATGCTTGGCGCGGTGATAGGCGGGCAGATCGCCATGGCGATCGATGTGATCGGGGCTGAGATTGAGCACAGTGGCGACCTCGGCGTGGAGATCGTCGACCAACTCCAACTGAAAGCTCGACAGCTCGACCACATAGAGCTCGCGGTCAGTCGCGAGCAGATCGAGAGCGGGCGTACCCAGGTTGCCGCCAACGCCGACGTTTTTGCCGGCCCGCGCCGCCATGTCGCCGACCAGGGTAGTCACGGTACTCTTGCCATTCGACCCGGTGATCGCAATGATCGGCGCCTTGGCGGCGCGGGCGAAAAGTTCGATGTCGCCGCTGAGCGGAATGCCCCGAACGCGGGCCTGCGCCAGCGCCGGGTGATCGAGCGCCAGCCCCGGGCTCACCAGGATGCGGTCAGCCGCTGCCAGCGCCTCTGCTGCCGGGGACTCCGCATCAAGACCGCCGAGCACCACCGGCACGGCGGGCAGCTCCGCGCGCAACGCAGCGAGCTGGGGCGGCTCGCTGCGAGTGTCGACAACGACAAACGGTTCGCCGCCGCGCGCCAGAAAGCGCGCCATCGACAAGCCGGTGGCACCGAGGCCCACCACTACCGTCAGCTTGCTGCTCGCGATTCGCTCTGCCACCGCCGCCGCCATTCTCGTGCCGTTACCGCAGTTTCAGTGTCGCCAGCCCGAACAGGACCAGCATCAGGGTGATGATCCAGAAGCGCACGATCACGCGCGGCTCGGGCCAACCCTTGAGTTCAAAGTGGTGGTGGATCGGCGCCATGCGAAAGATGCGCCGGCCGG
>JBPPNE010000240.1:0-4083 GCA_051306415.1 Porticoccaceae bacterium
GGCGCCAACGCCGGAATCAGCACGACGTGGAGCAGGCAACCCGCAGCGAACAGGATCAGCGACGACTGCACGCGCCCAACACCGATCAGGATGGCGGTATTGAAAGCGCCGCTCGCAAGGCGCAGTCCACCGAGCATCAGGATCTGTATCGCGGGTACCGCGGCGGCCCATTTCGGGCCGAACAGCGAGGGCACCAGGTAGGGTGCAAGTGCTGCGACGCCAAGGCACGCGGGGAATACGATCAGCCGCGACGTTCGATACAGGCCGAGAATCATGCGGTGCAGATCGTCACGCGCATCCTGTGCGCGCGCGCAGGCAGCCATTGCCACCGACGCTAACGGCGTAGTTAGCAGCTTGGCCAGCTCGCTGTACACCCGGGTGGCAAGCATGAACACACCCAGAGACTGCGCTCCCATCAGATGGGATACCAGAATGCGGGGCAACAGCATGTCCGCGTAACCGACCGCGTAGGCGGCCAGGGTGCTGGCATTAAAGCCCGCCATTTCACGCAGATGTTGCCAGCGGCCACGCCAACCGGGACGCCAGCGGACGGCGAGAAATGCGCCGACCAGGTTCACCGTGGAACTCACTGCCTCCATGATCACCAGCGTCCAGATGCCGGCTCCACCCAGGGCTAGCGCAATGCCAACGCCGCAGCTGAGAATCGTTGCCAGCGCGCCGACCTGCGACTTGACGCGGAAGTGGAGGTCGCGCGTCAACAGCGCCATGGGTACCGCTGAGCCGACTCTGATCGGAAGCAGGCAAGCGAGAACCGTCAGCACGGTGGCGGCCTGCGTGCCACCGGCGAGACCTGCAAATAGTTCCGCGAACACGGCTATCAAGACGCCGATGGTGATCGACGCAATTAACGACAGCCAAAAAGTCGCGTCGATGTGTCCGTCGTTCAGTTCTTTGCGTTGCACAATCGCTTCGGTGAGAGAGATGCCGGCCAGCATCTCGGCCACCATTATGACCAGCATCGCGATGCCGTAGACGCCGTAGTTCTCGGGACCCAGTTCGCGCGCGACAATTGCCAGCGCAACCAGACTGAGCACCGCTTGCAGCAGGTTGCGGCCGGCGGTCCAGATCGCTCCTTCAAAGAACTGTAACGATATCGACGACGAATTCTCAGCCATCGCTGTGATAAACCAGGCAGGCGACGTGGTTAGCGTCGATGTCGATGTCCTCAAATCGCCAGCGTTCGCGCGCGTCAGCAGCATTGCGGTCGTAGCACAGTCGCGGTTGCCCACTGGTGTCGAGGGTGATGCAGATATCCTGCAACGGGCGGCTCATGCCCTCGCCCAGCGCCTTCACATAGGCCTCCTTGCGAACCCAAGTTGTCGCGAAGGCGCGCGCGCGATGCTGTGACGGGACGGCATTCAAGAGCGTCAGCTCTTCCACAGCCAGCACGCGTTGGAATTGCTCGTTGTCAGCCATCTCCGGCCGCACCGCCTCAACATCGATACCAACGGGCGCATGGGTGTCGGTGGCGAGCAACACCCAGTCACCGGAATGGCTGGTATTGAAGTGCAGCGTGGCAAGTGCATCCTGAAGCAAAGGCTTGCCGAAAGGGTTCTCAGCGAAGACAACCGCCTCAGGTGCTATACCGAGATGACCACCGAGTAACTGGCGCAGGCTACTGCGCGCAATGACGAAACGCAGTCGATCCGCATCGCGGCGAAAGCGGCCAGCACGTAGCCTCTCGGCGGGGTCGAGGTTTCGCCAATGCGGTTCGAAGCGCGACGATTCGGTGCTGATCTGTACGCGGGTTACTGCGCGTCCCCTCGCCTGCCTCCTGTTGAGTGGCGGCACACTGGCTGATTCGGGACGGTCTCGCTGTGTCATGGAGTAGTCAACTCGGCTATCGCGGTGACGCCGCCCGGCAGGCGCTCGCTGAGCAATGCGGCGAGTGCGGGTGCATGGGGCGCATCGATCATCTCGGTGTGGCGGCAATACAGCGTCGCGATATCGATGCCCTCGCCGACCAATTCGCCCCAGCCCATCAGCAGGTCGTCGTCGATGACGCCGGGTTGGTGTTTTCTGACCCCAGCCCGAACCAATGTCATTCGGCCCGGATAGAAGGTGGAGACATAGTCCCGCCAGGCCTCGAGGATCAGTTTTGCCCGAGCTTCGATCTCCTGTATGAGGGCGGTGGACTGATCAACCCTGTCCTCGGCCTTGAGCACTTTGGGCTCGAAGTCGTCCGCGAAGCCGATGTACTTTTTCAGATTTTTGACCCGGCCGACCAGGTACTCCACCATCCCGCGCGGCCCGAAACTGAATGCGTACCGGATGTGCAGGACCGTCCGCACCGCGAACGAGCAGCGGCGCGGATAACCAGGCGCCCCGCAATCGAGTAGTGCCAGCAGCTCAACCCGTTCGCCGGCGCGGTGAAGCTGTTGCGCGATCTCGTAGACGATCTTGCCACCCAACGAAAATCCCGCGAGATGATACGGCCCACTCGGCTGGACTTGACGCATGTCGTCGATCATCTGGGTGGCAATCGCTTCCAGCGTGATCGCGGCACCAGCGAACTCGCGCAGCGAATTGAGATTGAGCACGTACAGGGGTTGCTCCGCATCCAGTGCCTTGGCCAACGCGTGAAACGGCAGCAGCTGGCCGCCGAAACCGGAGACAAAAAACAGCGGCGGTCGATCACCGCTCGCCTTTACCGCGACCGCGCAAGTAGAGGCTGGGTTCTGCTCCGGCTGGCGTAGCAACCTGGCTTGCGCACGGATTGTCGGGGCTTCAAACAGCGTAGCCAAACCGAGCGCACGTCCGAACTGCTTTTCAACCTCGTGAAGCAACTTGATGGCGAGCAGGGAGTGGCCGCCGAGGTCGAAGAAGTTGTCTTCGACGCCGATAGATTGAAGGCCCATGATCGCTTCCCAGATTGACTGCAACTGCCGCTCCAAATCGTCGGTGGGATCATTTGACCGTAGGACATGTTTGGTCGGTAAATGCGTCGGGCGCGGCAGCGCCGCCCGATCGAGCTTGCCGTTGGCGGTCAGCGGTAGGGCATCGAGCACGACCACAGCGGAGGGCACCATGTATTCGGGTAATTGACTCTTCAGACGCTCGCGCAACGCTTCAGGCCGCGGTTGCCTTTCTGTAGCCACCACATAGGCCACCAGGCGTTGGTCGCCGGGGTTGTCCTCGCACACAATCACCGCGCACTGCACCACGGTTGGTTCGCGCGCCAGCACCGCCTCGATCTCGCCGAGCTCGATACGAAACCCGCGCAATTTGATCTGATTATCGATGCGGCCGCTGTACTCGATATTGCCGTCGGGCAGATAACGGGCGAGGTCGCCGGTCCGATACAGCCGCTCGCCGGCGCGGAACGGATCGTCAATGAAGCGTTCCGCGGTCAGTTCAGGCCGGTTCAGATAGCCCCGGGCCACACCCACGCCACCGATATACAGCTCCCCGACGACGCCAATGGGCACCGGCTCGAGCTCGGCACCGAGGATGTAGCAGTGCGTGTTGGCGATGGGTCGACCAATCGGGATATTGGGTGGCGGTGCGTTTTGTCTCAGTGGCACCTCGTACCAGGTCGCGAAGGTGGTGGTCTCGGTGGGGCCATAGCTATTCAATAGCCGCTTCGGCGGCATGGCGTCGATCACGCGCTGTACGGCGACCGAGTCGATGGCCTCACCGCCGACGAGCAATTGATCGAGCCGGTGAAAGATATCCGGTGATCGAGCAGCGTATTCATTGAACAGCGCCGTGGTCAAAAACAGCGTATTGATGCGATGGCTCTCGATCTGGCGCGCCAGTTCCATGCCTGACAGCAGCACATCCCTGAGCACGATGACGAGCCCACCGCCGTTCAGCAGCGCGCCCCAGATTTCGAAAGTCGCGGCGTCGAACGAGCTGTTCGATGCCTGTGCCACCACGTCGGTCGGGCCGAACCGTACATAGTCAGAGTTGACCACGAGTCGCACCACCGCCCGCTGGGAGACAGCGACGCCCTTAGGCGTACCGGTGGAACCGGAGGTGTAGATCACATAGGCGAGATGATCCGGGGTGGCCAGGGCTTCGGGATTGGTGTCGGATTGGTGGGCGACGGTAGGCCAGTCG
>JBPPNE010000241.1:0-3348 GCA_051306415.1 Porticoccaceae bacterium
GCGCCGAATCGGCTCGACCGTTCCTCGCACCGGCTTGTCGCTGCAGTTCCATGCGTTCGCTCTTGCTCAGTTTCATCACGCCCTCCGCAGGCGTAATGATACTCCCTATTTAAACGTTACAGTCCACTAGATCCGCCCGGTGCTCCCGAAGATACCCCCCCAAAGGGCCGGGAAGGGCACTCTAAGGCGCGCCAATCCGCGAAAAATCGCGCCTGGCCCCCCCCGCAGGGGTGGAATCAGGCGAACCGCTCAGAGGTTCCCTAGGCTGGGAATCGCCCGAGATGGCCATGAACAGGACATTCTCGCGACAGGCGGCCTCAATCCGGCGGCTGGACACGATGCCCCGGCTGTAGGCCAGCAGGATGATCTTGAGCAGCACGGCGGGGTTATCGGCCGGGGCGCCTTCGAAGTCGTTCCGGTAGCGGGCATGGAACCCGGCCAAGTCGTCCTCGTGTTCGATGAGGTAGCACAGGGCGTGCTCGAAACTGCCTGGCTGGAGCTGCTTGTCGAAGGCGACCGGCAGCAGCTTCAGACCCCGGTGAACCGGTTTGAACCGCGCCATCCGCTACGCCCTCCCGGCTGATTCCGATGGGGCCAGTTATGGCCTACTGTAGCAATTTACGGGGGTTTTTCTACAGCCTCAACGTAGAGGTGACCGGCGCTGCGCGACTTTATTGCGCAGCGTCCAGCGACCGAAGGGAGCGAGGTCGACCGCCGGGTTAGCGCTTGCGGGAACCGGACTGGTTCTGGGCCATGATTTTTTGCTCTGACAACAACGGTATGAGCCAGCTTGTCATGCCATCCCTGCTTTCTACGGTCAAGACCAACCCATAACAGCCCAAGCCCTAGCGGAATTATTGAAACAAAATATCCTAGGTAGCGCCCAATGCTTTGACCAATGGAGAGGTTCTCTCCCGAGTCAGCATCCAATACGCGTAGTGATAAAGCCGCTTTTCCCGGGGTGGCTTGCCTTTGTGTCCAAAACCAAACCACCGCAACAGCCGGAAGTACCCACGAAATAAGAAAGTTAGCGGGTCCGGCAATTAGCTTTTCGGAACCAAAATATTTCCAACCATAGATGGAAAGAAGAATTGGAATTGTGATGACCATGATCAGCAATGTGTCGATGATGGTGGCCCCCACTCGTACCCAGAAGCCTGCGTATTCAACATCGGATTCGTCCATAGAAACTCCGTAAAAAGCCTAACGAGGCTGTAGAAAAAGCCTCAAAAATAAACACTCCTACATCTTGCCTAAGCGGTCTGCGTGTATCAACATCGGGTCATGTATCCCGCAGGGAGCGAAGCCGCTGCCCGGGTCATGCTCGAACGCCACCGCGAAGCCGATCTCCGGCAGAAAGAAGTCCAGCACATCACCCGCCTGCAAACCGACTCCGCCCAACTGCGTCAGTGGCTGGCCCTCCATCCGGAAGATCGCAAAGGCAGCCAAGGCACGATCAGAAAGAGCAACCGCAGCGACAACGCGTCGGCGAAGGCCTGTCCTGAGCTTGTCGAAGGGATGGCCACCTCCAAAGGCGTCAGCGAGCAGGCACTGCTGATGCCCGTGATCAAATCCATCCAGAACGCACTGCACAGCGGACAGGCGCTTATTACGCCGACCAGCCTCATTACGGCGGATGCTGGTTACCACTCAGAGGCCAACCTCAGGCAACTCGCCAAGCTGAACGTGGCCGCCCTGATTGCCGACAACGGCCTGCGGCAAAGAGACGAACGCTTTGTTGACCAGGGAAAATACCAACAGAACCCCGACCCGCTGCATGACAAATCAGCCAGCAACGACAAAGCGAAGAAACCGGCGGCCCGCTATCGCCCCGCAGACTTTCACTACGACCCGCAAACGCACAGCTGCCTCTGCCCGGCGGGCAAGAAGCTCTACGGCAATGGCCGCCACTGCATCATCAATGGCCATGTCGCCGTCAAATTCCGGGGAGCGCAACAGGACTGCGTCCCGTGCAAACAGCGCGACAACTGCTTACGCACCCCAGCCAAGACCCGAACCCGGCGGGTGACATTCTTTCAGGGCAAGGCTGATGGAGAGGAGCGCTTCACCGACACAATGAAAGCCCTCATCGACAGCCCGGAAGGGCGGGCGAAATATGGCCGCCGCTTTACCACGGTGGAACCGGTATTCGGCAACATCCGGCACAACAAGCAGCTCAACCGCTTCACCCTCAGAGGGCAGAAGAAAGTGGATGCACAGTGGAAGCTCTACTGCCTGGTGCATAACATCGAGAAGCTCGCGCATCATGGGTATGGGCAGTAGGCCAAGGCCAGAGAGCCCGCATTACGCCTGTCAGATGACACACTGACCTGATCGGAGAAATTGTAAAACAGCGCACTGAATGACCAAGCGGAAACTGAAAACGGCGTGGAAAATCTCACGCCGTTTTTTGTGTCGCTGATTGGACTGAAAAAAGGGTTTTTCTACAGCCTCAACGTTTGAGCTCAGGCCGCGGCCCGTCAGGGCCGTCGCGCCTGCAGCGAAGTGTTAGCCACCGCCGCGAATTGTTTTTGGTTGAGGCCACTACGCATTGTGCTTTGTCGGCCGTTGTGGGAAGAAATATATGCACAGTGCAATCAGTAAAAGCAGAGTTGCCGTAGCCGAATAACGGCTTAGTTCCAACCCACCTTGACTCAGGGGCTTGTCGAGAAAATCTCCAACTACAGCGCCAAACGGCCTGGTGAGGATAAAGGCTGCCCAGAACAGGACAACATGAGAAATCTTGGTGCGGTAATAAGCCCAGGCGATGACGGCCAACATGGTGCCAAACACCAATGCCGCACCCTCATACCCAAGACCTGCCGTATCTGCGGTCCAGTCGCCCAAGGCCGTTCCCAACGTTTGGGAAAACATAATGATTACCCAGTAGAAGGCTTCTGATTTGGGTGACGCCACCGTATTAACAGCAACCGAACCCATGGTGCGATGCCAGACGAAAAGTGACCCCATCAACAATGCGAAAAGTATGGCTGTGCCACCCGCATAACCCACGCCAAGTGAGCGATCTGCGAAATCTGCCAACGTGGTTCCCACCGTGGTGGTAGCAATGATAGTTACCCAGTAGAGGACGGGATGGAATTTCTTGGCCGAAACCTGAATAAGTACAGCAACGATAAAAAAGAACGAAAAGATTCCGGTGCCGACGAGATAACCCAGGTTCATGGACATAGAAACGGCATCCCCGCCCGTTTCCCCCAGGGTTGTCGCTAGAATCTTGATAATCCAGAAAATCAGGGTGACCTCTGGAACCTTGTTGACAACGTTTTGTACTTTCGAGCTCATGTTATCTCTGCAACAGGGTCAAAGTTATCTTGCGGTGGCTAACGT
>JBPPNE010000242.1:0-10751 GCA_051306415.1 Porticoccaceae bacterium
ATCAACCCGCTGATCAGCAGCGCGACCATGGGTTCCAAGCCGACGAGTCGGCGATATTGCAGCAACAGGCCGGCGGTGCAGAGGATAAGCAGCAGCGCCTTGATCCAGCGGCCAGGATAGGCCCAGACACCGCGGTAGACCTGAATGCGCCACAGCGTCGCGATGACCGCGGCGCCGAGGATCCACGGCGGCAGATGCTCAATGTGGGCGGCGATCGTCGCGGCTACCGCAATCAGCAGCCAAAACAGGCCGGCGCGGGGTATCTGCCAGAGCGGCTGCATCAGCGGGCGTCCACGCGTCGATAGCGGGATGGCTGTTTGCGGGATGCGGAGGGTTCCGGCGTGAGTTCGTAGAGCGCGAGCGAGCGCAGAATCCGCTCGCGGTGACCGTCGCCACGGTCAGGCGCAATTTCCAGGCCCGGCAGGCGCAGACCGTAGAGATGACGGGTGGCGCTCACCGCGAGCAGCGCGCCGCACAGGCGAGAGAGCCGCGCCTCGCGGTCCATGCCGGCAAAGGCGTTCCAGTCGAGCCAGAGCCGCTCGTCCAGCGCATCGGCGTAATGCTTGGTGTGCAGGCCCTGCTCGCGCGCGTATTGCTTCCAGGCGACGTGGCGCAGGGATTCGCCAACGCGATATTTCTCCAGGCCGCGAAAATCCTCGCTGCCGCCATCCACCGCAATGGGCCCCTCGCCGCGACTGCTGCTGGCGGGCGCCAGCACGGCGCGCACCGGTTGCGGATAGACCAGCGCATGCAAATCCACATCGAGGTGGGTCCAGACCCGAAACAGGCCGAGTGGATAGACGCTCTCGATGGTCAGCCGGCCAGGCGCGAGCCAGCCGCGCCGGTGCGCGGGCACCGACAGGCGCAACGTCAGATTATCGATACCCGCCAGCGTCGCCGTCACCGGCATGCCGTCGGCAAAGGACAAGTGGATGCCGTCGCGGTAACGGGCGCTCGGTTGGCTCAGTGCGATCTCAAACTCGGCGAATTCGCCCGCGAAGGCCGGCAGCGCCCGCACCCCGGTGACCGTGACTCCGCCCAGGTTCGCAAAAGAGTGCAAGATGCCGACCACCGCGAGCGCGGTGAGCAAAAACGCAAAGGCGAACACCAGATTGTTCTCGTAATTGGTCGCCACCAGCCAGAGCAGCGCCAACACCAGAATGAAGAATCCACCGGCCGGTGACGGGAATACGAACAGGCGATTGCGATCGAGCTGAATTTGCCGCGCTGGCGGCAGACGGCGTTTGAGCCAATCCTGGTAGCGAGGATCGATGTATTGCCGCAGTCCCTTGAGCATCGCGCTGGCGTCCGTTGCCAATCAGAGAATATCCACCGCCATCAACACCTGTCGCACCAGTACCGGCGCCTGTTCATTGCTGGCGCCGCCGAGCACGCGATGACCGATAACAGCGGGAAACACCGCCTGAATGTCCTCCGGGATCACATAGCGACGGCCGTCGATAAACGCCCAAGCGCGCGCTCTGCAATACCGCCATCGCGCCGCGCGGCGACACGCCATAGGCGAAAGCGCCGTTGGTGCGGGTGTACTGGACCAAGCGTTGGATATAATCGACCAAGCTGTCGGACGCCTGCACACGGCCGACTTCCGCCTGCATTTCCGCGAGCTGGCGCGGATTGATACTGGCCACAATATGCTTGAGGCGCGCGCGCGGATCCTCGCCGGTCAGCAGCTTGCGCTCGGAGGCCGGGTCCGGATAACCCAGGCTGATGCGCATCAGAAAGCGATCGAGCTGCGACTCCGGCAGCGGAAAGGTGCCGGCCTGGGTCACCGGATTCTGCGTCGCAATCACAAAGAAGGGCTGCGGCAGCGCGCGGGTTTCACCCTCCACGCTGACTTGGCCCTCGGCCATCGCCTCAAGCAGCGCGCTTTGCGTCTTCGGGCTGGTGCGGTTGATCTCATCGGCGAGCACGACCTGACTGAACACCGGGCCGGGGTGAAATTCAAAGGCGGCGCGAGTGCGATCGTACACGGAGACGCCGATGATATCGGCGGGCAGCAGATCGCTGGTGAACTGAATGCGGCTGTAGCTGAGGCCGAGAACCTGGGCGAGCGCCTGCGCCAGCGTGGTCTTGCCCATGCCCGGCAGATCCTCGATCAGCAGATGCCCGCGCGCCAGCAGACAGGCGAGCGCGAGTCGTGACGGCTGCTCCTTGCCGATGAGGACGCTGCCGATACCGGCGAGGATGCGCGCGGCTAGCGGATGGCCGGCGCTCACAGGTCAGTGCTCACAGGTCAGTGCTCACAGAAAGGCGAGCCCGCGCTGGAGGTCGGCCTGGATGTCCTCGATCGCCTCGAGACCGACGGCGACACGAATCAGATTTTCGCTGATGCCGGCGTCGGCTTTTTCGGCCACGGATAGCCGGCCATGGGTGGTGGTCGCCGGATGCACGATGGTGGTCTTGGCATCGCCGAGGTTCGCGGTCAGCGACAGAATGCGCGTGCTGTCGATGACTTGCCACGCCTGCTCGCGCCCGCCCCTGACCCGAAACGCCAGTACGCCGCCAAAGGCGCTCTGTTGACGACAGGCGAGATCATGAGCGGGATGATCGTCGAGACCGGCATAAAACACTTTCTCGACGGCGGGCTGCTCCGCAAGCCAGCGCGCCAGCTGCAAGCCGCTGGCGGAGTGGGCGACCATGCGCAAACGCAGGGTTTCCAGGCCCTTCAGAAACACCCAAGCGTTGAACGGGCTCATCGTCGGCCCGGCGGAGCGAATGAAGCCGAGCACCTCCGCCATCAATTCGCCGCGGCCGAGGACGACGCCACCGAGGCAGCGGCCCTGGCCATCGAGATACTTGGTGGCCGAGTGAATGATGATGTCGGCGCCGAATTCGAGCGGGCGCTGCAGCGCCGGCGTACAGAAACAGTTGTCCACCGCCAGCAGCGCGCCGCGGGCATGGGCTAAATCAGCCAGCGCCTGGATGTCGGCGACTTCGTTGAGCGGATTGGACGGCGTCTCCAGTAACAACAGACGAGTTTCGGGGCGCATCGCCGCCGCCCACGCCGCCAGCTCGGTGAGTGGGACAAAGGTGGTCGCGACACCAAATTTGGCCAGATACTTGGTGAGCAGCACCGTGGTTGTACCGAACACGCTGCGCGAGCACAGGATGTGATCGCCGGCTTTCAACAGCGCCATGCAGGTGCTCAGAATGGCCGCCATGCCGGACGCGGTAGCCACCGCCTGCTCAGCGCCCTCAAGGGCCGCGATACGCTCCTCGAAGGTGCGCACCGTCGGATTGGTGTAGCGCGAATAGACGTTGCCGGGCAGCTCGCCGCTAAAACGCGCAGCCGCCTCCGCAGCGGAGGCGAACACATAGCTGGAGGTGGTGAAAATCGCCTCGCTGTGCTCGCCTTCGGCGGTGCGCCGGTGGCCCGTCCGCACCGCCAGGGTGTCCAGCCCAGCGCCCGCGAGGGGATCCTCGCCATCCCTAAAATCCTTCATTCAACCGTACCTACTACCGCGTTGTGCAGTCCGATAACTTCGTCGCGGCCGCTCCCGGACTTGCCGTTTCTGGCCATCTGGGCACCATCATTGCGATTCGCCGCCAGCTTGTCGAGATACGCGCTGTCGACGTCGCCGGTGATGTATTCGCCGTTGAACACCGAGCAATCAAAACGCCTGATCCGGGGATTGCCCTCCATCGCGCTCGCTATCAGATCGTCCAGATCCTGATAGATCAGCCAGTCGGCATCGATTTCGCGAGCGACCTCCTTGACGCTGCGACCGTGGGCGATCAACTCGTCCACCGACGGCATGTCGATGCCATAGACATTGGGATAGCGCACCGGCGGCGCCGCGGAAGCCATGTAGACCTTGGCCGCGCCGGCGTCGCGTGCCATCTGGATAATCTCCCAGGAGGTCGTGCCGCGGACGATGGAATCGTCCACCAGCAACACATTCTTGCCCTGGAACTCCAGCTTCACCGGATTCAGTTTCTGGCGCACGGATTTTTTGCGCTGGCCCTGTCCGGCCATGATGAAGGTGCGGCCGATGTAGCGGTTTTTCATCAACCCCTCGCGGAATTTCACGCCCAGAGTTTCGGCGATACCCTGCGCCGCTACCCGGCTGGTGTCGGGCACCGGAATGACGACATCGATATCGTGATTCGGCTTCAGGCGCAGAATTTTTTCCGCGAGCCGCTCGCCCATCCGCAGACGCGCCTTGTAGACGGAGATATTGTCCATCAGCGAGTCCGGCCGCGCGAAGTAGACCTGCTCGAAAATACAGGGCACCAGTTCCGTGTTGTCGGCGCACTGACGGGTGTGGAGCCGACCACTGACATCAATAAACACCGCCTCCCCCGGCGCCACATCCCGCTCCAGCCTGAAGCCGAGCACATCCAGCGCCACGCTCTCCGAGGCGATCATGTACTCGTCACCGAGCGGGGTTTCGCGACGGCCAAACACCAGCGGGCGAATACCGTGGGGGTCGCGAAACGCGAATACGCCGTAACCGGCGATCATGCCGACCACTGCATAAGCACCCCGGCAGCGACTGTGAACCCGCCGCACCGCGGCAAATACATCATCGGGTTCCGGCTTCAGCTTACCTTGCAATTGCAATTCGTGGGCAAACACATTAAGCAGAATTTCAGAATCAGATTCCGTGTTGACGTGGCGCAGATCGGTATTGAAAACATGCTCCAGCAACTCTTCCGAATTGGTCAGGTTGCCATTGTGAGCAAGGCAGATGCCGTAGGGCGAGTTGACGTAGAACGGCTGCGCCAAGGACGGCCCGGAGCTACCCGCGGTAGGGTAGCGGACGTGGCCAATGCCCATGTTGCCGACCAGACGCTCCATGTGGCGCGGCTGGAACACATCGCGCACCAGGCCGACATCCTTGCGCTGGTTGAGCTGGCCACGGTGACAGGTCATGATCCCGGCCGCATCCTGGCCACGGTGCTGCAACATCGTCAGGGCATCGTAGAGCTTTACGCTGACATCGGTCTTGCCAACCATCCCGACCACACCACACATGGTTTCACCCGCCTAATTTTTACCCGCCTAAAACAACTGTTTGAAAAAACCGAACAGAGCGCCGGCAAGCTGCCGGGCGGCATCTTCGAAGCGCAAAAATTGGGGTATCAAAGCGGACTGCCGCCACCAGGGATCCTGGTCGACGGGCAAGAGCTTGGGCACGAAAATCAGCACCAGCATCACAATGGCAACTCCCCGCAGCACACCAAACAGCGTGCCCAGCAGGCGGTCGGTACCGGTGAGGCCGGTGGCGGCAACCAGGCGTCCGAACAGAAAACCGATCACAGCACCCACCAGCAGCACCGCGACAAATACCGCAAGCCAGGCGGCGGCCATGCGCAGCGACGGCGTAGTGATCACCTCTGTCAACAAGCTGGCGACGGCCTGATGCGTCATACTGGCGGTGGCAAAGGCGGCAACCCAGATTGCCAGTGAGAGAGCTTCGCGGACGAAACCGCGCGCGGCGCCGATCCAGACCGACAAGCCAATGACGGCGATGATGGTCCAATCAGCCCAGTTCATCGATTACCCTCTTCAGCGGGCAGGGGCAAGGAAAGCCGGTTCGCGAGTTTAGCAGAGTTCGACTTGGCCATCAGGGCTCGAAGCTCAGCAACATCAGCTTGAGCTTGTATTTTTTTTCAATTGCGGCTTTCTCCTTGAGCAGTCCATCCCGGCGCAGAGCGGGTCCGACATAGACCCGGTGAATGGTGCCGCCGGTGTCCGCAGCGCTGCGGACAAACGCTTTATAGCCATCAGCGAGCAGCTTGTCAGTGATCGCCTTGGCTTTGGCTTTGTCCTTGAAGCTGCCGATCTGCAATACCCAGGCCGCAGGTACACCCTCGGCATTCAAGCCGGGGCCTGGCACCGCTACCTTGGTCGGTAGCGCAACCTGGGCGGGTGGCGCGCCATTTATCTCAGTGCTCGGGCTTGGCGGCGAGGTTGGCGAGGTTTCAGGGCGAGCTTCGGCAGCCTTGCGACTGTCGTCAAACTGGAAAATTTCCTCGTCGCTCTTGCCAGGCTCGACACCTTCAACCCGCGTTGGCTCCGGGATAACGACGGGCTCAATCGCGGGCTCGGGCGGAATCTGCGTCGCCGTATCAATAGGGTGTTCGCGACCGAAATCGAGCACCATCGGCAAAAATATCGCCGCCAGCGCAAGCAACACGAGAATCCCGACCAGGCGCTGTTTCAAACGATCTTGCACGAACCTCCCCCCTCACCACGACCGTATTGCAGTATCGCCGACACGGTGTAGAACGAACCGAATACCAGCAGGACATCTTCCTCCAGCGAACTTTCCAGCGCGGCGAAAAAGCTGTCTTCGATGCGTGCAGACCGGGACACTCGCGCGGAGTGATTATATAGCACTGCCGCGACCTTCGCGGCCTTAGCCGCCCGCGGCACATCGATGAGATCGCCGATATGCCAACACTCAATGAGCTCGCTGAGGGGCGCGACAATGCCCGCGATATCCTTGTCGGCAAGCACCGCGAATACCGCGACGATCCTGCGCTGGGGAAATGTCCGCGCCAGGTTGGCGGCCAGCAACAGCGCCGCGGCCGGATTGTGGGCGACATCGAAGACCAGGTTGCGCCCACGGCAGCTAGCCCGTTGAAAGCGACCGGCGAGCTGGAGCCTGGGCAGCACTTGCCGAAGGACGGCGCCGGAGACCGGTTCGCCCAGTGTCAACAGCGCCTGCACCGCGCAGGCAACACTCGGGCTCGGCAACGGGGAGATGGGTAGACCGGCGAAATCTATCGCTGCACCATCGCGATCACGACAGTGCAGGTCAAACCCCGCATCGCGATCGTCGTGATTCAGCGTGAACGAGAATCCGCAGGCATTGAGATAGCAAGTGCGCGCGCCCAGCATCGCCAGGCAATCAACCATTGCCGGCGGCGGCTCCGGATCACCGCAAACCAGCGGCATCCCAGCCCGCGCAATGCCGGCTTTTTCAAGCCCGATGGCATCCCGGTTGTCGCCCAGCCAAGCCTCGTGATCGAGCTGGATCGTGGTGATGATGGCCACATCGGCATCCACCAGATTGACCGCATCGAGGCGCCCACCGAGGCCGACTTCGAGCACCGCGACGTCAATCGCCGCCGCCGCCATGATCATCAATGCGGCGAGAGTGCCAAATTCAAAGTAGGTGAGACTGATCTCTCCCCGGTTCTGTTCGATACGGGCAAAGGCGGCACAGATTTGCTGATCGGCAACGGGCACACCGTCGATACAGATACGCTCGTTGTAATCGATCAGGTGCGGTGAGGTATAACTGCCGACCCGGCGTCCGCCGGCGATCAGCAGCGCCGCCAGCGCGGCAACGCAAGAGCCCTTGCCGTTGGTGCCGGCGACGGTCACCACCCGAGGAGCGGGACGATCGAGATTGAGACGAGCGGCAACCCGTGCGACCCGCTCCAAACCTAAATCAATCTCGCGCGGGTGCCTCTGGGCAAGCAGATCGAGCCATTCAGCCAGCGACGCTGGCAGCGTCATCGCCCTGTTCGTCGACAACGGTCTCGGGCTCTGGCTGATGGGTTAATCTGCTTAGCAGGCCGGCGATAGTGTCGCGCAAGCCCGAACGGTGAACGATCATATCTATGGCGCCGTGTTCGAGCAGAAATTCGCTGCGCTGAAATCCCGGCGGTAATTTTTGCCGGATGGTCTGCTCGATGATATTGGGGCCAGCGAAGCCGGCGCGGGCGCCGGGCTCGGCAATATTGATGTCGCCGAGCAGCGCCAAACTCGCCGACACCCCGCCGTAAACCGGGTCCGTCATCACTGAAATGTAGGGAACTCCGGCGAGCCGCATACGCTCCAGAATGGCGCTGGTCTTGGCCATCTGCATCAGCGAGATCAGCGCTTCCTGCATGCGTGCGCCACCGGTGGCGGAGAAGCAAACCAGGGGCATGCGCTCGGCGAGACAGAGTTGCGCCGCGCGGGTAAAGCGTTCGCCGACGACATAACCCATGGAACCACCGTGAAATTCGAACTCAAAGGCGGCAACCACCACCGGCATTGTCTTCAAGCAACCGCGCATCGCCACCAGCGCATCCTTCTCACCGGTTTCCTTCTGCGCCGCCAACAGGCGATCGCGGTATCTTTTGATATCGCGGAATTTCAACCGATCAACGGGAACCACCTCCGCGGCGATTTCCTCGCGCGGCGACGGATCCAGGAATATATCCAGGCGGCGGCGCGCACCCATGCGGATGTGGTGGTCGCACTTGGGGCAGACATCGAGATTCCGCTCAAGCTCGGGGCGGTACAATGGCGCACTGCACTTGGCGCATTTTTCCCACACCCCCTCGGGAACCGACTTCGTGCGCTCTCTTCGCTGTGTCGCAAGACCAGTCGGCCTTATTTTACTTAGCCAGCTCATGATGTATTCCTGGTGCGATCAACCGGGTTGCCGCCCGCCAAGGGCTCAGCGCCATCCGGAGTTAGTCATCCGGAGCCGAATCCACTCTCAGCTGAATGAACGGCAGCGACAAAGCGTTCGATCATCCCGCGATCCTTGACGCCGGGGGCCGATTCTACACCACCACTCACATCGACAGCGCCAGGACGCGCTATTTTTATCGCCTCCGCGACATTGTCCGGCGTCAATCCACCCGCCAGAATCAGCGCGGAGCCATTGGCGCCGGCCAGCCGGCGCCAATCGAATACCTCCCCGGTACCGCCGTACTGATCCGCCCGCCAGGCGTCGAACAGGTAGCCGAGGGCATCGGGGAAGCACGCGATCTCGGCTTGCGGATCCAGCCCCGGCGCCATGCGAATAGCCTTGATATAGGGTCGTTGAAACTGGTCGCAGTAAGCGGCATCCTCGTCGCCGTGAAATTGCAGTAGCTGGATGCCCGTCTGCGCCAGGATGGTAGCCACCCGGCCAGCGGATTCGTTGACGAAGAGCGCGACCGTGGTGACCAAGGGACCCAATGCACAGACGATATCGCGCGCCCGGGCCGGATCGATGTAGCGCGGACTTGCCGGATAAAACACGAAGCCGACGGCATCGGCACCGGCGCGCACCGCATTGATGCCATCCTCTACGCGCGTAATACCGCAAATTTTAATTCGGGTTTTCACGATCTCTCTTCACGCTGTCACTCCACAATGAATCAAGGCACGACAAAATCATGCCTCCGGTGGCGGATTCTAACAAAAACCGCGTGCGCTACTGTGTGATCTACTCAACCTTGGCAAGCAACGGCAATGTATATTGCTGCCAAAATGGGGAAGCACGCATCTGCTTCTAACAGCGCCGAATCGTTATCCGGAAGGAGTCCTATCAATGAATTTTGATCTCGACGAGGAATACCGCCTCATCAACACCACGGTGAACCGTTTCGTGGACCAAGCGCTGATGCCGTTGGAGGCCGCCGTGCTCGCCCGCGAAGCGGCCGGAGAGGGCTATCACCTGACCTCCGCGGAGCTGGAACCCCTGCACCGCCAGTGCCGCGAATTGGGCCTCTGGGGCCTCGACTGCCCGGCCGCCAGCGGCGGCGCCGAATTGCCGGTGCTGGCGATGGTGGGCGTCAACGAGTCGCTCGGCCGCACGGTGACGCCCTTCACCTTTCCGCCCGACTCGCCCAACCTGCACATGCTGCAGGCCACGGTGAACGACGCGCAGCGCAGCAAGTATCTGGAACCCTATGCGCGCGGCGAGACGATCTCGGCCATCGCCATTTCGGAACCCGGCGCGGGGGCGGACCCCGCCGCGATGATTACCCGCGCCCGCCGCGATGGCGATGACTGGGTGCTCGACGGCCGCAAGATCTGGGTCAGCCGCGTGGATGAAGCCGATTTCACCGTGGTGATGGCGGTCACTGACCCGGCGCGGGGTGCGCGCGGCGGCATCTCCGCTTTTGTGGTGGACCGCGGCACGCCGGGCTTCGAAGTCGCGCGCGCCATTCCCATCATCGGCGGCCACACCACCTTCGAAGTGGTGCTGGACAACTGCCGCCTGCCGGCGTCGCAGTTGCTGGGCACCGAAGGCCAGGGCTTCGCGCCCATGCAATTGCGCCTGATCGTGCGCCGCCTGCAAATGGGCGCCTGGTGCCTGGGCATGGCGCGCAGAGCGCTCGCCATGCTGTGCGCCCATGCCAACGAGCGCACTACCTTCGGTGCGCTGCTGGCGGACCGCCAGGCGATCCAGTGGTGGGTGGCCGATGCCGAGACGCGCATCCACTGCCTGCAACTCATGCTCTGGCACGCCGCCTGCCGGCAGGATGCAGGCGCCGACGTGCGCACCGAGGCCAGCATGATCAAGCTCTATGGCACCGAACTGGCCACCGACGTCATCGACTGGGCCATGCAGGCTCACGGCGCCATGGGCATGACCAAGGAGCTGCCGCTGCAACTGATGGCGCAGCGGGTGCGGGTGATGCGCATCTACGAAGGGCCGAGCGAAATCCACCGCTGGGTGCTGGCGCGCAATCGCCTCGGTAAAGGACGATAGGCAACGGGGCCGACCTAGCCCCCAAAGCTTGAGCTCGCCACTTGCCCCTTCTCAGCAGCTAAACACGCGCCGCTATGCGTTCCTCCGCCAAACGCCGCTGGCATTCAGAAAGGCGCAGTTTTATGAACCGTACTACCAGTCCCCGGCCAGTCCCCGGCAACATCTGTTTTGCTGAATCGAAAACTTGACGCGGAGCGTCCGCTGGTCACGCAGGACGCCCCGCTCGCTCGTTGTCTGACAAAACTACTTTCCTGAAAACCTGAAGTGCTTGTCCATAACCTGTTCAACCTCGGC
>JBPPNE010000243.1:0-13206 GCA_051306415.1 Porticoccaceae bacterium
CCCAGCGCGGAACCCGGAGTCATGAGCTGGCTGCAATTGCACCTGGCGATACCCCGCGACCGCGCCCCGATGGTCGAAGATGTGCTGCTCGCCGCCGGCGCGCTGTCGGTGACGTTGGCGGATAATGCGGATCATCCAATTCTCGAGCCCGGTGTCGGCGAAACGCCACTGTGGGATGACGTGCTCGCCACCGGCCTGTTCAGCGCCAACACCGACACTGGCGAGGCGCTCGCGCTGCTCGCCGCGCGCTACCCCGGCCAACTGCCGGACTGCCGCTGGGAAGTGCTGGCGGATCAGGACTGGGAGCGCAGCTGGATGGCGCACTTCGAGCCGATCCGCTGCGGCCAACGGCTGTGGGTCTGCCCGAGCTGGTGCGAACCGCCCGACCCCGGCGCGATCAACCTGATCCTCGATCCCGGCCTCGCCTTTGGCTCCGGCACCCACCCCACCACCTTCCTCTGCCTGCAGTGGCTGGACCGAGAACCCTTAGCTGGCAAAACGTTGATCGACTACGGCTGCGGCTCCGGCATTCTCGGCATCGCCGCGCTGCTGCTCGGCGCTGCGCGGGTCATCGCGGTGGACAACGACCCCCAGTCGCTGATCGCCACCCGCGATAACGCCCGCCGCAACCACATCCGCGACGAGCAGCTGACGGTCTGCCTGCCACAGAATCTGCCGCCAACGACCGCGGATGTGCTCGTCGCCAATATTCTCGCGACACCGCTGATCGAGCTCGCGCCGAGCTTCGGCAGCTTGCTCCCGACTGGGGGGAGATTGTGCCTGTCCGGCATTGTCGCCAGCCAGAGCGACGCTGTCGTCGGCGCGTACCACCAGTTCGATTTCGATCCGGTCCAGGCGGACGACATCTGGGTGCGCCTGGCGGCGGTGAAACGGGCACCCGCACCCACGTCTCCTCGCAGCACGTCCACCCGTTGACAGCGGTAGCCTGGCTCGGCGCCCCCGTAGCCGGAATGCCGCCATTTCCCAACGATTTTCGCTTGAACTGCCCTCCCTCAGTTGCCATCATCGCTCCCCCACCAAAACAGACGCCACGATGAGCGAACTGGTCACCCGTTGCCCCTGCTGTCAGGCGACATTCCGGGCTACCCAGGAGCAGCTTGAGGCCGCCACCGGGCGCGTTCGATGCGGCGCCTGCCTAGTGGTTTTTGACGCCCATGAACACCAACTGCTGGCAACGAGTCCATTGACGACGACTGCGCTGCCACCGGAGCCGGCCCGCATGAGTCCTGGCGCCGATTCCGCTCCCAGCCAACGAATCGCAGCGCCGCCTTCGGCTCTCGCCGCTGGGGCGCCCGGGTTGCGGCGCGCGCGGTCTAGGCTTCACGACGTCCTCAATGCGCCGGCGGCCACTCCCGCACCCCGCGGCGGCCTTGCTCGCGCAGCCGCCGTGGTGACGGCAACAGTGCTCGGCATCGTCATCCAGTACATCTACTTCCATGTCGATTTATTGGCGCGACAATTCGCCTATCGTCCCGCGCTGGAGCAGTTTTGCGCGCTGCTACCCTGCACGGTGCCGCCGTTACGGGATCTCTCCCGCATCCGCGCGCAGAACCTACTGGTGCGGACCCATCCGACCGTCGCCAACGCCCTCCAGCTGGATGCGCTGCTGGTCAACGAGGCACCCTTCGCTCAGCCATTCCCGCGGCTGCTGCTGATGTTTCAGGACTTGCAAGGCGCGGTGGTAGCACGGCGGCACTACACCCCAGCCGAATATCAGGGCGGCGAGCTGGCCGGTGCCACCACCATGCCCGCTCAGCGCTCAGTGCGCCTCAGGCTGGAATTTCTCGACCCCGGTGAGAGCGCCGTATCCTATAGTCTGGATCCGCTCGATTAACGCATAGCGCGCCTTCCGCTGCCCAGCGAGTGCGGGTATCATGGCTCCCCTTTTCTGCCAGTCGCCCGCGAGCGGAGGTCCATTGATCCAGATCGGATCCTTCACTATCCCGCAGGCGGCGGTGCTGGCGCCGATGGCAGGCGTCACCGATCTGCCCTTTCGCCGCCTCTGCAAACAGCTCGGAGCGGGACTCGGCGCGGGTGAAATGGTGACCGCTGAAGCCCGTTTGTGGCACACCGCCAAATCGCGGCGGCGGCTGCCAGACCTCAGTGAAGCCGAGCCCCGCATCACCCAGATTGCTGGCGCTGAGCCGACGCAACTCGCCCAGGCGGCACGGCAAAGCGTGGCCTTGGGCGCGCAGATCATCGATATCAACATGGGTTGTCCCGCCAAAAAAGTCTGCCAGCGCGCCGCCGGCTCGGCACTGCTGGCCGATGAGCCGCTGGTCGCCCGCATCCTCGCCGCCGTGGTCAAGGCGGTCAATGTCCCGGTCACGCTGAAGATCCGTACCGGCGCCCATCCGCAGCAGCGCAACGGCCCAACTATCGCCCGTATCGCCGAAGATGCCGGCGTGCAGGCACTGGCCATACACGGCCGCACCCGCGCCTGCCGGTTTCTCGGCAGCGCCGAGTACGACACCATCGCCACCATCGTCGAGCGGGTCGCTATCCCAGTATTTGCCAATGGCGACATCAGCTCGCCGGAGATGGCCCGGCGCGTGCTCGATCAGACTAGCGCCGCCGGGGTCATGATCGGCCGGGGTGCACAGGGCCAACCCTGGCTATTTCGTGAAATCAATCATTTTCTGGCGACGGGGCAGCGGCTGGCGGAGCCATCCCACAGTGAAACGCTGGCCATTATCCGCGACCATTTGGCAGCCTTGCACCGCTACTATGGTGATGGCGATAGAGATGGCACTAACCCGGCAGGCATTGGCTTCGCTCGCAAGCACATGGCCTGGTACCTCAATCGTTTGGGCGTCGACGTCGAACAGCGGCGGCTGTTCAATACGTTGATCTGCCCCCATGCCCAGAGTGACTTTATCGAAGCACTAGTTGCCGGTGCGGCTGTGCCCACACTGGCCCAAGACTTTTCGTTTAACCACAATAACCCTTCGTTTGACCAGAATAATAAGCAGGAACAAGCCGCATGACTTCCAGTCCAGCGCCACCCCAAAACACGCTTCCCACCGAAGTCGCCGATACCGCGCCAATCCATCCACACCCCGCCCTGCGTCAGTGCGTCGAGGCGTCTCTGGAACAGTATTTCGCGCTCCTTGACGGTCAGCCCACCGCGAATCTCTATCAACTCGTGCTCCAGGAGATCGAGGTTCCCCTGCTGACTACGGCCATGCACCACGCCGGCAATAACCAGAGCAAGGCGGCGCAGATGCTCGGCCTCAGCCGTGGCACCCTGCGAAAGAAGCTCAAGCAATACGCTTTGCTGTAACTCTTCCGAGGCACTCTATGACCAGCGGTAATGTCCCCATCCGGCGCGCTCTGATCAGCGTCTCCGACAAAACTGGCGCCGTCGACTTCGCCCGCGCGCTGGCAGCCATGGGCGTGGAAATCCTATCCACTGGGGGAACCTTCCGCCTGTTTACTGATAGTGGCGTAGCGGCCATCGAAGTGGCCGACTACACTGGCTTTGCGGAGATGATGGATGGCCGGGTGAAAACCCTGCACCCGAAAATTCACGGTGGCATTCTCGGTCGCCGCGGCATCGATGACGCCATCATGGCCACGCACGGCATTCCGCCCATCGACCTCGTGGCCGTCAACCTCTACCCCTTCGAGGCCACCGTCGCCGTGCCGGGCTGCGACCTCGCCACCGCCATCGAGAACATCGACATCGGCGGCCCCACGCTGATCCGCGCTGCCGCCAAGAATCACCGCGATGTCACGGTGCTGGTCGATGCTGGCGACTACGGCCCGGTGCTCGCCGAATTGCGTGACAATGGCGGTGCGCTGTTGCTACCGACCCGCTTTGACCTCGCGGTCAAAGCCTACGAGCACACGGCGGCCTATGACGGCGCCATCGCCAATTATCTGGGCATCCGCTTGAGCCGCGATGTCGAGGTCTTCCCACGCACCTGGAACCGCCAACTAGTGAAATCGCAAGTGCTGCGCTATGGCGAGAACCCTCACCAGCGCGCCGCATTTTACGTCGACAAAACACCCCCCGAGGCCGGTATTGCCACGGTGGTTCAGCATCAGGGCAAAGAGCTGTCCTACAACAACATCGCCGATGCCGACACCGCCCTCGAGTGCGTCAAGCAGTTCGACCAGCCCGCCTGCGTCATCGTCAAACACGCCAACCCCTGCGGTATCGCGGTCGCCGCCAGTCTCGCGGCAGCCTACGATCTGGCCTTTGCGACCGATCCTGAATCCGCCTTCGGCGGCATCATTGCGGTCAACCGGGAGCTGGACGCGGACACCGCGCGGGTCATCGTCGATCGCCAGTTTGTAGAGGTCATCATTGCCCCCAGCGTGACGCCGGCGGCCCTCGCGGCGACCGCGAGCAAACCGAACGTGCGCGTGCTCAGCTGTGGCCAATGGGGCCAGCACCGGCCCGCCGACTGGTACTACCAGCGCGTCAGCGGCGGTCTGCTGGTGCAGGACCGCGACAACGGCATGATCACTGCCGCGGAGCTGCGGGTGGTGACTGAACGGGCGCCGAGCGCGGCGGAAATAGCCGATCTGCTGTTTGCCTGGCGGGTTGCCAAGTTTGTCAAATCCAACGCCATCGTCTATGCCCGCAGCCAGCGCACCATTGGCATCGGCGCCGGCCAGATGAGCCGGGTCAACTCCGCGCGCATCGCAGTCATCAAGGCTGAGCAGGCGGGGCTAAGCGTGCAGGGCTCGGTGATGGCGTCGGATGCGTTCTTTCCCTTCCGCGACGGCATCGACAACGCCGCCCGCGCCGGCATCGCCGCCGTAATCCAGCCGGGCGGTTCGATCCGCGATGACGAGGTCATCGCCGCCGCCAACGAGGCAAGCATGGCCATGGTGTTCACCGGCATGCGGCACTTTCGTCACTAGAAGCAGCGTCACTAGAAGCAGCGTCGCTGGCGTGTCGCTGGCCGAACGGCATGCCAGCGACGTCGAAACCGATCGCACCGCTCAGGTTTGGCGGTCGCGACGGCGACGATTGTACCGGGGCGGCGGCGCGTTCGAGCCCTCGACCCAGGTAAACCGGGACACGCTGACGCCGTCGAACTCAACCACTTCGGTAAACATCGCCAGCGGCCGCAGCCAGACCTCCTGCGCACCGTAGAGTGCGCGGTAGACGACGTGCTCCTCCTGGGTTTCGCTATGCCGGGCCAGATGCAGCACTTCATAGAGCTCGCCCTTGAAGTGGCGATAAATACCCGACTTGATCGCCGCACTCGATGCTTCCATTGTCCCCCCTGACCTCGTCCAATCGGTGACAGGTTACCCCATTCGCCACGGTTGAGCATACCAAAATACGGGGCGGGCAACCGCTGCGAACCAGTTCAATTGATCACCGCGCACCTGTATCCTTGGGCACCCAATAACAGCGACCACAGGTGACCCATGGATTTCAACTTCTCCGCCGAACACCAGATGCTCCTCGACACCGCGGACAAGATCGCCGCCGATTTCCCGCGTTCGTACTATGTCGAGTGCGCAAAATCAAAGACCTTTCCGCAAGGTCAGTGGGACGCCCTCGCCACCGCCGGGATTCTCGGCATCAACATCCCCGAGGAGTTCGGCGGTGCTGGCCTGGGCATGCTCGAACTGGTGCTGATGCAGGAGCAGTTGGCAGGCCACGGTGTCGCACCCCTGTTCTTTGTCGTCAACCAGGGCATCGCGGTACCCAGCATCCTCCGCCACGGCAGCGAGGAGCAAAAGCAGCGCTGGCTGCCCGCCATCGCGTCAGGAGAAAAGCGCTGCTGCTTTGCCATTACCGAACCCAACGCCGGCACCAATACCTTCAAGATCCAGACCGTGGGCCGCGAAGACGGCGATCACTTCGTCCTCAATGGCAGCAAGCTGTTTATCAGCGGCATCGCCGACGCCCACCAAGTGCTGGTGGTAGCGCGGACCGACAGCGGCGGCGCCGGGCAGCGCGCGGAACTGACGCTGTTCGTGGTGGACACCAACACGCCGGGGCTGACCTGGGACCCTATGGACACCTTGTTGCTGAATCCGGAAGGTCAGTTTTTCGTCTACTTCGACAACGTCAGGGTGCCGCGGGAGAACATCCTCGGCAAAGTCGGTCGCGGTACCGACGTGCTCTTCGACGCGCTGAATCCGGAGCGCATGGTAGTCGCTGCCGGCGCCATCGGCGGCGGTCGCCACGTCCTCAAGCGCGGTGTCGAATACGCCAATGAGCGCACCATCTTCAAGGGCCCGATCGGTGCCTACCAGGGTTTACAACACCCGATGGCGGAGGCCCGCGCGCTCCTCGAATCCGCCTCCCTGCTAGTGCAGAAGGCCGCCTGGTTGCAAGACACCGGCGCTCATCCCAAGGTCGTCGGCGATATCGCCAACATGGGCAAGCTGGTCGGCACCGACGCCGCCTTCAAGGCCGCCGATGCGGCGATCCAATGTTTCGGTGGCTACGGTTTCTGCGACAGCTACGACATGGTGAGTCATTTCATCGCCGCCCGGCTCGGCAAGGTGGCGCCGATCAACCGCGAGATGACCCTGAACTACATCGGCGAGTACATTCTCGGCTTGCCGAAGTCCTATTGAGGTCCGAGGCACCGAAACCCCCGGAGTAATGCCCGGCAGCCTGGCGGACATTGCGGGCTGCTGAAAAACTGGCTGAAGCCGTCGCGCACGGATAGGTGCCGCGTGTCCGGCTTTTCCACAGTACGGCAGTCTTAAGTCCGACAGGCCCTAGCCTAGAATTCGCCGATCAATTAGCCCTCGATGAGGTGCGGCCCCGCCGCTATTCGGCCGCGCGGAGCAGTCTGCCGGGGGTGGCGAGATGATAGGTTGGCGTCTCTCGCTCCGCGCCTTCCAACTGCACTTCTGTCATCAAACAGGACGCGCAGAACGGGCAATAATGCTCGACCAGAATGACCGGGGATTCCGCTCGCCGGCGGAATTGCGTGTCTGCCTGCCCGAACAGGTCCGCCAGGTCGCGACGGTGGGTCACCGCCCCTTCAACCCAGCTGCCCGCCTTGGCATCGAGCTTGGCGTCGCAATGGCTGCACCGCCAAGCGCCGCCGCGGGGAACCGCGCCCTGGCAGATCGTCTCGCGCGGCGCTGCGGCTAGGTTGATTTTCGCGCTTGGCACCAATTCGGCGCGGATCGCATCCCGGTTCTTCCAGGTCGCCGGTGCATCCACCCGATACGGGCCGTCGCCGATGACGATGGCGCCGTAGAGCACTTGCGCCGCCGCCAGCGTAATCATGCCCTGATTGAGATCGGCCTCGATGTTTGCGGGCGCCCGCAGAAACGGATCGCCCAGCCCGCCGCCCCCGCCACCAAAACTCCAGAACACATCGTCGCGCCGATAGGGGATATTGGTCTGGCAACTTTTCAGCGTCTGGTCGAGCGTGCCGCCGATCTTGTCCGGCGCCGCCGGCAGTTCGCCGCGCGCGAGGACTTCCTCGACCTGAGTGCCGCGGATCATTCGGCACATGCCGGTGCCGCCGGGCAGGCCGCCACTGAAGCCACGTGCCGGGATTTCCGCGCCGGTCGCGAAAGTGATACCGTTGAACCCGTCCACCGCATGCAGTTTGTAGGCTTCGTCAGTCGCCATCCCGCCGCGCAGCGCGCCGGCGCCGCCGGCATTGGGCAGCAGCCGCCGCCACAGCAACAGGATCGGCGCATCCAGCTCCTGCACCTCGACATCGGACCAGCGGATGCCGAGCGTCGATTGCATGCCATAGCCATCCTGGCCATCGCCTACGGTCTGCCCAGCGCCACCGATGCCCAGCGCCCCGCCGAAGGGCATGAACATGCAGGGCTCGTTCTTATGATCCATGCCAAACCAGATGCCGATCGCCACCGCCCCCGACGCTTGGCCCGAGACCCGCGCGCGCAGATCGGGGTCGTCCGATGCCGCGCAGGCGGTGACGATCGCCTCCTGCACCATGCGCCCGGCGCGCATGCCCGCCGAGGCGTGGCCGCTGGTCACCGGCGCGGGAACCACCGGATTGACAATGGTACCGGGCTCGCCGCGGTCGATCTCGATACAGTTCCAGAAGCCCTCATTGAACGGGATGTCGGGCGCAAATTGACACATGATCGGCGCCATCAGGCTGCCTTCCAGCGCCGCACGGCCGGAGTTGACGAAGGCGGCAATCTGCGGGCAACCGGAGAACTGGAATTGCATCCGCTCGCCCGCGATCGTCATCTCGCAGAAGACGGGGTTCAGCGCAGAGGTTCCGAAACCGTCGTACTCGACGAAATCGTAGGTGCGGATGGCGCCGTCGGGCAGCCGGGAAATCCGCTCGCGCAGCGCTTTCTCGGTCAGTTCGATATTGTATTTGGTGTAGGCGTTGAGGGTCGCCAGACCGTATTCGTCGACCAGCGCACGCATCCGCTCGCTGCCGATATTGCAGGCTGCCACCAAGCTGCGCAGATCGCTGATGAAGGACACCGGCACCCGCACATTGTTGCGCATGAAACCGACCCACTCGGCGTCCAGCACCGCGTTGCGAGCGATTCGGGTGCCGGGAAACCGCAGGGCTTCCGAAAAGGTGTCGCGCGCCTCCGGCGCAAAGCCGCTGATCGCGGAACCACCGACGTCCATCAGATGCGCGGTGGAGGCATTCCAACCGATCAGATCGTCGCCGTAAAAGATCGGCATGACAATGCCGACATCGCCCTGGTGGAGCGCGCCGCTGGTATAGGGATCATTGCAGATGAAGGCATCTCCGGGCTGGATATCGTGCGGTGCCCGCGCCGCGGCCACTGCCTGGACGCCCAGGCGCCCCGACGCCATGTGGAGGAGGATATAGCCCGAAGCGCCGATCTGGTTGAGATCGGCATCGAACAGCACCGTCGAAAAGTCCTTCGATTCGGTCAGCACTGGGGATCCCGACGTGCGCAGCAGCACCAGACTCATTTCGTTGGCGATGTTGTCGAACGCCGAACGGATCACTTCCCCGGTAATCGGGTCCATATACCCTGGGACCATGTATCCTGGGACCATGTACCCTGGGGCCGCGTCCTGGCCCTTGCGGACACTGCTTTCTGACACCTGCAACGTTTTCGTCACCATGAGTCTATCCCCGTTGGTTTTGCGGCTTTTCAGCCTTCACTCGAATTGTCACGGAATAACAATTTCACCCTTTCAGAACCGGCGCGTTGACCCCTCGCGGCCCGTCAAAACCTGTTGCACTGGCCAATCATCCCCGGTTCCCGGACTTGCGTGCGCCCGCGGCTCCACTCAGACCGCGATGCGAAAATTATCGTATTCGTCCCGGCGCAGCCTGGCCGCGGTCGGGACATAGATGGTGGTGTCGCGGCAATCGATGATCGCCGGACCTGCCAGCTCCGCGCCCGGCAGCAGCTTGGCGGCGTCGTAGATCGGCGTCTCGATCCACTCCTGTTCGTCGGGCAGATACAACCGCCGGCGCGACATCAGCGCAATCGTCACATCGCGCGGCTCGACCGGCAGCGGTTTGATATCCGGCTTGTCGCGGATGCCGGTCCCGGTCACCACATAATTGACCAGCATGAGCTTGGATTCCCGCCACGCGGTATCGGGGCCGAACTCCACCTCATAGGCTGCGTTGAAAGCCGGAATGATCGCCGCTCCCAGTGCTTGTTCGACCGCGCTCCGCTCCATCGGCTGGTAGAGTTCGGCGAGCTGGCCGACATAGCGAAAATCGCCGCCATGGGCGATGCGCACGCTGGCAGCGTCGAAACCGGCCTGGCGCAGGTCGTCGCGGACTTCCTGTTCCAGCCGGTCGCGGGTAGCGATCATGTGGCCATAGCCCGCTTCGTCGCCCAGGATCCAACCGATCGTCGCCGAGGCGCGGCGGATATAGTCGGCCTCCAGCAGGCCGTAGGCCGAAAACGCCGAGCTGTGCCCAGGGACGATCATGTCGCTGATGCCGAGCCGGCGACAGATCGACGCGCTGAACACCGGCAGCGCGCCACCATAGGCGATGAAAGTGCAGCGCCGCGGATCGCGGCCGCGGCTGATCGACGCCGCGCGCAGCGCATTGGCCATGTTGGCCACCACCAGCGAATAGGCGCCAGCGGCGGTTTTGAGCGCGTCCCACCCCAGCGCCGCGCCGACCTCGCGCTCCAGCGCCGCTCGGGCCGCCTCGACATCGAGTTCAAACCCGCCGCCCAGATAATTCTTGGGGTCGATGAAACCCATGACCGCCATGCAGTCGGTCACCGTCGGCTGGGTGCCGCCGCGCCCCGCGCACACCGGCCCGGGATTCGACCCCGCACTTTGTGGCCCCACCTGGGGCACCCCGCGCGAATCCAGATGCACGATGCTGCCGCCGCCGGCGCCGATGGAGTCGATGTCGAGCAGACTGAGCGCGGTGTCGAAACGGCCGATGGTGCAACGCTGTACCACTTTGGGCGCGTAATCCTGAATCAGAATGGTATCGAAGCTGGTGCCGCCCATGTCGCCGCACAGCACTTCGGTCAGGCTATAGCGCCGCGCCAGCGCGGCGGAGGCCGTGGCGCCGCCCGCCGGGCCGGAACTGTAGAGCTGGATCGGCACTTCCTTGACCACCTCAGCGGTCAACACGCCGCCGAGCCCATTGAAAAACTCCAGCTCGCGCTGGTAGCCGCGCTGGCGCAGACCCGCGGCCAACGTCTCGACAAAATTCTTCACCGGCGGCTGCACGTAGCAGTTGAGGATAGCCGTCTGCCAGCGCTCGAATTCGCGAAACACCGAGGCTACCGCCACCGACCTGGTCACGAACACGCCCGGCGCGTGCCGGTGGACAATCTCCTGGGCTTCCATTTCGTGCTGGCCGTTCGCCGTGCTCCACAGGAAGCAGACCGCGATGCAGTCCACGCCACGGTCGCGCAGCCGGTGGACGGCCTGTTCGACCTGGGTGTGGTTGAGCGGCACCACGACATTGCCGTCGCGATCGATCCGCTCGTCGATCTCCATCACCAGTTCTTGCGGTACCACGCGGGGCAGGTTGCGTTGCAGATGATCGTCCCGCACGTTCAGCCGTGCGCCGCGCCCAACCCGCAGGACGTCGGCGAAACCGGCGGTGACCAGCACCCCGACGCGGGCGCCCTTCATTTCGGTCAGGGCGTTGGTGACGATGGTATTGCCGTTGACGAAAGCCCGGCAATGGTTGGCGAGAATGCTGTCGACCGTCAAGTCAAGCTTCTCCGCGACGCCCTTGAGAGCATCGAAGATGCCAATGCTGTAATTGTGGTGGGTGGTCGGCGCCTTGGCGCGCACCACCCGGTCGCCGCTAACCGCCGCAAGGTCGGTGTGGGTGCCGCCGACATCAATACCGATACTGATTTGCGTCACAGACATGGTTCTTTCCACTCCCCCTTTTAGGCGGAACCGAGCAGAGCCAAGACCCCAGCTACGGCCGCCTTGCTGATTTTATTTTAGCGGCCACTGTAGGCCGACCAAAGCCGGTCGCGCAAGTGGCAACCATTGACAACGACGCTTCAACGGGCACCGCGGGCGGGTGGCGGTTCAGTTAAGTGCCGCCCGACCACTGAAGAATGGACTGCTGGCCTGTTGTTGAAAAAGGGCTATCCAGATCTTTTCCCGTTCACCAATCTTTTCCAATGCACCACGCCCACAGCCTGTCCGTGCGCGGCGGCTTCAGCTTGTCTGGTTACCGCCTGCCGGTGGGATTGATCACGCCGGCGTCGGCTTTTTCATCAGGTAGATAAAAATCAGACTGATGATAAAGGCGGTGCCGATGACATAGAACGCATCGTTGAACGCCATGATGCTGCTCTGCTTGCGCGCGATGGCATCCAGCGCGCGCAGCGCCTGCTCCTGGGCGAGCCCCGCATCCGCGCCAAGACTGGCGAAATACTGCTGCAAGCCTTCGAGACGCTCGACCGTATCGGGGTTGTACAACGATACGCTCTCGACGATCTGGTTGGAGTGGAAGTGCTGGCGCACGGAAATGAACGTCGCCAGCGACGAAATCCCTACCGAGCCGCCGAGATTGCGCAGCACGTTCAACAGACCGGACGCCGAGCCGACCTGCTCGCGCTCAATGCCAGCGGTCGCGATGATGTTCAACGGCACCATGATGAAGGGCATGCCGAGCCCCCGCACGACATTGGGCAGCACCAGCTGGTCGTGGGCATAGTCGGCGCTCATGTGGGTGTTGAGCAGGCAACTGAGGCCAAAGATGAAGGTGCCGATCGCAATCAGCACGCGCAGATCGATCACCTTCATCAGCCGCAGCACGATGGGCACGACCAGCAGTTGCGGCAGGCCGACCCACATCATCACCAGACCGATCTGCATCGCGTTATAGCCCTGCACCGAGGCCAGATAGAGCGGCAACACAAACACCGAGCCGTAGAGACCCAGGCCGAGGACGATGTTGACCAGATTGGCGAGCAGAAAATTCCGCCGCTTCAACAGCCGCAAATTGATGAACGGCGACTGCCGTCGCAACTCGATGATGAGAAAAGCCACCAGACTGACCGCCGCGAGCAGGGCACCGCGCAAAATGAAGTCCGACTCCAGCCAGTCCTTGCGGTTGCCCTCCTCAAGCACGATGACCATCGCGCCCAGACCTACCGCCATCGCCAGAATACCGAACCAGTCGCCGTCTTTCAGTAGCGACAGCTGGGCCTTGGCGTGTGGCAGGCCCCACCAGAGGATAAAAATCATCATCGCGGTCGGCACCAGCTGGAGAAAGAAAATCGACTCCCAACCGAATTGCTCCGTTAGATAGCCGCCGAGCGTCGGTCCGATGGTGGGCGCCTGCGTCGCCGTCAACGCGAACATGCCCATGCCAATGGGCTGCTTGCTCGGCGGCAGCAGGGTCAGGATGATGGTGAACGACAGCGGGATCAGGGTGCCGCCAGCAAGCCCGGCGAGGGCGCGAAACACCAGCATGGATTCGAGATTCCACGCCATCGCGCACAGAAGGGTGGCGAACATGAAGAAGCCGGCGTTCCACAGCAGATAGCGGCGCAGACCAAATACCGTCGCGAGCCAGCCAGTGACCGGAATCACCACGACCTCGGCGGTGAGGTAGGCGGTCGAGATGAAGGAGCCCTCCTCCAGCGTCGCCGCCAGCGCACCCTGGATGTCCTTCAGGGAGGCGTTGGTGATGTGGATGTTGAGGACCGCGATAAACGCACCCAACACACTGCCAAACACGGTGATCCAGGTGCGCGCCGATACCTGATCCGCGGCCTGCGCTGGAGCCGCGGCGGTCGCGGTGG
>JBPPNE010000244.1:0-2393 GCA_051306415.1 Porticoccaceae bacterium
GCGCGGGCGTTGCCGGGATTGGTCTCCAGATGCAGCACGCGGCTGGCGTGAGCATAAAGCACCGGATCGCTGCGCACCTTGTGCCAGGGCGGCAGACGGATCACCGAGGTGGCGCGGTCGGTTTTTTCCCGCGCCGGCAGCAATGTCAGAATCTGCACATCGCCGCCCTCCCCCGCGTCGCCAGCCGGCGCACTGGCAACCCGGCACTTGCCACCGGTGGCGGCGGCGAATTCCTCATCGGTCTGATAGGGATTGCGCAGCGTATCGATCGAGCCAGGCCGGTCGATGCGGGTGGAATCGATGACCGTCCAGCCCAGCGGCAAGGTCTTGCACACAAAAGCGGTGCCACGCACATTGGTGATGGCGGCGATGGGCTCGCCCCGCGCCAGGCGATGGGCGACTTCGATGACGGCGCGCTCGGCATTGCCGTACAGCAGAATGTCGCCCTGGGCGTCGATCAGCACCGAGCGGCGCACTTCGTCCGACCAATAATCGTAGTGGGCGATGCGGCGCAGGCTCGCCTCGATGCCGCCGAGCACGATGGGCACATCGGGCCAGGCCTCGCGGCAGCGCTGGCTGTAGACGATAACCGCGCGATCCGGGCGTAGACCGCCCAGGTTATCCGGCGAATAGGCGTCGTCGCTGCGCAGGCGGCGATCGGCCGTGAAGCGGTTGATCATCGAATCCATATTGCCCGCGGCGACGCCGAAAAACAGGTTGGGTTTGCCCAGCGCCATGAACGCGCTTTTGTCCTGCCAGCGCGGCTGGTCGATGATGCCGACGCGAAACCCCTGCGCTTCCAGCACCCGCCCGATCACCGCCATGCCGAAGCTCGGGTGATCCACATAGGCGTCGCCGGTGACGATGACGATGTCGCAGCTATCCCAACCGAGAGCGTCCATCTCCGCCCGCGTGGTGGGCAAAAAGGGTGCCGGGCCAAAGCATTCGGCCCAGTACTGGGGATAGGAGAACAGGGGCTTTGCGCTTTGCATCTGAAGGATCGCGTTCACGGGGCGCGGCAATTATACGCTTGTCTCAATCCAGTTAAGGCGAACATTTCCGTACTTGAGAGCGGTCAGTTTTCACCCCGGAAGAGCTGAGTTGGCACCCACAAAAATGGCCGGGCTAGCCCGGCCATTTGTTTTAGTGACGCTGTCGTGCAGCCAATCGATCCCTTGCTAGCGAACACCCGAGCGGCGGATCGACCCTGGTGTGAAATAGTCCAGGTTCGCGCGGTAGGTGAAATCCGGGCCCGTGTCCTTGCCCGGATTAGTCAGCAGCATACGCCCCGCCTGCATGTCGTACTGCAAGCCGACGGCGGTGCCGACGAACCCGATGTCGTACCAGATGACGTCGTGTTCTTCCCACAGTCGCCAGAGCTGACCGCGACGGTCGTAGCCATCGACCGCCATGATCCACCAGGAATCCTCGTCGAGGTAAAACGTCCGCCGACCATAGTCGTGGTTGGTGCCTTCCCGCAGCTTGGCGTCCACAATCCAGACCCGATGCAGTTCATAACGCGCCAAGTCCATGTTCAGGCGGCCCTTGTCGGTGATCATGTCCTTCACATTGACGTCACCGGCCCACAGCTTGTAGGCATTGTAGGGAACATAGATTTCCTTGCGCCCGACCAGAGTGTATTCAAAGCGGTCGTTGGGGCCGTTGAACCCCCACTTCTGGTCGGTGGTCGCCAGGCCATCGGCGGAGGTGAACGGATTGTCATAGACAATCTGCGGTGCGCGCTTGACCCGCCGCTGGCCGGGGCTGTAGCTCCAGGCGTGGCGGAAAATCTTCGAGAAACTCACCGGGTCCTTCGCGAGCACCACCTGACCCGCCTGCTTGGCAGGGGCGGTGATGGTCTGGTAGTAATACAGACCGCTCGCAGTGGGATCAAAGCCGTTGGCCAGCGTATTCTGCGGATCCGACCAAGCCCAGTGCTGCTGAATCCGCAGCTTCACGGTTTCGAAGTTCCCGGTCGAGGTCACCGGCGTGGTATTTTCCCAGTTCTCCATCCAGGGCTGCGACGGCCGCGTGGCCTGGTTCAAAAAAGCTTCGTTGCCGTTGTGGGGGACCGGAAACGCCCAAGCCTGTTCGGCGCCCTTGAATCCGACCAAATTGGATGTATTCGCCGACATCTCGATTTCCGCCCGCGGCGCGTTGGCCAGCGCGGCCTGGTAGATGTAGGGCTTGAACACCGCGGTGCGGCGGGTCTGGTAGACATTCATCTTGTAGTCGGGATAGGTCGCAAACATTTTCTTGTGACCCTCGCTCAACTTGCCCGCGTACTGCTGGAAATTCGCCGCGGTGATGGTGAACAGGATCTTGTCCTCCGGGAAAGGATCGGGATGAAATCCTCCCACCTTGAAGTTGGCCGGTGGTGTCAGTGGCTCGTT
>JBPPNE010000245.1:0-2631 GCA_051306415.1 Porticoccaceae bacterium
GCGAACGCCCGGATATCCACCTGCGCGCGGCACTGGGCCTGGGACTGTCGAGCAAAGCCGAGATCAGCGCAAGTGTTGCCCTCGCGGTGCGCATGTTTGTCGCCGAATTTGGGCTGTCAGCGGACGCTTGACTGACTTTACACACCGGCTTTTGCCGCCACTGCGGGTCGCGGGTACAATCGCGGCCTGATATTTTTCGACGGTAGTGGCGACTGATGAACATCCTGCTGATTGGCTCCGGTGGCCGCGAGCACGCGCTGGCCTGGAAGATCGCGCAGAGCCCGGCAGTCACCACGGTCTATGTCGCGCCCGGCAATGCGGGCACGGCGGGCGAGCCCAAGGTGGAGAACATTCCCATCGATGTGCTCGATTTTTCGACGCTGGCCGCCTTCGCCGAGCAATGCCCTATCGCACTCACCATCGTCGGCCCGGAGATGCCCTTGGTCGCCGGCATCGTGGATTATTTCGAAGACCGCGACTTGCGTATCTTTGGCCCGCGCCAGGGCGCGGCCCAACTCGAGGGCTCCAAGGCCTTCACCAAGGATTTTCTCGCCCGCCACCACATTCCCACCGCCGACTACGGCAATTTCACCGAGATCGAGCCGGCGCTGGCCTACCTGCGCAGCAAGGGTGCGCCGATCGTCGTCAAGGCCGATGGCCTCGCCGCCGGCAAGGGTGTCATCGTCGCCGAAACTCTCGCCAAGGCCGAGAGCGCCGTGCGCGACATGCTCGCGGGCAACGCCTTTGGCGCCGCTGGTCACCGCGTCGTGATCGAAGAGTTTCTCGACGGCGAGGAGGCGAGCTTCATTGTCATGGTCGATGGCAAGCACGTACTGCCGATGGCGACCAGCCAGGATCACAAGCGCGTCGGCGACGGCGATACCGGCCCCAACACCGGCGGCATGGGCGCCTACTCGCCGGCGCCAGTGGTGACTGCGGACATCCATCGCCGGGTGCTAGACGAAATCATCTTGCCCACGGTGCGCGGCATGGCGGCGGAGGGCAACACCTACCGCGGGTTCCTGTACGCCGGACTGATGATCGGAGCCGATGGTACGCCCAGAGTGATCGAGTACAACTGCCGCTTCGGCGACCCGGAAACCCAGCCGATCCTGCTGCGCCTGCAATCCGACCTCGTTGAACTCTGCCAAGCCGCTCTCGACCGGCGCCTGGCCACCACCACCGCCGTCTGGGACACGCGCACGGCAGTGGGCGTAGTGATGGCCGCCGCGGGCTATCCGGGCGACGTCCGCAGGGGCGATGTCATCGACGGCTTGCCCACGGAAACCCCCACCTGCAAGGTATTCCACGCCGGCACCCAGCTGATCGACGGTCAGATCGCCACCAGCGGCGGCCGCGTGCTTTGCGTCACCGCGCTCGGCGAGAACGTGCGGGAAGCGCAGCAGCGCGCCTATCAGTGCGCGGCGGGTATCCACTGGAGTGGCTGCTTTTATCGCCACGATATCGGCTATCGCGCCCTCCTTCGTGAAGAGAAAGGGCCGTGAAGAAAAGGGCTGTGAGTAAAAAGTCCGTGGCGAACAGGCCCGCGAGCAGACGGCCCTTGAGCAGCGCGTCCAAGCACAGCCACTGACATCGCGCCGCGCTTGATGTGCACAGGGCGCCGGTCATCCCAGCCCTTCTGATCTGGATATCGATGCCATGGGGATATCACTCAACCACGCCCGCCTGCTGATCGCGGCGGGTCGCGCCGGTGTCAACTACCGGAACACCCTGATGATCGGCCGCCAGCAGATGCGCCTGTCGACCCAGACCACGGGGGTGCTGAGCCCGCTGTTGCCACCCTCTGGAACCGCCGCAACCACCTCCACACTCATCGACGACCGCGGCTACGCCGAGCCGTTCTTTCACCGGCTGGGGGCGGTCCTGGTGGACTCCCTCGATGTCAACGCCTACGAAGACGCCACTATCCTCCACGATATGAACGATCCCCTGCCCGCGGAGATGACGCGACAATTTTCCGCCGTGCTGGATGGTGGTTCATTGGAACACGTTTTCAATTTCCCCCAAGCCCTGCAAAACGCCTTGAACCTGGTGGAGGTCGGCGGCCACTACCTGGCGTTCACGCCGACCAACAACTTTCTCGGTCACGGCTTTTATCAATTCAGTCCGGAACTTTTTTTTCGCGTGCTGACGCCAGACAATGGCTTTGCGCTGGAGCGCGTGATCCTGTTCTTCAAGGGCGAGCAGGCGAAGCTGTACGCCGTCAAGGATCCCGCCACCATTCCGGGCTACCACAAGAAAGTCCGCAAGACGCTGACGTCACTGCCGCGCGAAGCCGCCTACCTGTTCGTGCAGGCGCGCAAGCTCGCGCACCACCCACGCTTGAGCCGGCATCCCCAGCAATCCAACGACGAGCAGCATTGGCAAGCAGGTCGCGCACAACACCAGAGCAAACGGCCCTTCGTCGGTCGGACAGAAAGCCCGTTCAAGGCGCTCTACGACGAGTTGCGCTGGCAGCAACTGCTGTGATGGTGAATGGAGCTTGTCCACGGGTTACCGCTACTTCGCGGGACGCGGATCGCAGGGCGGATGCGATATTTTGGCTACGCCCGATCAGAGCAGCCGGCGCGCCATCTCTTCCATTGCAACCAATAGTTTGTCGAGCGGTAG
>JBPPNE010000246.1:0-6589 GCA_051306415.1 Porticoccaceae bacterium
GCGCCCGGGCGCAACCCACTCGCGCGCTACGAGGTCAACCTGCTCCTCGACCGCACCGGCAATGGCGGTGCGCCGATCATCTACGAAGAGCACCCGAGTTACGCCAATCTGCTCGGTCGCATCGAACACACGGCTTACATGGGTGCACTGAGCACGGATTTTACGCTGATCAAGCCGGGCGCATTGCACCGGGCCAATGGCGGCTATCTGATCCTCGATGCGATCAAACTGCTGATGCAGCCCTACGCCTGGGAGGCGCTCAAGCAGGCGCTGTCGTCCCGCGAATTGCGTATTGAGTCGCTCGAACAGGCGCTCAGCCTGGTCAGCACCGTGTCGCTGGAGCCGCAGCCCATCCCCCTCGATGTCAAGGTCATACTGCTCGGTGACCGGCGCCTCTATTACCTGCTCTACGCGCAGGATCCGGACTTTGCCGAGCTGTTCAAGGTGCCCGCCGACTTTGAATCCGCGATGCCGCGCAGTCCCGACAACGATTTGCTTTATGCCCGGATGATTGCCACCATCGTGCGCCAGAAAAACCTGCTGCCCTTCGATCGCGCCGCCGTCGCCGCGATCATCCAGCAGAGCATGCGTGTCGAAGCCGACTCGACCAAACTGTCGACCCATATGCGCAGCATTGCCGATCTGATCACCGAGGCCGACTACTGGGCCCGCGAGGCCGGCCACCCGGTGGTCGGTGTCGAGGATGTTCACCGAGTAGTGACGACCCAGATCAACCGGGTCGATCAGGTGCGGGATCATATCCACGAAAGTATCCAGCGCGAGATTATTTTGATCGACACCGAGGGCGCCAGCATCGGCCAGGTCAATGGGTTGTCGGTCTTGCAGCTTGGCAACTTCAGCTTTGGCCAGCCGTCGCGGATTACCTGTACGACTCGTCTTGGCGACGGCCATGTCATCGACATCGAGCGCGAAACCGCGATGGGCGGACCCATTCACACCAAGGGGGTGTTCATTCTCAGCAGTTTCCTCGGCGCCCGTTATGGCCAGAACGCCGTTCTCTCGCTGACCGCGAGCCTGACCTTCGAGCAATCCTATGGCGGTGTCGATGGCGACAGCGCGTCCCTCGCCGAACTCTGCGCGCTGCTGTCGTCTATCAGCCAGATTCCCATTCGCCAGTGCTTCGCGATGACCGGATCGATCAACCAGTTTGGTCAGGTGCAGGTCATCGGTGGCATCAATGAGAAGGTCGAAGGCTTCTTCGATGTCTGCAAGGCGCGCGGGCTCCGGGGTAACCAGGGCGTGCTGTTGCCGCGCAGCAATATCCAGCATCTGTTGCCGCGCCCTGATGTGGTGGCTGCGATGACCGCAGGCGAATTTCATCTCTACCCGGTCGACTCGGTCGATGAGGCGATTGAAATTCTCACCGGTATTCCGGCCGGTACGGTTGACGGCCGTGGCGATTATCCTCCCGAGACCGTTAATGGCAGGGTGTTGGCACGCCTCAAACAATTTGCCGAACGGCGCGGCGCCTTTACCCGTGGGGCACTTCCTCGGGGGGAATTCCGGCGCCCGGGACGATCCCGGCACAAGACCAGCTGGGAGAAATAATCATGGATATCGATTTGCGCGGCCGCACCGCCGTTATCACCGGCGCTTCCCGCGGCATTGGCCGCGCTGTCGCCGCCGGTTTGGCGGCCGAGGGTTGCCATCTGCACCTGGTCGCGCGGACGGCGGAAGACCTCGAGCGCGCACGCACCGAGCTTGCCAGTGAGCATGGTGTCGATATTCATATCCATGCGCTCGACCTCGCCGTCAGCGCCAATGTCGATGCCCTTGTCGATCGTTGCGGCGGTGTCGATATTCTGGTCAATAACGCCGGCGCGATTCCCGCCGGATCGCTGGCGGCGGTCGATGAGGCCACCTGGCGCGCCGCCTGGGATTTGAAGGTGTTTGGCTTTATCAACTGTTGCCGTGCGATGTATCCGTTGATGAAGGCGCGCGGCAAGGGTGTCATCATCAATGTCGTGGGCATTGCCGGTGGCGAGGTCGAAGAGTTCAACTACATTGCCGGTACGGCGGGCAACGCCAGTCTGGCGGCGTTTACGCGGGCGCTGGGCAGCGGTAGCCCGGCGGATAACATCCGCGTGCTCGGTGTCAACCCCGGCCTGACCGCGACGGATCGCCTGGTGACGCTGATGCAGCAAAATGCGGTTGCCAAGGGCTTGGCTGCGCAGCAATGGCGGCAGCTCACCGAGCATCTCCCCTTCGGCCGCCCGGCGGAACCGGAGGAAGTCGCCGATCTCATTGCCTTTCTGGCCTCGGATCGGGCGGCGTATATCAGCGGCACTCTGGTGACCATTGATGGCGGACTATCGGCGCAGGGTCGGTTGTTTTAGACACAGGCTGTTTAACGAGCGCGCTATCGAGAAGAAAGAGGCATCGCCGGCAACGCGTGTGACGACCGTCGTTAGCGTCCGGATTTCCGCCATGGCCGGCTTGGGACGGCCCATACTTTAGGTTACCGAGGGAGCACACAGTGACCGAGACCGCTATCAGCCGTTTTCCGGTGCCAACGCTCGCTGAGTTACCCGAAGATTTGCGACAGCAGATCCTTGCGGTGCAGGAGAAAACCGGCTTTATCCCCAACGTTTTTCTTGCCCTGGCCCACCGGCCGGATGAGTGCCGCGCTTTTTTTTCGATGCACGATGCGTTGATGTTGCGCAAGGGCAACCTGTCGAAGGCGGATAAGGAGATGATTGTGGTCGCCGTCAGCGGTGGTAACGCCTGTCTCTACTGCGTGGTGGCGCACGGAGCAATCCTGCGCATCGTCGCCAAAAACCCGCTGATTGCCGATCAGGTCGCGGTCAACTATCGCAAGGCCGATATCAGCCAGCGCCAGCGCGTGATGCTGGACTTCGCGGTAAAAGTCAGTCAACAGTCGTCCCACGTCGGCGATGCCGATTTTGAACTTTTGCGCGAGCACGGCTTCGAAGCCGAGGACATCTGGGATATTGGTGCGATCAGCGCGTTTTTCTGTCTGTCCAACCGCATGGCCAATTTGCTCAGCATGCGTCCCAATGACGAATTCTATAAACTGGGCCGGCAATTCGAGATCACAGCGCCCTCCACCTGAAGCCGACCGATAGCCGGGTGAGCGCAGGTAAATCATTTCGCGGGAACACGCCACCGGTTGGCGGCGTAACAAGGGAGCAGTCATGAGTGATTTCCAGGCATCCACCGGGTCGTTCGGGCGTCGTGGTCAAACGGTCACTCATTACCCCGAACGCCATTGTTTTCTGTCTCGCCTCGGTGATAGCGAGGCCGTGCTCGACTACGAGTTGACGGCCAACAGCGGGATCAATTTCCATCACACCTATGTGCCCGAGGCGTTGCGCGGCCAGGGCATTGCCGAAACATTGGTGCGCACCGGACTCGCCTGGGCGCGTCAGGAGGGCATGCGGATCGAGGCGAGTTGCTGGTACGTCCAGCGGTTTCTGCGCGCTTGAGTTAGCCGCTTGCTCGGGCCTGGGTGTATCGGCCTGTTTTTGCGCACGGGCAAAAGCCGCTCAGGCTCGGCCATCACGGACTCACATGTCGAAATTCGCTGCTTCCCTGCGGCTTGACCGCCTGCTTTCGAATCTGGGTTACGCCAGCCGCAAGGAGGTGGCGGCGGCCTGTCGATCTGGCGCGATCACGCTGAATGGCGCAGCGATCGCCAGGGCTGACCAGGCCATTTCCCTCGATCTCGTGCGGGCCGGTGCGCTGGCGCTGAACGGCGAGGCTGTCGATCCGCCTGCGCCGCTGACCATCATGCTCAACAAACCGGCCGGCTTTACCTGTTCCCACAAAGAGGCCGGTCGCCTGGTTTACGATCTGCTGCCGTTGCGCTGGCGCAGCCGCAAACCGACGTTTTCGACGGTCGGGCGTCTCGACAAAGACAGCACCGGCCAGCTCCTGCTGACCGATGATGGCGATCTGCTGCACCGTATCATCCATCCGCGCACCCATTCTCCCAAGCATTATCGCGTCAGCACGCGCGATCCGTTGCGCGGCGACGAGACCGCGCTGTTTGCCACCGGTGAATTTCTGCTCGATGGCGATGAAAAGCCTTTGCGATCCGCGAGCTGGCGCGTCGAGAGCGATCACAGCGGCGTGATGATCCTCACCGAGGGGCGCTACCATCAGATCCGGCGCATGTTCGAGGCCTTGGGCAACCGGGTCACGGCGCTGCACCGCTTTCAGACTGGCGGCCTGGCATTGGGTGATCTCGACGAGGGCCAGTACAGAATCCTTGATCCCGAAGAGCTAGCCTCGATTACGGCAAATAACGGGGCGAATTGCGAATAAAATCGAGCAGCCAGCGGCCGACCCGCTCGTGATCGGTCGGCTCGTTCAGCGTTGCCTGTGCTAGCGCCAGCGCGCGATCGGTCAAGTCGTCGGTGCGGCCGGCGAACAGACGGCGAAAGAACCCGGGGGTGAACTCCGGGTGACCCTGGAAGCAGAGCACGCGATTGTCGATGGCGTAGGCGGCATGGGGGCAAAAGTCACTGCTCGCGAGCACCCGCGCCCCCGCTGGCAGTTGTTCCACCTGATCCTGATGGCTGTGGATCAGGCGCAGTTGATCTCCGCGGGCATTACTGCTGGCATTGTCACTGGCATTGTCACTGGCATTGTCGCCATTGAACTCGCCCAGGTGCAGTTTCGTGCTGTGCACACCCAAGCCCCAACCGCGCGCGCTTTTTGCGGCGTGTCCGCCGAGACTGTGGGCGATCATCTGATGGCCGAAACAGACGCCGATCATTTTCGCGCCGCGGGCGTGGAAATCGACGATCCAGTCCGCTAATAGTGGCAGCCAGGGCAAGCGGTCGTAGACGCCGGCCTTGGAGCCGGTGACCAGGTAGGCGCTGCATTCATCGGGATGTTGCGGTAGTTCGCCAGCCTGGACCTGGTAGTAGCGATAGCTGAGTTGGCCGTCGAGGGCGTCGAAATAGCGCGCGAACATCTGCCCGTAGGAGCCGTATTCCCCGATCACGTCGGGGTAGAGGGTGTCGGTTTCAAGCAGGCCCAGGGTGACTGCGGAAGAGCGGGTCATGTGGTGGTACTCCAGCGGGAATGCTGCTGACCGCTGAGATTGTACGGGATAACGCAGGTGCGGCAATTGTCGCCCTGCTGTGAACAGAAAATTCGTTCGTGAAAGAGAGTGGGCTACCATCGATCCCAAACTGGCGTGCAGTTGTCCGGCAGCCCGGAATGAGCGCCAAGTTCGGCCCAGCTTTGGCCCGGCTGATGGAAATCGGATCCGCAGGAGGCGAGCAATTGCTTGCTGTTGCAGAGCGTGGCCAGATCCCGCGATTTATGGGCATCCTGACGTCCCGAGACCACCTCCATCGCCTGCCCGCCAGCGGCGCGGAAGTCGTCGAGCAGTTCGCCCAGTCGCGAGCGGGTCAGCGAATACTTGTCCGGATGGGCGAGCACGGCGGTGCCCCCGGCGTTGCGAATCCATTCTACAGTCTGGCCGAGCGGTGCCCAGAATTGCCGGATATCGCCCAACTTGCTGGCGGAGAGATATTTGCTGAAGGCGTCATCCGTGTTTCTGGCCGCGCCGATCGCCACCAGTTGATCGGCGAAATGCGGTCGCCCGATGCTGTCGTTGCCAGCGAGCGTCTGGATGCGGGTCAGCAGATCGGGAAAACCCTTCTTGGCCAACTTGTCGGCGATGATCTCCGCTCGCTCCAGCCGCGCCTGGTGCTGACTGCCCAGGGCTTCGCCGATGCCGGCGCTGTCGATTTGCAGATTGAGGCCGACGATATGGACGGTGGTAGTGCGCCACTGCGCGGAAAATTCGACGCCGGGCAGCAAGCGCAAGATGCCCAGATTAATGCCATCGAGCTCGCTGTAAGCGGCGACGCTGTCGTGGTCGGTGATCGCCAGTACATCCACGCCGGCGGCGATGGCGCGGGCAACCAGCTCGTGGGCCGGGAGTTTGCCGTCGGAAGCGGTGGAGTGGCAGTGCAGGTCAAACAGCATGGGCGGCGGGATAATTGGCGGGGGCATGGCGCGGCAGTATAGCGCGTATTGGCTTGGCCTCAGTGGCGGTCGCGGAGAAGACGCCTTTTCAATCATGCCGGTGGACAGTCATGCCCGTGTAGACTGGCGTAAACCATCAAGGTTCGCTTGCGCCACCGCTACAATTGTCATCGGCTGCTACGGCAATCAGCTCGAACCCGATACACTCGCCAGCACATACCAAAAAGATAGCCGTGGACAACATGCTCAGCCAGGAGATCCCTCGCGCGGGCAATTTGTGCATGCCGGTGAAAACCAACGCCGCCGCGATTCAGAGTCGTCTTGCAATGACAACACCGCCAGTCATCGACACCCAACAGCGCGCGCTGGTGATGGCGGCCACAGTGGACTATATTCAGCGCGGCGAACGGCTATTTGAGCGACAATTTGACCGGATCCCGGTGGCGTTCGATCTGCGTGGCCGTGCGGCGGGGATGTATCGAGTCAAGGGTCTGGGGCTGGAAATCCGCTACAACCCCTTTATTTTCGCCCGCTATTTCGACGATTGTCTCCAGCGCACGGTGCCCCACGAAGTCGCTCACTATCTCTGCCATCAGCTGTA
>JBPPNE010000247.1:0-3209 GCA_051306415.1 Porticoccaceae bacterium
AGCTGACTCAAACGAACCGCTGTCGCCTTGAATGCCTTGCTATATCGATACGTTGTTCTTGGACCTGGTGATGCCATCTGAGGACTCCTGAAGGGTTAGTTCAGGGTGTCCACTAAAGCGTAGGAACCATCGGTTCGGCTTGAACGAATTGTTAGGCTGCTTTTGGAGCGTACATGCCGGGCTACAACGCAACGTACGTTTCCTCTCGCACCACCATACCGTCCGGGTTTGTCCATTTGAGCATGGCGTTGTAAGCGCTGGGACTGCCAAGATGAATTGCAGCAATGAGCGTGATGGATGAACCGGGCATCAGCTTCTTGGCCGGGAATTTCTCGGCGTACTCTGAGCCAATGATCGGATTGTCTTCCGGTTTTTTGACCAGGAGTTCCATTTCTACGTCCTTAGCCTCGACCTCACCGACGTTCGTAACTCGGAAGCGATAAGTCTTGCCATCCCGGAATAGATCTAGGGAAAGACGTGCAGTGCTTTTGCCTTTCTCCTCGCGCAGGAGAATTTCTAGCTGCTTCTTGGCCAGTTCCGCGGTAGCACGCTGAAGATCATTGGCTTCGCGCTGCATCCGACGCTGCCCGCTCCAAACGATCAAGCTCACAAACACCGCAATGCACGCTAGGACGACTGTAAGAACTTCGTATTGCGTCACGTAGCCGCTCCTTGAGCCTAACGTAGAAGTCACCGGCGCTGCGCGGCTTTATCGAGCAGCGTCCGTGTGGACTGCCGGGTTATGCCTTGTACGCGACATAACGTTGTTTCACCGTTTCTTCACGGCCGAGTATTCGACAACTTCCGTGTAGAACGGAATGTCATTTAGGTGATTCTGCTCACAGTAGGCAAGACGTTCATATGGTTCCTTTCGCTTGGCGTTGAAATAGCAGTAGAGATGCGGGAACCCGTAATACTCGTCGCCATCCCAGTCAACGGCCTCGATGCTCTCGTACAGAATGAAACCGATAAGAACTACCTTTACTTCCCCTTCTTCTCCGGCCTTCCGGTTCGAGTGTTTCCAACGATTTGAATCATCGTCGCGGCACAGTGAGTCCCACTGAAGGCCAACCTGAATTCCTCGGTGATAGGTGCCCATAAGTCCGGCTCTGAACCAAGGAGAAATGCCTTTTGTTTCCTCGGACGTGTCGGGATACTTATCTATGCGCTTCATGTCTCGGATAATTACATCAGAGCGAAGGCCCTTGCTTCTTCGCTCCCATAGCTTTGTCTCAAACTCGCCCTTCCAACGCTGCCTCAACTTCACTATTTCGGCTGTCGAGAGATTTCGTTGCTTCCCGCGAACCGTAGACCAAACGTCTCGCAGAATGCGATACGCAGGTGAGAGCAGACCCCATTCAATCATGCTGAATCGCTACCATTGAAAAGGCATAACGTTTGAAATCACCGACGCTGCGCGGCTTCATCGTGCAGCGTCCGGTGGATTGATGGGTTCGACGTCACGCTGCCCTTTGCTTGAGAAACTCAGCAAGTTGGTAACCGGGTTCGGCCATTTCGAAAACCTCATCTTTGTGTCCGCGGGCAATTACCAAGCCGGCGGATATCAACTGATCTAACGCGAATTCCCAACGCGCGGAAGACCTACGGTCGCCTGGGTCACCAAGTGTCTTCCCATTTGTCTGGATAAAGCGCCCACCGAGAGTAGCTAGCTTCAGAATAGTGCCCCCCCTGTCTTCGGATGCCTCCAACAACAATGTTCGTCCTTCCTCGGAAAGAGACGAGGCCAGCTCTTCACGAGGATCTGTTAGCGCAATTGAACCTGATGGCAGAGTCGATATTTCCCCGTTGAGCGAGGATTGACCAAGAAGCGATTTCAGATGTGCATTTTTTTGGAGCGCGATCTGAAGGTGCCTTCGAAATTTGCCCTGAAAGTCTAGCGCGTTGCTGAATGACTCAATGATGCCCTGGCTTTGGCACCAAGTACGAAACTCCTTGAGAGCGGCATACTGCTCGGGGGCTACTGTTTCCAGTGAGGCTGGTGCCGTCGAAAAGTAGACCATCGCTGGTTTTCCCGCAGCAACATGCCGCTCGATTTCTTCGACAGTTCCACTAGCGGCCTTGCCAGTTGGTGTTCCTAGGCGCGTCCAGAATATGCCCACGAGGAGATCGCAATCCTCCAATACTCGGTCATTTATCAGCTCTTGCGCAGAGGAGCCTAGTTCCGGTGATGAGTGGGTCTCCCAACCCACCGGCATTAGAACGGCGCCAGTCGTAGGCGAGTAGATATAGTTCCACTCGTGAATCACGTCTCGGGCGATGGCCCTGTATTCGTGGACATCGCCCGGCGACGCAATCATGATGGGAAGTACTGTAGCTACGTATGGCATGTGGCCTCCTATGACGTCGAACGTCGAGGTTCAGCCGCGCGGTCGCGAAGCGGTCGCGTCGGTTGGAACCTCTTGTTGGACAACGTACTCCACTTTGACCACATCGGTCGCCTTTGCTCGCAGAGTTTCCAACAACTCGTGAGCAATCTGCCGGATGCAGGGCATCACTGGCGGAGGAAATGGCTTTTCCACGTTTCCCTCGTTGAGGATCCACCCTAAGGAATTGTTTCTGGACAAATCGGTGTATGCGGCGTCCAAGTCTGGATCCACGTGGGCACCCCCGTCGGTATCGGCGACATTGAGTATCAAGTCTCTCCTGTGGAAGAAGCGCCCTTTGTCGTCCTTAATCACGGGAATGTTCCACCAGCGCTCGAACGGCAGCCAACGTTCGTGAGGCATCCCGCCCATACAACGAGGCAGATAGTCGCTATTCCCGCCGCCAAGTCTCATGAAGCAGAGCGGATTCTCCGTTAGGAGATTTCTTGGATTGAGATCCCCGGCGGTGTCCAGAAAGCGGAAGGAGCGAAGTCCGAGCTGTTGGAGCAACGCTTGCGAGTTGCCATGGTGATGCAATAGCACGCGGAGGCTAAGCGCTATGTGCTTTCCTATGGCCTTCAGGTCTTGGTCATATGAATGGCAAGCGTGAACAAGCAGGGCTACTTGATCCTGAAGTTCGGCCAGCAGATCGGAACGAATCCTTTTGACGCGGGATTTAGGCATAAAACGTCGTCCAACGAATAAAGTTGAGCGACGCTCGCGGCTGAATAAACCAAGGGAAATGCGCCGCGCTCCCCCGCGAGCGTTCGCTCGAACGAACGTTGGGCCACGCCCTGGAATCAGGCGCCCACAGGTCAACAGAAA
>JBPPNE010000248.1:0-2281 GCA_051306415.1 Porticoccaceae bacterium
GAGGTGGACAAATCCGATCACGAGTTCGAAGCCTTTCTGCTCGAAGTGCTGTCGGACTTTCAGGTCTCGATTCCCGAGATCGGCACCATCAAGGCGACGGTGAAGCCCCTGGTGATCCTCACCAGCAACAACACCCGCGAAATGAGCGATGCACTCAAGCGCCGCTGCCTGCACCTCTATGTGCCCTATCCGGATGAACAACTGGAGAGCCGCATTCTCAGCAGCCGCGTGCCTGATCTCTCCGACACCCTGCGCAAGGAGGTGGTGAGCTTCGTTCAGCAAGTGCGCGAACTCGACCTGAAAAAAGTGCCCTCGGTATCGGAGACTATCGACTGGGCAAAAACCCTGTTGCTGCTCCACGCCGAGCAGCTCGACCCCAATCTGGTCAAGCAGACGCTCAATGTACTGCTGAAGTTTGAAACCGACATCGAGGCCATGGGCGACCATCTGCGCTCGTTCATCGCCAAGGCCCACAAGCGCGCCGGTCACCTCCATGCAACGGACGCTTGAGGATTTCTACAAGGTGGTGCGCGCGGCGGGCATCAATGTCTCGCCGTCCGATGTGATCGACGCCAGCCGCACCGTGGCGCTCGTTGGCTACGGCGACCGCGACATTCTGAAAAGTGCCTTCGAGGTCAGCCTGGCAAAATCCGCGGCGGAACAAGCGCTGGTCGCTGAATGTTTCGAGCAATTCTTCCGCGCCGACACCTTTGCCCCGGCCACCCAGACCATCCCCGGCAGCGGCGGCGAGCCTTCTGGTAGGGAAAACCCCGCCAAGACAGACGACAAGACCTACCAGGGTGAGCTGGCACTGGCGAAGATGCTGCTCGAGCGCGATACCGCCAGCCTGACCATCGCGATGAAGCAGGCCGCCCGCGACGTTGGCCTGACGGACATCTGGTTCTTTACCCAGAAAAATCTCTATGCCCAGCAGATCATGCAAAAAATGGGCTTGCGGGATCTGCAGGAAGAAATCTCGGCGCTCGGCAAGGGCGATTGTCCGACCCGGATCGCGCAAGCGGGAGCGCTGCGCGACGCCAAGGACTATCTCGCCGCCGAGGTGCGGGATTTCGTCGAGCAGCAGTTGTCGATGTACGGCCGCAACGCGGCGCGCAATCTGCGCGAGGATCACCTGAAAAGCGCGAAGCTATCGAATGTCGAGCAGCGCGATTTCCATATCATGCACGACATCGTCCGCAAAATGGCCAAGCGCCTGAGCACCCAGTACGCCCGCAGGAAGAAGCGCGACAATCGTGGTCAGCTCGATTTTCGCAAAACCCTGCGCCGCAACGTCGCCTACGACGGCGTGCTGTTTGAAGTGTTCTGGAAAACCCAATTCATCGACAAGCCGCGCCTGCTCGTACTCTGCGACATCAGCGGCTCGGTGCAGGCCTACGCGCGCTTCCTGTTGCTGTTTTTGTACAGCCTCAACGACGTTCTCCATCGCATCGACAGCTACGTGTTCACCGGCAATCTGATACCGGTCAAGGACATCTTCGATCAGTATCCGGTGGAGCAGGCCATCGACAAGATCATGGACGACCACGGCCTGGGCAGCTCGGACTACGGCACAACGCTGCTCGACCTCGATGACCAGTGCATGGCCGGCATCGACAACAAGACCACGGTATTGATCCTCGGCGATGCCCGCAACAACTATCTCGCACCCCGCACGGAAGTCATGCGCCTGTTGCACCAACGCGCCAAACGAGTGATCTGGCTGAATCCGGAACCGGAGTCGTTCTGGAAGACCGGTGATTCGGTGATGTACCGCTACCGACCCTATTGCCACCTCGCCAGAACCTGCAACAGCCTCGAACACCTGGAGCGCATGCTGGACGATCTGCTGAAGGCCGCGACCGCCATTGCCTGACTGCCCTCGACATCATCAGGTTTCTTTGCAATAGCGTCGGTACAAAAAAAGCCGGACATGGTCCGGCTTTTTTCGCTGCCTTGAGTACCCAGTTAATTACATCTTGATCGGCAGCGCGTAGGTGACGACGAACTTCACATCTTCGTCGACGGCACCGGGACCGTTCTTGGTGATGTCCTGGTCAACCACCTTGCTCACCGTGAAGCTCAGATTGCTGTTGAACGCATAGGTCAGGTTGGCGTGGGTGATGTCGTTGCCACTGTCCGGGTCGTGGTAACCCAGGGTCAGAGAGAACTGGTCATAGGTGCCGCTCAGCGTGTAGTACTCGTAGCCGCTGGCGCCGGCGATATTGTCATAGTACGAAAAGCTGACAAAGCCACCGTAGCCCAGCGTCGCAATGATCTCCGT
>JBPPNE010000249.1:0-4604 GCA_051306415.1 Porticoccaceae bacterium
ATCTGCGGGGTGCCCGGTGAAGCCCGACGAATCTTCGCCAGATTCGCGCCTGCCGCAATCGTTATTCTTCTGGCGGCTTTTTTCAAATACCAGCGTAGCGGGCTGATTTCATAGTTCATTGTGAAGCTGCTTTGCCACTAGACCGAGTCTCAGCGCACGCAACAAAAATAGCAGGCTTCCCGGAAAGTATCGGCGCCATTTGTATGGATGCTGGAAAAGAATCCATATCCATTCCAATCTCATGCGCTGGATCATCCGAGGGGCGCGGATCAGGCTCCCGTCCCAGTATTGGAAAAGGCCTCCGACGGCGACTTGCAAGCGAGGGCGGAGTGATTTTGAATGCCGCATAAGCCACTTTTCCTGCTTCGATGCGCCCATTCCGACCAGTAAAATGTCGGCACCACTTTCGTTGATCGCATTGATCACCGCGGGGTCCACATCAGGATCAAAAAAGCCGTGCTGATACCCCGCTAGCACCATGGCAGGGAACCTGCGATTGAAATTTCGGGCGACCCGCTCAATGGCATTGGGCTCATGGCCCAAGAGAAAAACACGAGCGCCTTCGAGTTTTGAATGCTGCAGCAGGGCTGGCACCAGATCGGTGCCTGGAATATTGGCAACGGGGTAGATTCCCCTGAGACGTGCGGCTATGCGCAGTCCAACGCCATCCGGGAATACCCAGCGAAAAGCGGAGACTGCGTTTTGATAGTCGGGATCATGCCATGCGGCGTTGATATAGTGGGCGTTGAGAAAAGTGACTGTAGTAGATGGGGCGTTGTTGTGAGAAACCGAAAACGCCTGTATCAGCGACTGCAGCGCGCTTTCTATGGTTGTCAGATTGACTCTCATGCCCATCAGGATGACGGGATCGACATCAGGTTCGCAAGATTCGCAGCGATTAAAGGTGTCGTGGGAAGAGGGCATCAGGAGTCTTGGCCTGATTCACCCGGGTGCGAAACGCGGAATATCATCTTGCACCGGCCCTTAATTTTCTGTGGCTTTCGGCCTGCTTGTCATCGCATCAGCATATATGCAGGTAACTTATCTATCAATCCAATCCTGATATCGTCACGATTTTGGTTTTATTTATAAGAATAGACAGCAATTATCGGCTCCTGGTGGTATATCGGCCTTTTGGGGGCTATCAGGGTCGATCGTCAGGGTGCCCAATGACCAATCCCCGTCCGCCCGACTTGCTATCGCCCGCCACTGTACAATCTATTGATCGATTGTGGATAATCGGACTGGCGCGGGCGAGATCAGCTCAATCAGCTCCAGTGCATGCCGGCCCGGATACCAAAACTTGGGTGGAGACGGTTATGGCAGCAGTCATCCCCATCAACAGAAAACGGCAACCTACGTATTTAGCCTATCCATGGCCGACAGCGCTGTCCGAGGGTGCGGCGCTGGTGCTGAGCCGAATGGGGTTACACCAATGCGCCGAACTCCAGTGCTGGACCAACGCGCCTGAGCACTGGACTCTCGACCAGGTACGTGTACTGCTGTCACGCACTTCAGAATCCCAGGATTGAGCGTTAGCCGATGGGTCGGCCCCGGTGACACTAACGATTATGCAACGCGGAATTTCGCGATAAATATCGCCGCAATAAAAAACCGCCAACTCCACGGAGCTGGCGGTTGTCGAAGGGGCCGCCGATTTTAGCGCCCCGAGTTTAGTAATCCTTGTTTAGCACTCGAGAAAATCAACCCCCGTGGCGCAACAGGCGGCCGGAATAGGTATTGGTCTCCTGATCGTTCTCGATGGTGACCTCGCCGTTGACCAACACGTAGTTGTAGCCTTTCGCGCGCTGTACCCGACGCCACTCGCCGGCGGGCATGTCGTGGGCGATTTCTCCGGGCAGCACTTGCAGATTTTCGTAGTCGTAAACGACGATATCCGCCGGCGCACCAACCTTGATCTGTCCGCGATCGACGAAACCCGCGAGGGATGCCGGTAGCGCGCTCAGGCGCCAGTGGACATCTTCCAGCGACAGCATGTTGTGCTCGCGCACATAGGTCGCGATAGCTTCGGTAGGATAGCGGCCAGCAGTCAGGAAGCGGGTGTGGGCGCCACCATCGGAAACCCCGAAGGTGATATAGGGATCGTCGATGATCTCCTTCATGTATTGCAGGTTGCCAGCATTGGGCAGCGTGGCGAAAAACTCGGCCTTCAGGTTGGTACCCACCGCGATATCCAGCATCGCATCGATCGGGTGCTTGCCGGTTTTCTGCGCGATCAGGCTGATTTTGTGGTCCTTGAACTCGTTGAACTTGTCCGAGTTGGTGCGCACCAGCACAGTCTCTTCGATCGGACCGGTGGCGGCGATCCCCGGCGGATTGTCCTTCAGCGATTGCCTCAATGCAGGGTCGCCCATTTTCGCCAGCCGCTCTTCGAAGGTGCCGGTAGTGACGTGACGCCAGGCTTCGGAATCGTCCCACAGGTTCCATTCGTCGAGCGCGAAGGTGAATCCCGAGTCCGTGGTCAGCCCCTGGCCGTAGACCTTGTTGCCACGGGCGTGGCACTCAGCGAGCCAGCGCAGGGTGCTGCGATGCACCTCGGGATCGCTCGCGACCGCCTGCACGACGTTGTAGAGCACCGGCCGACCGCTGATCGCAGCCAACTCCTCAAGATGGGCGCGATCCTTGGCCGGATCATTGCCGCTCAACATGGTCACCTGCATGAAGCCCTCGTTGCGCCGGGCCAACACCTTGGCGAGCGCGACGGCGGTTTCATCGTGCATTACGTCCGTCGGCATCGGGGTGCCATCGTAATCCCGCTGCAAGTCAGCGCCACAACCGGGCGCCAGGCGCTGGGCGGACCAGCCGCAGCCACCCGCATCCATGGATTCTTCGAGCAGGCGAATGATTTCGGCCTCCTCTGCCGCTGTCGGCATCGCCCCCGCCTTGGCCCGCTCCATGCCCATCACCCAGATCAGCAGCGGCGTCAGCGGCACATAGGGCAGTATATTGATGGCCTTCGGTGAGCGCTCGATACTGTCGAGGTACTCGGGAAAGGTCACCCAGTCCCAGGGCATCCCCTCTTTCATTGCATCATAGGGGATCGCCTCAACGCGGGTCATCGACAGCATCGAGCGCTCGCGCAGCTCGGGCGCCACCGGCGCAAAACCAAACCCGCAGTTGCCGATCACCACCGAGGTGATGCCGTGCCACCCCGACAGTGTGCAGTAGGGATCCCAGAAAAGCTGGGCATCGTAGTGGGTGTGCAGATCAATAAACCCGGGGCAGACGTGCTTGCCCTCGGCGTCGATCACCTTGCTGGCATCCTTAGCGTCGAGACGGCCGATCTTGGCGATCAAACCATCCTTGATGCCAATATCGCCACTATAACGGGGAATGCGGGTGCCATCAAAGATGAGCCCGTTCTTGATGATGGTATCGTATGTCGCCATGGTGAATTCTCCTGTCTAATGAAGGCCAAGGCGCAACTGCCGGAGCTGGAACTGAAGACCATAACGGCGCTTTCAATACCAGTCTATCTGTTATCTCAGGTGGAACTCCGGTAACCGCGTAACCCTGTACCTGTTTTCTCGTTTTAGTAATCTATCCTCGGCCAAGTTAACCCCCAGTACGATGAATTACAAGCGATAGACAATGGCCGGGCTGAGGCCTCTGGTGCCGGGCCCCAAGGATCCTGCATCAAAGGGAATCCCTCACCGGCAAACAGCAAGGATATTCCCGTGCTAGGCACTAACGGTGGGCAGATGCATGCTTGCCGCTGGCGGTGACCATCCTGAGAGCCGAGCTATAAACCCGCGCCGTTGCCTCTCAATTAGTTGAGAACACCGACCACCACAAACGGAATTTCGTGTGGATCGCTAGCGATGGGTGATTCACCGATATCAACGTGCCTAAACTTAGCTTTGTCATTTGCCAGAAAAGCAACGAACGGTGCTGGATCCAGCACCGTTGAAAAGGCGTCGAAGTCGTAGAAGACTGACGACGCATCTCTAATTGCAAACGATATCTGGGCAATGCAAGGCACCGATGGCGGGATATGTTGACAACCGAGGGCGACAAAATTCGGAAAGAGCTGTGCGGAATGTTTATTTCTGTCCGGGTTAATGCTTCGCCGTTCGGTCTTTTCGAGAATGCATTGGAATAGGGTTGCTAATCGGCCATCGTGCGAATCGCCTGTCAAGTACGTGTAGCCCTCCGGAACCGGAGGGAATCCGGTGTCATCAAAAAGGGTAATCTTTGAATCCTCACCACAAACGCGTAGGGATCCGAAGACTGTTCGACCATCCACTAGCCTGAAGGTGCCTGTGAGGTTATCGACGTCATTCCGCACTAGCGACTCCTTAGTTACGAGGGAACTGTCCTTGACATATTTTCGGCAGCGAATAATGGGCCGGGGGTCTCTACCTCCCAGATAACCGTCGGAGATAACAGCGAGTCGTTTACTCAAACTTACACGAGCCGGATGCTGCCGGCGCTACCAGCGAGACAGGACTAAATCAGCAGGCGGACAGCCCCGACCTCGGACTGGCCGCCGACGGCGGGCGACGCAATATCATCAGGTCCAACATAGGAGCGGGGATTGTCGAGTACGCCATAGAAGGTAGTGCGTTGAATCGGCGTGCGGC
>JBPPNE010000250.1:0-3652 GCA_051306415.1 Porticoccaceae bacterium
TCAGCTTGGCTGAAACGCGCCCGAGCAGGTCAAATGATCGAAGTAACCTCCCATCGCAAGGTGATCGCCCGCATCCAGGGTGTGCCGGAGGCAGCGCCGGCGTCTGTGGCGGAACTCGTTGCCAGCGGCGCGGCCCAGTGGCGGGGCGGCAAACCGCAAGGCGCGGATGTCCGGCTTTCCGACGCTGCGCATAGTCTTGCCGAGTTGGTGATGCAGGGTCGCGGGTGATCGTCTATTACGATACGTTCGCCCTGGTGAAGCTGTACGTGGCCGAGGATGGTAGCCGGGAGATGAAAGCGCTGTTGAGCGAGGCGGAGGTCCCAGCAACGGCCCGCATCAGTTGGGTGGAAGCCCACGCAGTGATGGCGTGCTGGGGACGGGAGCGAGTGGCGGATGCGGCGGCCATTGATCAGGCACGCGCTGCGCTACGCACCGATTGGCCGCATTTTCTCGTTCTTGACTTGACCCAGGAACTCTGCGAGCGCGCCGCGGCGCACGCGGAGGTGTTTGCCCTGCGGGCGTATGACGGCGTTCAACTTGCCAGCGCCGATTGGCTCCAGAAGTGCACGGGTCCCGATGTGGTTTTTGCCTGCTTTGACCGCAGGCTAAACCAGGCTGCTCGGGTTTTGGGATTGCGGCCACCTTCCGATTAATTCCATCAGTATCGAGTGGTGTGGTTGTCTCCACCCCCCGGATTTTCCTCCGAACCAATCATCAGCCGTGGGCCACCGGTAATCGTCTACGGTCGCGGCTGCGTGCCGAACCTCATGAGTGTATGAGGCGTCATTCTTCATCGTGGCAGGGAAGGCGGGTCTGATGAAGCGTCCCACGCGGGGCCAGGCGGATTGCTTCCCGCTACTTTGCGGTCGCGGCTAAAAGCTGCGCTTGCGATGACGGGGCACGGGTCGCGACAACAAAAAGGTCTAGATGCCAATATTTGGATTCATGGATGCCCGGTAATATGCGAATTTTGATCTACGCCCTCAATTTTTCGCCCGAGCTGATCGGCGCCGGCAAATACACCGGTGAGCTGGCTGATGGTCTGGCCGACGCTGGCATGTCCGTGCGCGTAGTGACCGCGCCGCCGTATTACCCGCAGTGGCAGGTCCAACCCGGTTATTCCGCTATCGCGTATCGGCGTGAGAAACGTAACGGCGATACCCTGATACGCTGTCCTCTGTGGGTTCCCAGGAAGCCGACTTTCGTCAAGCGAACATTGCATTTGTTGAGTTTTGCGATCACCAGTTTCCCTGCGCTTCTGGTCAATTTCGGGTGGCGTCCTCAGGTCGTTTTTTTGGTGATGCCCACCATTTTCTGTTTGCCGGGCGCGCTTTTATTTGCGCGCATGGTGGGCGCCAAGCTGTGGGTTCATATGCAGGATTTTGAACTGGAAATGGCCGGTGGCGTCGGTATGCGGGTACCCACCTGGTTTCAGAATCTGGCGTCGCGGTTGGAGCGTTTTTTCCTTCGTCGCGCGGATCGGGTATCGACGATTTCCAATCGGATGGTTGATCGTCTGGAGGAGAAAGGGGTCGCGCCAGATCGACGTGTGCACTTGCCGAATTGGGTCAATGAGCAACACATATTTCCCCAGTCCGAAAGTACCTACAGGGTTGAACTGGGTCTGGATGGCGATCAGCGCGTATGTCTGTACGCGGGTAATCTGGGCGCTAAACAGGGGCTCGATATGGTCATTGAGGCCGCCCATTTTTTGCAGGATAAGCCACAGTGGGTTTTTGTCTTCGCTGGCGAAGGCCCGATGAGTGCGGCGATTCAACAGGCGGCGGAAGAGTTGCGCAATGTTCACTGGCTGCCTCTGCAACCGGAACATCGACTGAACGATCTATTGAATCTCGCCGACGTCCATCTGCTACCCCAGCAACGTGGTGCCGCGGATTTGGTAATGCCGTCGAAGCTTACAGGCATGTTGGCGAGCGGCCGCCCCGTTATCGCCACCGCCGATGTCGGAACACAGATTGAGCAGGTAGTTAGTGGTTGCGGAGTGGTGGTGCCGCCGGGTGATGCCGTGAGGTTCGCCAAGGCGATTGAAGCTCTGTTGACTGATCCACAGCGATGCGCCGATTTGGGTCGCTCAGCGCGAGCCTACGCAGTAACTCACTTGAGCCAAAGCGCTGTGCTGGCGCAATTCAACACCCAATTGAGAGGGATGATTTAATGACACCAAAGAAGCTGTTTCAAGAGCGCAACCGGCGCTTGGGTGATATCAAAAATAGAAAAAAGCGGGCCTTGATTTCGGGCATTACCGGGCAGGACGGCTCCTACCTGGCGGAGTTCCTGCTTGGCAAAGGGTACGAGGTCCACGGTATCAAGCGGCGCGCATCGTCGTTAAATACCGAACGTATCGATCCGATTTATCAGGAGCCTCATGTTGAGAATCGCAATCTGATCCTGCACTACGGCGATTTGACCGACGCTTCCAATCTGACCCGTATCGTGCAGGAGGTTCAGCCGGATGAAATCTACAATCTGGGTGCGCAATCCCATGTGGCGGTGAGCTTTGAGTCGCCGGAATACACCGCCGATGTCGATGGCATTGGTACCTTGCGTTTGCTGGAGGCCATTCGGCTGTTGGGAATGGAGAAAATGACCCGTTTCTATCAGGCCTCGACGTCGGAACTGTATGGCCTGGTGCAGGAAACGCCACAACGTGAAACGACGCCCTTCTATCCGCGCTCGCCCTACGCCGCGGCCAAACTGTACGCCTACTGGATTACGGTGAATTACCGCGAGGCCTACGGCATGTACGCCTGCAATGGCATATTGTTTAACCACGAATCTCCCCGTCGCGGGGAAACCTTTGTTACCCGCAAGATCACCCGTGGGTTGAGCCAGATTGCTCTTGGTCTGGAGAAGAAACTGTACATGGGCAATCTAGATTCTCTGCGGGATTGGGGCCACGCCCGCGATTACGTGAAGATGCAGTGGTTGATGTTGCAGCAGGCGGAACCGGAGGACTTCGTGATTGCCACCGGGGTGCAATTCTCGGTGCGGCAGTTCATTCAATTGACGGCCAACGAGTTGGGCATAACCCTGCGTTTTGAGGGCTCGGGCGTCAAGGAGCGGGGAGTGGTAGCAGCCGTGGAAGGGGACAAAGCGCCTGCCGTGCGAGTGGGCGATGAGTTGGTAGTTGTGAACCGTCGCTACTTCCGTCCCACCGAGGTAGAAAGCTTACTGGGTGATCCCACGCGAGCCAAAGACCGGTTGGGCTGGGTGCCGGAAACCAGTCTGGAAGACATGGTAAAAGAGATGGTGGCGGCGGATTTGGAGTTGGCAAAAAGCCATGCGCTGCTCAAGCGAAACGGTTTTGACGTGGCCGTGAGTCACGAGAGGTGAACCGTGGTTGATCGCGATTTACGCGCGAATGTTCTTGTCGCTGGCGCTCAGGGCATGGTGGGCTCCGCCATCGTCCGTCGCTTGCAAGCGCTCGGCTACCAACGGCTGTTGAGGCCAAATCGGCGGGAACTGAATTTTATGGACCAGTCCGCTGTGGCGAAATATTTCTCGCGTCAGGCTATCGATCAGGTCTACGTCGCTGCCGCCAAGGTGGGCGGAATCCATGCCAACGATACCTACCCTGCCGATTTTCTGTATCAAAACCTGATGGTCGAATGCAATCTGATTCACGGGGCTT
>JBPPNE010000251.1:0-7275 GCA_051306415.1 Porticoccaceae bacterium
ACCCCCTGAACTTTCCTGCCGGGCTCGACTGGCGCCAGGTTTCAAACCAGGTCTCGGGACAACTCTATTTTCGCGTCAGGCACGCACTATTGATCCGGCCTCCAAATACATTCGCCTTGAGTCTGTCGGAGAGCCTCACTCGCAGGGCTTCGACAAGCTCAGCCCGAACGGCTTCAATCTGTTTGCGGGCCAGATCAATAACGACGCCGCCCAGCTCGGCCGAGAGCGGGAAACCGATGGGCAATGATCTGCCACTCACCGACGCCCGCTTCGAGCAGCAGGCACGATGGCCCGCCGTTGGTGCGGGCGCGGCCGGCGGCACCGGGATTCAATAGCCAGGGTGCGGGAGCGAGGTCTTGCAGCAGGCGGTGGCTATGGCCGTAGAGCACGGCGCGGGCGGTTGGATGGGCGGCGCACAGACGCGTGTGGCGGCGGGCCGCGGACTGTCGATGGCCATGTTCCACCACCAGAATGCCGCCCGGCAGCGGTACTTCGAGCCACTCCGGCAGAGCCGCCAAATCCGCTAAGGCGCCCAGCCATTTGCCCGGTACGTCGTTGTTGCCACGCACGGCGAGGACCCGCCCGGCGGCCGCTGCCAGCGTTTCCAGTACGGCGCTGGCACCGACATCGCCGGCGTGTACGGCCAGCGTGCAGTCCTGCGCGAGTTCCGCGATGCGCGGGTCAAGCACGCCATGGGTGTCGGCCAGCAGTAGCACGCGCACGGCTTTGCCGGTCATGGCGGGTCCTCCGGCCAGAACAGCGCCAGCCATAGCGTGGGTGGGTCGGCACAAGTGGCTTCTATCCGGTGCCGACGGTGCGCCGGCAATTCGACGCTGTCGCCGGCCGCCAGATGTACGGTCTGCAAGCCGTCGGGCAGTTCGATGGTCAGTTCCGCCGCTCCTTGCAGTAACACCACCCACTCGTGTTCGGCCTGGTCGTACCAGAAACCGGGAGGACTCGCCTGGCCGGTCGAGACGATGCGCTCAATCCGCAGCCCGGGCCGGTCCAGCAGATGTTGGATGCGCTCCTTGGCCTCGGGACCGGTGGGCAGGTTTTGGAAAAGGTTGGCCGATGGCATGCGGAGGTCCCTCAAGTGTTCCGCACACGACTTTACTCCGGGCTGGTGCATCGGACCACGCGCGTGTTGTCGGGAATCGAGTAAGAAAGGAATTCAAAGAGCACCGACACCATGACGCTGGTCCTCGTACATGCGTGATAGCGGCCGCTGGACCTGCGACTATCGCGCTGCTCCAGGCGCCGCGAGTGGCCGTTTCGCAGGCACAATCGGCCATTGATCCAGGGATGTGCCGAAGAAGTTCTTCGATCCTTCGCAACACTCAGGTCGAACTAAAGCTGAGGACGAACGCTAACCCGTTGAACCCCGTTGGGGGTGAGTCCTGAGCCTGTCGAAGGTTCGAGCCCCGAATGGAATCAGGTTATTCAAAACATCCCTAAACGATCAATAATAACGCTTCATCACAACGACCCAGGAAGATGGCCCATGCCCCGACACCAGTCGCCCCGCACCCCACGTTCTTCACTGTTTCGCACCCTCGTCCGCGCTCTGCGTGCGGCCCAGCACGCCAATCGTGGGTCCGCTGAATTGCCGCCGCGTGCGGCACAAACGGCGTGGACACGGCGGCGCTTTTTGCACACCACGGCAGCGGCGGCGCCGGCACTGGCATTGACAGGTTTGTCGCGCGGCGCCTGGGCACTGCCGGCGGGCAAGCCGGGGCGCAGGGTCGCGGTGGTGGGTGGCGGTATCGCCGGGCTGAATGCGGCTTATCGGCTCATGCGGGCCGGCGTCGAGGTTGCGCTGTACGAGGCGAGCGGACGCCTCGGCGGGCGTATCCGCTCATCGGCCGATACCCTCGGCGACAATCTGGTGGTGGAGTTGGGGGGTGAGTTCATCAATTCCAATCACGACGACATGCGGGCCCTTGCCGGCGAATTCGGCCTCAGTCTGTTCAATCGCAGGGATGCCGTGGCGCCGTCGGATATTGCCCCAACAGCTTACGTTTTGGCCGGTAAGGTCCGTACCGAAGAGGAGCTTGCCCGCCTGCTGCGCCCGCTCGCCGCACAGATCGGCAAGGATGCCGACCACGTCGAAAAGGACTACGACCGCTATGCGCCTGCGCTGGATAAACTGTCGGTGAGCGACTACCTTGACCGTCACGCCAAGCTGATCCCCGAGCCCTTCATCCGCATGCTGATAGCGCTTTCGATTCGCACCGAATACGGTGTCGAGCCCGCGCAGTCGTCGGCGTTACAACTGTTGTATAACTTACCCACGGTGAGCGACGGTGACGTCGAGATGCTCGGCGATAGCGACGAAGCCTTCACCATCGTCGGCGGCAACGGCCGGCTTATCGACGCGCTCGGGCAGGCGCTCGGCGAGCGGGTGCAACGGAACCGGCGACTGGTCGGCGTCGACACCCGCGGTGGCGCGGGTGTACGCCTGAATTTTCACGGCGGGCACGTGGTCGAGGCCGACTATGCAATTCTGGCGATGCCGTTCACCGTGCTGCGTAGCGTCACCTTCGATGCACCGCTGCCCACTCAGCTGCGACGCTTTATCGCCGAGGCGACGCTGGGTAGCAACGACAAGGTGATCGCCGGTTTCGCCGAGCGAGTGTGGCGGCGACCGGCAGGCTTTACCGGCGAAGCCTGGACTGACCTGGGGTTCGCCGAAGTCTGGGATGCCACCCAACGGCAACCCGAGCTGGCGGCGGGGGCGCTGACGTTTTTTATGGGCGGCAAGGAGGTGGCGACGAAACCACCGGCGGCCGAGGTGCAGGGCCGGGAGTTTGTCGATCAGCTGGACCAGCATGTTGCCGGTACCAAGCCGGCGGCGACGGGGCGCTTCGTGCGCACCGACTGGAGCGGGAATCCGTTCAGTCGGGGCGCCTACACCAGCTTCCGCCCCGGTCAGCTCACCCGCTTCGCCGACCTGCTGTGGATCGAAGCGGAAGATCCGGAAGAAGCGCAGGAAGTGCGGGCAGGCAAGCTGTTGTTTGCCGGCGAACATCTGAGCGACGAGTACTTTGGCTTCATGAACGGCGGCGCGCAGACTGGCCGCCTCGCCGCCGATGCGGTGCTGGAGCTGCTGGGACTGAGCGGTGGCGCCGGTGCCACCGCACTACGTACAGCCTTGGTCGAGGGCTGAAACAATCTCATCATTCGTGCGCCATCATCAGCACGTTATCATTTGCGCGCCGCCGCCAATTCAGTTGACGGGCAGGTGTCGGGTTGCGCTGCGCTAACCCACCCTGCGGATCTAGACGCGGGCCAAGTTGTACAGCGCCGCCACATTGTCGTGCAGCAGCATGTCCTGCTGGGCCTGGGGCAGCGGCGCCACGTACTTCTTCAGTAGGTCCTGCGACCAGGGCCAGGTGGAGTCGCTGTGGGGAAAGTCGTTGGCCCACATGATGCGGCGCGGGTTCATGGCCTCCAGCATGGTGAAGGCGACGATGTCGTCCTGAAAGGTGACGTAGATATTCTCGCGAAAATATTCGCTTGGCATTTTGTCGAGCTCGACGCCGCGCAGGCGGAAGCGGTGGCGGTTGTAGGTGTGATCGAGCCGATAGATGAAATGGGGCACCCAGCCGGCGTCGGCTTCCACGCACACGATCTTGAGCCGCGGGTTGCGCATGAACACGCCGGAATTGACGAACATGGCCATGATGTCTTGGTTGGCGCGGATGATCGCGTAGCCGGAGTTGATACTGGTGCCGCGAAACTGCATCGACTTCATTTCACCGGAAGTCAGGATATGAAAGCTGAGCGGCAGTTCCAGATCGATGGCGGCCTGCCAGAAAGGATCGAACATGCCGTGGTCGTAATCCACGTCCGCAATCGCCGGGCGTCCCGGCAGCATTACGCCGCGCAGTCCCAACGCCTTGATGCGGCGCAGATCCTCGATACCCTCGTCGATACTGCGCAGCGCGACCTGGCCGACGCCGAGGAGGCGATCCCGGGCGTGGTCGCAGAACTCGGCGATCCACAGATTGTAGGCGTCCATGCAGGCCTTCTTGTAGTCGTGATCGGAGACATTGCAGACCTCCATGCCGACGGAGGGATAGATCACTTCGGCGGCGATGCCGTCGCGGTCCTGGTCGAGCAGGCGCGCCGCCGGGTCCCAGCCGCCACGGTGCAGGTCTTCGAATCTGGCGCCCTTGGTGGACAATTGCTCGGGCGGCTTGCCGGCGGCTGAAATCAGGCTCAATGGCAACGCTTTCTTCACTCCCTTGATCTGGTAGACGTCGCCGCGCTCCGGGTCGTGAACCACACGCGGCGCATCGTCGAGATATTTTTTATCGATGCGATCAATGTAGAGACCCGGCGGCTCGCAGACGTGGGAATCGGACGAAATGATGGGCTTGAACATGGCGGTGCTCCTGGGGCGATAATGAAATCTGGCGCGCTGTGCGCTGCGGTAGGCGAGCAGGAGTCGCCTGCGGGATAGCGCTGCTTCCCGTTGGTGGTCGCGCGCTACTTTTTTACTGTAGACAGCTTGGAGCATAAACCAGGGTTTTGCCAAATGCCATGGTTGCAAGTCGAACCCGACATCCGCCGGAGGGCAGTGCGCAAGGGCGAGCGCCCGGGTTAAACTGCGGAGCAGCTACAGTTCGCGCGCGCCAGTCCGAGGCAACCTTTTGGCCGGCGCTGAACCCCTGTCCGGAGGATGAACACTGCCATGAGTGAAGGCAAAATATTGCTGGTGCGCCACGGCCAGACAGCGGCCAATATCGATCAGGTCTGGCATGGCCACACCGATACCGCGCTCACCGAACTGGGTGAGCAGCAGGCGGAGCGTCTGGGCGCCTATTTTCACAACTATCTGCCGGAGGTGCACGCGATCTACGCGAGCCCGCTGCAGCGGGCCAAGCACACCGCGCAGCGCATCGCCGCCGCCACCGGGCACGATCTACGCATCGACCCACGGCTGATGGAGTTTGGCGTCGGTGAACTGGAGGGAAAGAGCTTCGTCGAGCTGGACGGAGAAAACGGCTTCGTTCGCCGCATGATGGCCGACGAGCACCACCGCGCACCGGGGGGCGAGAGCCGCCACGACGTCACCCGGCGGTTTGTCACCGCGGTGGAAGAATTTCGCCAGAATCACCCGGGCGAGAACATCGTGGTGGTGAGTCACGGCCTTGCCATTGCGTTCGGGCTGTCGCACTGGATTGATCGCGACAGCACGCGCTGGACGCGCTACCGCGTCAACAACACCTCGGTGACTGAAGTCTGTCTCAATCGCTTCGAGATCGGCTTTCTCGACCGCATTGATCATCTGAACTCTAGCCGGTGATCACCCGCGTTGTTCGCGGTTTCAATTTCGAGTGAAGTTACAGCGTGAAGTTACAAAGGAACCGGCATGTCATTTCTCGACAAGATCAAGGGCGATCATGCGCCTTTGCCGCCACGGCCAGCACTCAAGGCTATCGCTCTTGCTTGGCTCGGTGGCGTTCTCGCCATTGCCACGGTGGCTTATCTCACCGACATTCTGCCGGTGGCTCTGGTGCTGGGTTCATTCGGGGCGTCCTGCGTGCTGGTGTTCGGTTATCCCGATGTACCTTTTTCGCAGCCGCGCAATGTCGTCTTCGGTCATCTCATCAGCTCTTTGGTTGGTCTGGTGTTTGTTTTTTCTGCGGCCCCCACTGGTGGTCCGTTGCGCTGGCTGTGGGCACCGCAATTGCCCTGATGATGTTGACGCGCACGGTGCATCCGCCCGCTGGCTCCAATCCCGTTATCGTTTTCCTGATCCAGCCGGCCTAGAGTTTTTTGCTCTTCCCGACCCTGGTTGGCGCCCTGGTATTGGTGGCGGTCGCCGTCGTCTACAACAACGCCACCCGCGGCACCCGCTATCCCAAATACTGGTAGCCATGGACCCGCTGAATGGTTTGCTAGCCCCGCCAACGGCCGTCTTGCTGTGCGCAGGAAGGAAGCGATGAACGGAACCCTCAACAAGGGTGTGTCCTTTGGGCTGACATCAGGCGCGATCACCACGCTCGGCTTGATGGTGGGCCTGCATGCGGAGACAAGATCCACCGCCGTGGTCGTGGGCGGTATCCTGACTATTGCCATCGCCGATGCGTTTTCGGATGCGCTGGGAATCCATGTTTCCGAAGAGGGCGAGAATCAGCACGCACCACGGGAGATATGGCAGTCAACGGTGGCGACGTTTGTGACAAAGTTCATCTTTGCGATGACGTTCCTGATTCCCCTACTGCTGCTGCCGCTGGCCACCGCGATTGTCGTCAGCGCGGCCTGGGGACTGTCGGTGTTGGCCATCCTCAGTTACAGGATCGCCCGCAATCAAGGCGAGCGACCGTGGAAAGTGATGGGAGAGCATCTCGGCATTGCGATTACCGTCGTCATCATTGCGCACTATTTGGGTGTCTTCATTGCTGGCTATGGCAAGTAGGGGACCTCGGGTCATGGCAATTTAACCGTCCAGACCGTGAATACCCCGAGCTGGGTGTTGTCGCGGAGCCGAGGGTGGCGCCCTCGCGAACAACCCGAGCGTCGTCTAGGGATGATCTGAATAACCCGATTCCGTTCATGGTTCGACAAGCTCACCACGAACGGAATCAGCAGCTTACCGTTCGTCCTGAGCTTGTCGAAGGACTTGTTCAGAACATCCCTAGAGGAATGACGGCACCTGAGCACAAGCAAGATTGAATCGCTGACCCGTGCGATCAGAACAGACGGTGGGGCACGCCGCATTGAGGGTGATCCGGCATTTGTTGGGCGTACAAGGAGTGCGTGTGATGGGTCAAGGTGTCACCCATTGGCTGTGGGCACTGTTAGGGTACCAACAGGAGGTGAAATGGAAAGCTACGTTGCTCTGATCCTGGGTGTCATAGCCGCCGGCATCGGCGGCGAGCTTTTCGTTCGCGGTGTGGTTGGGCTCGCTCGTTGGGCGCGCGTTGCTCCGGGAATTATTGGTGCAACCGTTGCGGCGTTCGCCACATCAAGCCCGGAATTGTCAGTTTCCATCAGTTCTGCTATGGCGGGTAAACCGCAAATTGCCCTCGGTGACGCCCTTGGTAGCAATGTGGTGAATGTCGCGCTGATTCTCGCACTCGCGTTGGTGTTTTCCGGAATCCAAAGTTCTCGCGATAGCGTCAAGCGGGATTTTCCGGTGGCGTTACTGATTCCCGTCATCACCGGGGTTTTATTTCTGGACGGCGGGCTTTCGAGGTTTGACGGTGCGTTGATGTTGTTGCTCTTTCTCGGTTGGCTGACGGCCGCGGCAATCGAGGCGAGAAA
>JBPPNE010000252.1:0-6407 GCA_051306415.1 Porticoccaceae bacterium
AATCCCCGGGCGGAGCCTTCAACAAGGCGGGAGGCCATGATAATCGACACTCCCAAGCTGTCAACCACGTGACCTGACAAAGGTTGACAAGTCCGCGCCGCGAATACAGGTTTTCGCCGCAAAGTGCCGCCGATGCCACCGTTCACTGCAGCGCGCGGCTAAAGGTTTGCATCCATTGCGGAAGCCCTGGAGCGTAGCAGGCCGTAGAGAGTGAGCAGCAAAGCCACCATGATGGTCACCCCGCACACCTGGAGCGAGGCTGAAACAAGCGGATTGTCGGTGCCATGCGGTGGCGGAAATTTTTCGTTGATCGTCGGCATGAGCGTCGATGAGGCACCGATAAAGGCCGCCGCCACGCCCGCCGCACCGTTCGTCCAGGTGCCAATTTGCAATGTCCCAAACCACACCTTCAATGCCGTCGGGCTCAGGCGCAGCTCCCCGACCAGGAAACCGAATGCGACCATCAAGACGCCGTTGGCAGTGAACTCGATGTGCGCCATCACGATACCGCGAAACCAGGCCACGGCTGACGGCGGGATGAATCCGATCATACAGCCGACGGTGATCTGGAGGACGCCCAGCAGCAAAGTCCAGCGTCTGAGAGTTTCCTGCAAACGTTCGATGTCAGTTGCCATGGGGATCTCCCGATTGAACGCCTGGCGAGGCGCAAGATGCCCCGCTTTCGCATCGCGAAATCCGGGTAATCCAGCAAACACGCCAAGGGTTTATTATCGTTTTTCGCCACAGGTTCGCGGTCTCGCCGCTTTCTGTGGAGCCTTGGAATAGTGTACGCCGCAACCGCCCTATCGTCTGCCATTTAGCCGGCACGGCGTTGATACCAACGTGGCTTATTATCGAATAGCAGAGTGCGTTAAACGACCCAATACCCTGATACGTTAGCTCGGGCTTATCACGCCAGCCGGAGCGCAGTCGAGCGTCGATGTTGCGTTGGCGTGTATGCTCGCATCTTGTCGTCCGAAAGAAGAAGTTGATCAATGGCCCATGACTACATCCCCGCCAACCTGCGGGAGGTTCAAACCCTGCCCGAGTTGTTCGCCTGGCGCGTGGCGGCCTCGCCGAGCCTGGAGGCGTATCGCCACTTCGATGCGGCCAGCTCGCAATGGCTTAGCCTGTCTTGGCAAGAGATAGGCGCCCAAATGTCGCGTTGGCGACGGGCGCTGCTCGCACACCGTCTCGCGCCCGGCGCGCGCGTCGCGATCCTGGTGCCCAATGGGCTCGACCACGTCTGCATGGATCTGGCTACATTGTCACTGGGGCTGGTGCCGGTGCCCATGCACGCGGTGGACAACCCGGACAGCATTGGCTACATCCTGCAGGACAGCGAAGCCTCGCTGTTGCTGGTCGATAGTGCGGAACGCTGGCAAGCCATCGCCGCCGCGGGTGGCGTCACGCCAGCGCTGCGGCGCGTGATCGCACTGGACGCCGACGCGACGGACCCGGGCAACGATCTGGTCGTTGGCCTCAATGCCTGGCTACAAGCCGCCAGCCCGGCCAACGGGGAAACTGACGATGACCACGAGCTGCCTCGCGTGTCACCCGATGCCATGGCGGCTTTGGTCTACACCTCGGGCACCACGGGCCGACCCAAGGGGGTGATGCTGTCGCACCGCAATGTGGTCTCGAACATTCAAGCCGTGCTCGAGCGTTTCGTGGTGACCGAGCGCGATGTGCTGCTGTCGTTCCTGCCGCTGTCGCACACCTTCGAGCGCACACTGGGCTATTACCTGCCCATCGCCGCCGGCGCCTGCGTGGCCTACGCCCGATCGGTCGCGCTGCTGCAGGAAGACCTGCTCAGCGTGCGGCCCACCGTATTGGTCTCGGTACCGCGCATCTACGAGCGCATTTATGCGAAGGTGCAGGAGACGATACACGAGCGCGGCGCCGTCGGCCGCACGCTGCTCGCCTGGACCGAAAAAACGGGATGGCGGAAATTCCTCGCCACCCAGCGTCACGCGGACACCGGCAAGGCCGAGCAATTGCTTTGGGCCATTCTGAGACCACTGGTGGCGGACAAGGTCCTGGCTGCATTCGGTGGACGGCTGCGCCTGGCCATTGCCGGCGGTGCGCCGCTGAGCGCGAACGTTGCCCATTTTTTCCTCGGCATGGGTCTCAATCTGCTGCAGGGCTACGGCATGACCGAGAGTTCGCCGGTGGTCAGCGGCAACACGCCAGACGACAATGAACCCGCCTCCGTGGGCCGACCCCTGTCCGGCGTGCAGGTGCGCATCGGCGAGAACGACGAACTGCTGATCGCTGGTCCCAACGTCATGCTGGGCTACTGGCATCGTCCGGAAGACACTCAGCGGATGCTGGAGCCCGACGGCTGGCTGCACACTGGCGATCAGGCCAAGGTGGTGGATGGCCGCCTGCACATCGTCGGTCGCATCAAGGACATCATCGTCACATCCACCGGCGAAAAAATCCCGCCCGCCGATCTGGAACTCGCGATCCAGGCCGACCCGCTGTTCGCGCAGGTGCTGGTAGTCGGCGAGCAGCGGCCCTTTCTAGCGGTACTGGCCGTGGTGGATCAACCCACCTGGGAGCGCGAGGCCAAAGCCCTGGGGCTGGAACCGGCCAGTGCGGATTCGCTGCAATCAGACGCCGCGCGCGGCATGGCGCTGGCGCGCATTGCTGCACAGGCGAAATCCTTTCCGTCCTATGCCACACCCAAGCAAGTGTTCCTGACACGCGAACCCTGGACGATAGATGCCGGACTCATGACGCCGACGCTCAAGCTCAAGCGCCCCGCCCTGGAAAAACGATTTGCGACCGAGATTGCACGGATGTACGAACATCGCTGAACCGTGGCCCATCGGCGCTGGGGTTCCGCTCGCTTTGCGCGACCGCTTGAAGCCAGCTAAAACATGGGGTCGAGTACAGCTTGGGGTCACGCTGAGCTGATCCCTATTTTTAGTTAGCGAGCACCTCCATTGCCCGACTCATCTCCCAGCACGCGTTTGTGCAATTCAACAGTTAACGTCTCTATCCGCAGGGTCAGATCCCGGGTGATTTCGGTAAGTTGGGTATTTGTTTTTAGCAGCTCAGCCATCATTGCAGTTTGCTGGGCCGCAAAAATTGCGCGCTGCTCGCTGGCCTTCGCCAGATCCTCGCGGTGCAACGCATCCGCCTCGGCATGCGCTTTATCGCGTTCCGCCTGGCGAGTTTGCGCGAGCAAAATCAAAGGTGCTGCGTAGGCCGCCTGCAAGCTGAAAGCGAGATTTAGCAAAATGAAGGGATATTGATCGAAGGTTCCGAGGCCAAATACATTAATCGAAATCCAGAGAGCTACAATTCCGGTTTGCGCGATAAAAAAAAACGGGGTCCCAAAGAAGCGGGCAAAGCGCTCGGCCTTCTAGTGAAAACCAGTCATCTCCGAATGTCGAAGACAAATGGTCATAAGGCAAATGAAACCGAAAATGGTGCTTATCCTGAACCTTGGCGTTTTCGAGTGTCCCTGCGAATTCATACGTGGCCATGTGGATATCCTCACTAGTGGTCTGGGTATCGCCGCGATGCAGCCTGAAACGCGGATTCACGGACCGCGATAACCGAAACCATGGGCCGATTTTGGTGAGTTGTCACAATAAGAGAACGACCCCTGTGTCCAGCAACTTCACGCCAAGCGCACGAACACGATTCGGCATAGCGTTATAGCGAAAACCGTGGCCTACCCCAATTATTTTAAATTTCCTGAATAACCAGGGATGCTCTGAACAAGTCCTTCGACCATTCGACAAACTCACGGCTCAGAGCGAACGGTAACCTGCTAATTCCGTTCGTGGTGAGTCCTGAGCCCGTCGAAGGATCGAACCATGAATGGATCAGGTTGTTCAGAGCACCCCTAACAGGTTGCTGAAAAACTGCTGCGGGCACCATCTGCTTCGTTGCGCGGTGCTCGCTCCCTCGCCTATCGACTTGATATGTCTCGGTCGCTGCGCGCCGTGCGCCTCGCCGCTGGCCCCCTCGCGACGTTTTTCAGCAGCCTGCTAACTCAATCGTCCGCTGCGACAAACCCCTTCCACCCGGTCGCCATATAGTCGACGAACGCGGGACCCAGTCCCTGTTCGCGCAGATAGGCGCGGGTTACCGGCAGCGCGACGGATTTGAACCGCGCATCCTCTTTTACTCGCCGCGGGAAATCCTTGTGCAGAATCGCGGCGCGCCCGATCAGCACAAAATCCGCACCGCTATCCAGACACGCCTGTGCGGCGGCCCCGGTCGTGATTTTTCCCGCTACACCCAGGCGTGTCGAACCGCGCTCAAGACGGGTGAAATAATCGATCAGCGGCTTACCGCCATACCCGGATTCGACCGGCTCCTTGAATACATCCCACAGCGACATGTCGAGATAATCCACCTGTCCGCAGGCCATCACCCGCTGCGCGAGCGCGATCGCCTCCGCCAGCGTGACGCCGAAGCGCTCCGGCGACAGCCGCACGCCGAGCTGGAAATTGGGTCCGGTGCGCTGACGAATGCCATCGATAATATCGAACAGCAGGCGCGTGCGATTTTCAAAGGATCCGCCGTAGCGGTCGTCGCGTCGATTGTTTTCGGCATCGAGGAACTGGGCGATCAGATAGCCGTGCGCGCCATGCAGCTCCACACCATTGAAGCCCGCGCGTTCGGCGCGTAGCGCCGCCTGGATGAAATCCTCGATCAGCTCCTCGACCTCGCCAGTCGACAGCGCCCGCGCGCCGGTTTCCACATCCTGCCAGGGCGCGCGCGGCGCCTCGTTGGTCAGATCACTCGATGCCCGGCGGCCCCCGTGATGCAATTGCACGGACGACAGGCTGCCCGCGGCGTTGATGCCACTCGCCAGCCGTTCGAGTCCCGCCAGATGCCGATCCGACCAGATGCCGATCTGCCCGCTGAAGGCTTTACCCGACGGCTGCACATAGGCGGCACAGGTCATCGTCAGGCCGAAACCGCCCTGCGCGCGGAGCGTCAACCAGTGGTACTCGTCATCGCTCAGCGTGCCGTCGGGAAGACTTTGCAGGTTGGTCAATGGCGCCAGCATGAAGCGATTGGGCATCGGTTTGCCGTGCGCAAAGGCCAAGGGCGCGAATAGATCGTGATTCATTAAAAACCTCGGTAACGAAATCTGGTGGGTGGAAGCCGTGGCTGAGGGCGCGGTAACGGATACTGCAAGCCCTGCGATGTCGGGTTATAAAGCGCCCGGAAGCATTCTATGCCAAGGTCCCCTTCGAATCGGCAGGCACGTTTCATCGGGCGGGGAAAACGGTGACCTGCACCCCGCTCGTCGTTGCAGAGCAACAAGATGTGTTGACGCAGGACCTGCCCCAATCGCCCGGCGTGATGCTATTTTGAAAGACCCGGCCCCAAGACCATCACATCAAGACGACTCTATTTCCGATAGCCGATTACGCAGATGCGGAAAGTAAACTCTCATACGGAATGCGCAAACCATCATGAAGATTCTTGATCATGCGCAAACTCAATGAGCGCCTGCCGTTCAGAACCTCAGAGACGCGGCCACTTGTGCCGATGTAGACCTCAAGGTCTCGTGGCGTCAACCCCTGTTGCTCCATGCGAAATTTGATTGCCTCGATGGGACTGGCGGGACCAATGGGAGAGTGCTTGTTCTCATAGACCTCAATGAGCGTGGTCAGAATCTCCATCTCGTCATATTCAGGAGTCTTTGGCTTGGCCTGAAAGACCTCCTCCAGCCGTTTGAAGGCCTGATGCAGATCTTTGTCATTACGGATGGGCTTGATGTTCATGAGCCACCCCACTGAAGTTTGGTTTAACGCTAGTAATCACTGACCGTTTCAACATCAATCTTGTCTTATTGGGCATGCGTGCCCACAAACTTGACCCACACAATCCCGGCGGCGTACCGCACCTCAACGACGAGGCGGTACTTGTTACCGCCTATGTTGAAAACAACCCGGTTGCCTCCGCAAATACTGGCGCTTATGTAAACGTTTTTGATGTCGTGAGGCGTTTTCCACGCCGCCGTGCATGCCTCGGCGTGCCAAGCCTCAAGTGGGCCTTGCGCATCAGCGTAACGCTTCTGCTTCCAAAAGCGACTCAGAGTGCTGCTAGCAATTACCCGCATGGACGGCCTCTCCCGAATTGGGAGAAATATACCGCCCAATTTGGGAGTATGCCAGTAGATTATTTAGGGAATTTCAGGCCAGCCTGAATGGGCGCCCAACGTAAAGTTGAGGAGCGCGCCGCTTTTTGCGCGTCCCGGTCGAATGCAGAGTTAGGCTAGATGCATGATTAAAAGATACCTATTGTTCCTGCGCCATATTGGTGGAATGTTACAATGCGAGACCAGACCCCGTTGACGCGTGTTGATGCAAGACCTGACTGTATTGCCCTATGTGATATTATGCTGAAAGACCTGACCCCGTATTCCT
>JBPPNE010000253.1:0-12552 GCA_051306415.1 Porticoccaceae bacterium
CGCGATCGAACGCGGCCGCCATTTCGATCTGACCGTTGACCCCCTGCTCGCGCAGAATCGCGACGCGTGGCCGCGCACCCAGATTCAGATAGGGCACGGCGATGTCGTCGGCCGGATCGAATGACAGCGCCGCGCTCAAACCCGGGTCATCCGCCAGCAAGCCGTCGTACTCGTGCCGCGCGCACTCGGGGTTGTCGCGCAGGGCCTGCAGACGATAGCTGGTCTCCGCCCACAGCCGTTGCAGCTCCATACGCGGGCGGCTGAACAGCATGGCGCCATCGCCACGCAGATCGACGACATCCCGGGCATTGAGGGTGCCGATGACATGGATCGCATCGGTGAGGCCGGCTTTCTCGAAACGCTCGATGACCTCATCGACCACGGACTTGCGCACCTGCACCACGGCGCCGAGTTCTTCCGCAAACAGGGTCGCCAGCGGATCGTCGGTGTGCGGAAGGTTGATCGAAATGCCGCAGTGCCCGGCAAAGCTCATCTCCACCAGGGTCGTCAACAGGCCGCCGTCGGAGCGATCGTGATAGGCGAGAATGTTGCCGGCCTCCAGGTTCGCCTGCATTGCAGCGAAAAACCCCTTGAGTCGGCCGGGATCATCGAGATCGGGCGTGACATCTCCCAGCTGGCCATACACCTGGGCGAGAATCGAGCCGCCGAGCCGAACCTGACCATGGCCGAGATCAATCAGCAACAAGCAACTGTCGCCGCAGTCGGTGCGCAATTGCGGGGTCAGCGTCTTGCGCACGTCGAGCACCGGCGCAAACGCCGAAATCACTAGCGACAGCGGGGCCGTCACCGCCTTGTCGTTGCCACCCTCGTGCCAGGTGGTGCGCATCGACAGGGAGTCCTTGCCAACGGGAATGGTGATGCCGAGCGCGGGGCACAAATCCAGACCGACCGCGGCGACGGTGCGATAGAGCTTTTCGTCTTCGCCTGGATGACCAGCGGCACACATCCAGTTGGCGGACAGTTTGACATCGCGCAACTGACCGATGCGCGCGGCGGCGATGTTGGTGATGGCCTCGCCGATCGCCATCCGTCCGGATGCCGGACCGTCGAGGAGCGCGATGGGCGCACGCTCGCCCATGGCCATCGCCTCACCCGCACAGCTGTCGAAGGACACTGCGGTCACTGCGCAATCCGCGACCGGCACCTGCCAGGGGCCGACCATCTGGTCGCGCACCACCAGACCGGTCACCGAGCGATCGCCGATGGTGATCAGAAAGCTCTTGCTGGCGACCGCCGGGTGGCGCAGCACGCGCTCAATCGCGTCGCCAATAGCAATGCCGCGGGTATCGAATTCGCTGCCTACAACGGCACGGGTGCTGGCGTCCCGGTGCATGCCCGGCGGCTTGCCAAACAGGACGGACATCGGTAAATCCACTGGCTGGTCACCCGCCATGCTGTCATTGACGATCAGTTGCAGTTCCGCAACGGCAGTACCGACAACGGCATAGGGACAGCGCTCACGTACGCAGATCGCGGCAAACCGCGCCAGAGCCTCCGGCATCACTGCAAGCACATAGCGCTCCTGCGCCTCGTTGCACCAGATTTCGAGGGGCGACATGCTGGCTTCATCGCTCGGTACCGCACGCAGTTCGAACCGACCACCGCAACCACCGTCCTTGACCAATTCCGGCAGCGCATTGGACAGACCGCCGGCACCGACATCGTGAATGAACGCAATTGGATTGGAATCGCCGAGCTGCCAACAGCGGTCGATGACCTCTTGACAGCGGCGTTGCATCTCCGGGTTCTGCCGCTGTACGGACGCAAAATCCAGCGCCTCGGCGCTGCTGCCGGAGCCCATTGACGAGGCGGCGCCACCGCCCAGCCCGATCAGCATCGCGGGGCCACCGAGCACCACCAGTTGGGCGCCCACTGGAAAGGGCTTCTTGGCCACGTGGTCTTGACGAATATTGCCGTAGCCACCGGCAATCATGATCGGCTTGTGGTAGCCACGACGTTCGCCTGAAAACTCCATTTCAAAGCTGCGGAAATAGCCACACAGGTTGGGACGGCCGAACTCGTTGTTGAAAGCAGCGCCACCGACAGGGCCTTCCAACATGATGTCGAGGGCGGAGACGATGCGCTCCGGCTTGCCATAGGATTGCTCCCAAGGCTGCGGAAAATCCGGGATATGCAGGTTGGATACGCTGAACCCGGTCAGACCCGCCTTTGGCTTGGAGCCCCGGCCGACCGCTCCCTCATCGCGGATTTCGCCGCCGGCGCCAGTACCCGCACCGGGAAAGGGCGCTATCGCGGTCGGGTGATTGTGGGTCTCGACCTTCATCAACAGGTGGATCGGCTCGTGGTGATAGCCGTAGCGGCCGTCCGCTGGATCGGGGAAAAAGCGCCCCGCCGCACTGCCGACGATCACCGCCGCGTTGTCGGAATAAGCCGACAGAACCCGGTCACCGCTCGCGGTGAAGGTGTTCTTGATCATCCCGAACAGCGTGTGCGGTTGCCGCTCACCGTCGAGCGTCCAGCTCGCATTGAAAATCTTGTGGCGGCAATGCTCGGAATTGGCCTGGGCGAACATCATCAATTCGACATCGGTCGGGTTGCGCCCCATCTCAACAAAGCGGGTCAGCAGGTAGTCGATCTCGTCATCCGCGAGGGCGAGCCCCAGATTGCGGTTGGCCTCGACGAGAGCTCCCCGGCCGCGCGCCAGCAGGTCGATGCGGGCCGTCGCCCGTGGCGGCTGTTGGACGAACAGACACGACACATCCTCGAATCGCGACACCACCGTTTCGACCATGCGGTCGTGTACTAAAGCTGAAGCGCTGGCGAGTTCGTCAATGGTTAGGGGTGTTGGACTATCGAGGTAATAGGCGATCCCACGCTCAATGCGGCGCACGCCGCCGAGCCCAACGTTGTGAGCGATGTCAGTGGCCTTACTGGCCCAGGGTGAAATTGTGCCCGGCCGAGGAATGGAAAGGAGCATAGCTCCCTGCGGCGATTCTTTCGTTTGTGCTCGCGGGCCGTAGTACAGCAACGATTCGAGCACCTTCGTCTCACTGTCGGAGAGCCCATGGGCCAGATCGACGACATGGATAAATTGTCCGTGAAGGGCACAAATAGCGGGGATTTGCTCTGTCAGCGCGCTTAACAGCTTGCTCCGGCGGAACTCGGAAAGCGCGGCCGCGCCACGGAAAATCAACATCGATGAAAGTACTCCGCAAAACGGGCATGAACCGGCATGGAGAATGCACGTATTGTACGGGAACCGATGATAAATCGGGGAACGAGTACGCCAGGTTTGAGTGACAAGAACGGAGCTAGCTCAGTGAAGCACCAGAATGCACCGAAGTTGATCCAGGAACGCACCAACTTGGCTTATGCATTATTCATCTATTGCCAGCCTAGCGAAAGTCTACAAATTTCTAACTTAACGCCCTCCTTAGGGACGATAACCTCCCGTGACTGGAGGAAAATTCCTCCAGTCAACGTTAGTTTACCGATGCATGAATAGCTGGCAGTGACGCCCATGAATTGTAGTATAGTTGAAGCAACTTGACTCCCAACGGCGGTGTTCGTGAGCCTAAAGGACATGTCCCTGCTCCTCCCTCATCTCCATCCCGATGGACGTCTCAGCTACACAGCCGTTCCTCTGCTCAGCATTGCCCAGCAGACCCTTTTGAAAGCCATCCCCTGGCCCCATCCATATAGAGGATAAGCCTGATGACCATTTTCAATCACTACCAGAAACGCTATGCCGCAGGTCTCGTCGAGGAATACAGCCTCCAGGATTACCTGTCGCTGTGTCGGGATCATCCACGCACTTACGCATCTGCCGCGGAGCGCTTGTTGCTCGCTATCGGCGAAGCAGAATTGGTTGACACCTCGCGGGATCCTCGCCTGAGCAGAATTTTTTCCAACAAGGTCATCAAGCATTACCAGACCTTCAAGGAATTCTATGGCATGGAGGAGGCAGTGGAAAATATTGTCAGCTTCTTTCGCCATTCTGCCCAGGGGCTCGAAGAGCAGAAACAGATTCTCTATCTGCTTGGGCCCGTTGGGGGTGGAAAGTCATCTATTGCCGAGCGGCTGAAAAGCCTGATGGAAAAGGAGCCCATTTTCTGCCTTAAAGATTCGCCCGTCTTCGAATCCCCCCTCGGCCTCTTTCGTCAGGAAGAAGATGGCGACATTTTGGAACAGGAGTACGGCATTCCGCGCCGCTACCTGCGTTGCAATATGTCACCTTGGGCGGTCAAACGACTCCATGAATACGGTGGCGATATCAGCCGCTTTCGCGTGGTGAAGTTACACCCCTCCATCGCCGACCAGACGGCCATCTGCAAAACTGAACCCGGCGACGAAAACAATCAGGACATCTCCTCTCTGGTGGGCAAGGTGGATATCCGCAGACTGGACGAGTTCCCCCAGAATGACCCGGACGCCTATAGTTTCTCTGGCGGATTGTGTCGCGCCAACCAGGGATTGATGGAATTTGTCGAAATGTTCAAAGCACCGATCAAGGTGCTCCATCCATTGCTGACCGCCACTCAAGAAGGGAACTACAACGGCACCGAAACCATCGGCAATATCCCTTTCAACGGCATTGTGGTGGCCCACTCGAATGAAGCTGAATGGCAATCCTTCAAGAATAACCGCAACAACGAGGCCTTCATTGACCGCGTCTACATTGTCAAGATCCCCTATTGCATGCGGGTTTCTGAAGAAGTGGAGATCTATCGAAAACTGCTTAGAGACAGCTCATTGTTTGGCGCGCCCTGTGCTCCAGACACGCTGCGCATGCTCGCGCAATTCACGGTTCTGTCACGTATCAAGGAGCCGGAAAACTCCAGTATCTATTCCAAGATGCGCGTCTACGACGGTGAAAACCTGAAGGATCGCGACCCCAAGGCAAAGTCGATTCAGGAATACTATGACGCCGGGGGCGTCGACGAGGGGATGACTGGTCTCTCCACCCGCTTCGCCTTCAAGGTGCTCTCCAAAGTATTCAACTTCGATCCCGCAGAGGTGGCGGCTAATCCGGTTCACCTGCTTTATGTGCTCGAAAACCAAATAGAACAAGCGCAATTCCCCAACGACATTCACGAGCGTTATCTGAATTACATCAAAGAATTTTTGGCGCCCCAATATGTCGAATTTATCGGCAAGGAAATCCAGACAGCCTATCTCGAATCCTATTCGGAGTATGGCCAGAATTTGTTCGACCGCTATGTCACCTATGCCGATTTCTGGGTGCAGGACCAGGAATACCGGGATCCGGAAACCGGAGAATTCTTCGATCGGTCTGCGCTCAATGGCGAGCTGGAAAAAATCGAGAAGCCCGCCGGGATCAGCAATCCCAAAGACTTTCGCAGTGAAATTGTCAATTTCGTCTTGCGCGCACGTGCCAGCAATGATGGCAATAACCCGAAATGGACCAGCTATGAAAAGTTGCGTGTGGTGATCGAGAAGAAAGTGTTTGCCAGCACCGAAGATCTACTACCGGTAATCTCTTTCAATGCCAAAGCGTCAACTGAAGATCAAACAAAGCACCAGAATTTTGTTCAACGGATGATAGAGCGAGGCTACACCAAGAAGCAGGTTCGCCTGCTCTCGGAGTGGTATCTGCGGGTACGGAAATCCCAGTAGTTAACCAGATGGAAGGAAAAACAACTTGTCCTTTCTGATTGATCGGCGGCAAAACGGTAAAAATAAAAGCGCAGTTAATCGACAGCGTTTTTTACGTCGCTATCGGGCTCAGATCCGACAATCGGTCGGTGAGAAAATCCGCCAGCGCAGCATCACCGATACGGATAAAAATGAATCCATTAGCATTCCGTCCCGCGATGTCGGCGAGCCGGTTTTCCAACACGGGCCAGGTGGCCACCAGGTACGAATCTACCCCGGCAACCGCAATTTCGGCACTGGTGATCGTATTCCCCGACCACCAGGTGGTGGCGGTGGCAGCGGCCAGGATGCCAGCAATCAAGGCGAAGGCATGGATGACTTCGTTTTCGAAATCAGTCAGCAAGAATTCCTTGATGTCCTGTTTGAAGACATGACGCTGCCCAATCTGGCGAAGCGGCAGTTAATTGACAGCGAAGAAACCAAGCCGATGCGGGCTGGGTTCTCCAATACCGGTTCGCCGGCGAACATCAGTATTATCCGCTCCATGCGCAACGCCACCGCCCGGCGTATCGCGATGGGCGCCGGCAAACGCAACGAATTACGCAGATGCCAGGCGGAATTAAAAGCGTTGACCCAAGACCCGCTGGCGAATCCACAAATACTTCTGGATCTGGAGGAGAGAATTGAGCAGCTGCGTCAGCAAATTAATCGCATCCCATTCCTTGACGATATTGACCTGCGCTACCACAACAAAATTCGCGAGCCGATCCCGCGCGCGAAAGCCGTGATGTTTTGTCTGATGGACGTGTCCGGCTCGATGGATCAGGCCACCAAGGATCTGGCAAAACGTTTTTTCCTGTTACTCTATCTTTTTCTTTCTCGCCACTATGAAAAAACGGATGTCGTGTTCATTCGTCACCATACCAGCGCGACGGAAGTAGATGAACACGAATTCTTTTCGTCACGCGAAACCGGTGGAACCGTGGTATCGAGCGCATTGGTATTAATGCAAGAAATTATCAGTCAGCGTTATTCCCCGAGCGAATGGAACATCTACGGAGCCCAGGCATCCGATGGGGACAACTGGCCGGAAGACGGTGCCCGTTGCCAGGACCTGCTGAATGAACTCCTCCCCGATGTGCAGTACTACGCCTACATCGAAATAGCGTCGGGAGAGAATCACCTCTGGGTAAGTTATCAGCCCATTGAAGACGCCCATCCCGGCGTATTCGCCATGCAGCGGATTACCGGGCCAGAAGATATTTATCCCGTCCTTCAAGAGCTATTCCGGAAGCAGCCCGCATGATCAAAAAACCTATCTCCACCAGTTCCGAATGGAGTTTTGAGTTGCTTGAATCTTACGAGCGCGAGTTTACCCGGCTCGCCGAACGCTACCGCCTGGATACCTACCCTAACCAGATCGAAATCATCAGCTCTGAACAAATGATGGACGCTTATGCCTCCGTTGGGATGCCAATCAACTACCACCACTGGTCTTTTGGCAAACATTTTATCAATGTCGAGCAGAATTACCGGCGCGGCAACATGGGACTGGCCTACGAACTGGTCATCAATTCGGACCCCTGCATCGCCTATTTGCAGGAAGAGAACACCATGGTCATGCAGGCACTGGTCATTGCCCACGCCTGCTTCGGACACAATTCGTTCTTCAAGAGCAACTATCTGTTCCGTACCTGGACCGACGCCAGCTCCATCGTCGATTATCTGGTATTCGCTCGCAACTACATCGGCGAATGTGAAGAAAAACACGGTGTGGAAGCGGTCGAAGTCATGCTGGATGCATGCCACGCGCTGATGAATCATGGCGTTGACCGTTATAAGCGTCCGTACCCAATCTCGATGGACGAAGAAATGAATCGCCAACAGCAACGGGCGAATATCTTGCAGCAACAAGTAAATGATTTGTGGCGAACGATACCCAGAAAAGAAACCTTACATGCAAAGCCAATAGCGGATAAATTTCCTACTGAGCCGGAAGAAAACCTGCTGTATTTCATCGAAAAGCACGCTCCCCTGCTCCAACCTTGGCAGCGCGAAGTCGTTCGCATCGTCCGCAAAGTTGCCCAGTATCTCTACCCGCAGCGGCAGACCCAGGTCATGAATGAGGGCTGGGCGTGTTTCTGGCACTACCAACTCATTCATGACTTGTATGATGAAGGCTTGGTAAACGATGGCTTCATGCTCGAATTTCTCCAGTCCCATACCAACGTTATCTATCAACCTCCCTACGACAGCCCCAATTTTAATGGAATCAATCCCTATAGCTTGGGTTTTGCGATGATGCAGGACATCCGCCGCATTTGCGAAACTCCAACGGAGGAGGACAAAATCTGGTTTCCCGACATTGCCGGCACCCCTTGGCTGGAGACACTGCACTTCGCCATGGAGAACTTCAAGGATGAAAGTTTCATCCAACAGTTTTTGTCGCCTCGCCTGATCCGTGAGTTGAGGCTATTTGCAGTGGTGGACGACACCAACAAGGACTACCTCAGTGTAGCCGCGATCCATGACGAGAACGGCTATCAGGCCATCCGTGAAGCTTTGGGTGGCCTGTATAACCTCGGCGTGCGCGAACCCAATATCCAGATTGTCCAGGCGGATATCGCCGGGAACCGCTCGCTGACCTTGCACCACGATGTTCACCAGTCGCGTCCACTCGCCGCTGAATCGACCCAGGAAGTCCTCCGCCATCTGCACCAGCTCTGGGGTTTCGATGTCTACCTGAAGTCCGTTGAAGGCAGTAAAGTCGCACAGACTTTCCAGTGTCGGGAGCCGACGACACCGGAAGCCGCCTGAACAAGCGCCAGCGATTCTGGTCGGGATTTTCGGCTCAACGATCTCCACTCCCGATGATTATTTACAGTCTTTTGTCAACCCGGCAAAAGTGAGAGCGAGCGGCCGCGCTCTGCTACCATCCCGCCATGGACCAGCTATCAACCGTTCAAAAGCGCGCCGGGATACAGTTCGCACTGGCAGCGATCATCAGTCTGGCGACTGTAGTGCAGCCAGGCAGTCGCGCACTGACCGTGCTCGAACTGGTGCGTAGCCAGGGCACATTACGGGTGGCAACCGTCAGCGGACTAACGACCTATTTCGAAGATGCCAGCGGCAGCAACGGTTTTGAGTACCTGCTCGCCAAAAGCTTCGCAGACAGCTTGGGCGTCCGTCTCGATGTGCGCCTGTACGACAACACCGCCACACTCAGCGATACCCTCAATAGTGCTGAAGCCGATTTCGCCACTGCCCGACTCATCGCCAAAACCAACGCCTGGCAATCCCTCCGATTTTCTATCCCCTACTACAATGTAGAGCAGAAATTGATCTATCCACTCGGGCGGCGCAAACCGTGGTCGTTGGCGGATCTTCGTGATGGCGAAATCGTGATACTTCCCGATCGTTTGCAAAGCGAAAACCTCATGCGATTGCGGCAGAGCAATTCGCGGCTCACCTGGACTACAGCCTGGGGTATCGACAGCGCCGACTTGATCGAGCGCATCCACAGTGGCGCGGTTAACTATGCAATAGTCGATTCGGCGTCCTATGCCGCCAATCACAATTTTTATCCTAGAGCCCGCGCGGCGTTCAGCGCAACCTCAGCCGAACCCGTCGGCTGGGCCTTCCCCGGTCACGGCGACGACAGCCTGATCGTTGCCGCCAACCAATTTCTCCAGAATTACGCCAAGTCTGGAGAGTTAGGGCGATTGCAAAGGCTTTTTTTTGATCGTGGCACGGAACTGAGCCTTAATATCAGCCAGGAATTTTTGGATGATCTGATCCGTCTACTACCTGAATATAAAAATCTGTTCATCAGCATCGCAGCAGAATACGACCTCGATTGGCATCTACTCGCGGCAATCGCCTATCAGGAATCCCGCTGGGATTCACAGGCGACCTCACCGACGGGCGTACGTGGGCTGATGATGTTAACCGAGCGAACTGCGCAGGAAATGGGTGTAAAAGACCGCCTTGACGCCACCCAAAGCCTGCGCGGCGGCGCAAAATACTTTCTTCAACTGCGGGGGAGAATTGCCGACCGCATTGAGGAACCGGATCGCACCTGGTTGGCGCTAGCTGCTTACAATATCGGACTCGGCCATCTCGAGGACGCCCGCGTTCTTACCGAGCGCAATGGCAAAAACCCCAACCACTGGGACGACGTCAAGCAGCACCTGCCGATGCTTCAACGGGAGGAGCACTACACGAGTGTTAAATACGGATTCGCCCGCGGTGGCGAGTCCGCGACCTTCGTAAAGCGTGTGCGCCGCTACACCGAGATTCTCGGCTGGCACAACAGGGAACAAGAGCTGCTGGCGGCCCGACGCCGTATCTACATACCCTCGTCAAATGATTTGGGTGAGGATCAGAAGCGACTGTAGTCCACCTAGTCGCCGAGCAAGCCGCGGACGCGGCGGATTCGAAAGAACTCCGTCATCAGTGCGCGAGATCGCTCAGCAAGCACACCACCGCACCAGGCGATGCGATGGTTGAAGTGGCCTTGATTCAGCAGGCCGGATCGACTGACCACCGCTCCGGCCTTTGGCTCTGGCGCGCCGAACACCAGTCGATCGATGCGGGCATGAATGGCAGCGCCCACACACATGGTGCAGGGCTCCAGGGTGACGTAGAGGGTACAACCAGACAGCCGGTAATTGTGTTGCGCCATGGCTGCGGCTCTGAGCGCAACGACCTCTCCATGCGCGGTGGGATCATGGCTGCCAATCGGTCGATTCCAGCCCTCGCCAACCACCTGATCACCACAGACTATCAACGCCCCTACCGGCACCTCGCCCTCGGTAGCGGCGCGCTCCGCCAGACTCAGCGCAAGGCTCATCCAGTGGTTATCTTGCGCAGACTGGTCCATCCGAAAAGTCTCTGAGGATAGCGGCCAACTCCACCCCGGCCCATCTGCCCGGATGTTTGAAGAGGTTTTTGAAGGGGTTTAGAGGTATGAGCACGCCTCGATGGATCAGAGCGCCTTCAGCGACGCAATCAACCGGTTGAGGCCGAGGATGCGCTCCTCCTGTTCTTGTTTCGGGATGAACTGCAGGCCCTTGCAATAGAAGTCTTCAATGACCGGCTCGACCTGTTGCCACATCTGCCACCCCAGCGGGCTGAGCCGGACTTGGCGTGAACGCAGGTCGTCAGGATGCACCACCCGCTCGATATACCCGGCTTTTTCAATGCGCTTCAGCACACCATTCAAATTCTGCCGACTCACCATCAAATAGTTGACGAGCTGATTTATCGTCATGCCGGCTTCGTAATTGGGCCGCGATAGCAAGCCCAGAATGGAGGCTTGCTGAGGGCTCAGTTTGAATTGCCTGAGCACCACGGCGGCTTTCCGGTGTGCCAAATTGGCTGCTTGGTAAAGGCGGAAAATCACCTTTTCGCCAATATCGGATCGTTGGTGTCGAGAGTCCGTCATAGATTTATCTCTGTTAGAATTGCCGTCCTACCGACCGCTGGCGTGGATGCATTATGGACTTCGAGTTGACCCCTTTTCAACAAACGCTGATTGATGCCGCGCAACGATTCGCCAACGAACAACTCGCGCCCAAGTATCGCGAGCGCGAAGTCACCGGGGTGATCGACCGTGCGTTGATCCGCGACATGGGCCAACTCGGTTTCATCGCGCCCGAAATGCCGGAAGCCCTGGGCGGCAGCGGTGTCGATGTTCTGACCTCGGGCCTCATTACCGAAGCCCTCGCAAAAGGCGATTTCAACATCGTCTACTGCCAGATTCTCGCCTCTCTGACGGGCAACTGCATTGTCAATTGCGCGGCGCCCGAGGTCATTGAGGAGTTGATACCGAGAATGTGCAGCGGTGAAGCCGTCTGCAGCATCGCACTCACCGAGCCTCGCGGTGGTTCAGACGCCGCCAATCTCGTCGTCAAGGCGGTGCGCGATGGCGATCACTATGTGCTGTCGGGCGAGAAATCCTCGATCTCCATGGCCGATCAGGCCGACTACAGCTTACTGTTCGCCCGCACCGGCGAGGTCGCGGACAAGGCCCACGGCATCACCGCCTTCATCGTCGACCTGAACGCGCCCGGTGTCAGCCGCAGCCGCTTCGACGATATCGGTGAAAAGGCCGTCGGTCGCGGCAGTATTTTCCTCGACGGCGTGCGCGTACACGAGCACTTTCGTGTCGGCGACGAGGGCAAGGGTTTCGTGCAGGTCATGCAGGGCTTCGATTTCAGCCGCGCGCTGATCGGCCTTCAGTGCCTGGCGATTGCACGGATCTGCCTCGATGAAACCTGGCAGTACATCCAGGAACGTCAATCGTTCGGCAAACCCCTCGCGGTGAACCAGGGCATCACCTTCCCTCTCGCCGAGGCAGAAACTTTTATGGAAGGCGCACGCCTGGTTTGCCTGAAGGCACTCTGGCTCAAATCCAGCAATCTGCCCCATACCAAGGAGGCGGCGATGGCCAAATGGTGGGCGCCAAAGCTCGCTTTTGACGTCGTTCACCAATGCCTGTTGCTGCACGGCCATGGCGGCTACAGCACCGATCTGCCGTTCGAACAGCGACTACGCGATGTTCTCGGGCTGCAAATCGGCGATGGCACGGCCCACATCATGAAGATGATCATTGCCCGCGACTACATCGGCAAAATCGCCTGAAAAACAATCCCCAGCGAATAATTATCCAGAGGTGTCCGTATGACCAGTTCCGTCGCCACTGTGCAAACCGACCGCGGTGTCGGCATTTTTTCCATCAATCGCCCGGAAAAATTCAACTGCCTGTCGATGGCCGTGCATCGCCTACTGCTGGTTGCCATTGACCGCTTCGAAGCTGACACCACAGTGCGCTGTATCCTCATCCGCTCGGAAGGCAAGAATTTCTGCACCGGCGCCGACCTGGAAGAAGTCAGCGGTCTGCGCGGTTCGCTGGAACAACTGCAGGAGTTCGTCAATCTCGGCCACCGCGCG
>JBPPNE010000254.1:0-6146 GCA_051306415.1 Porticoccaceae bacterium
GGATCGTAGCGGTCGCGAGTGTCGAAGGTGGGCGGTTCCGTCGGTTTATAAAGACCAAGGCTGAGGCGATTTAGCCATGACTTGTCGTTGACAGTTGTGTCCTTCTGGTAGATGAACTGACCCTGCTCATCGAGATGGGGGTAGTTGGGGTAGTTAGTGGCGAGGACCTTTGCTGAGCTTGCCGCCAGATCCTCATAACCCAGCATGTGGTAGGCTTGTGCCGTCACCGCGAGGGCATCGGGGACGGCCGGGGTCATCTGGAAGTTCTCGACGACGTAGCGGCCCCGGTTCGCCGCCGCGAGGTAGGCGCCGCGCTTGAAGTAATAGTTGGCGGCGTGGATTTCGTGATAGGCCAGCAGATTGCGCAAGTGAATCATTCGCTTGCGAGCGTCGGCCGCATAGGTGCTGGTGGGGTGGCTGTTGACCAACTCGCTGAACGTGGCAAAGGAATCCCGCGCTATACCGGGATCCCTTGTGGTGGGATCCATCGGCAGGAAGTTGTCAAAAAATCCCCGGCTTTGCGAGAAGGCGGACAGGCCCTTCATGTAGAAGGCGTAGTCAACATTGGGATGGCGCGGGTGCAGACGGATGAAACGGTCGGCGGACGCGATCGCGGCTTCGAAATCCGCGCTTTGGTATTGGGCGAAAATCAGTTCCAGCTGGGCTTGTTCGGCGTAGTTGCCAAAGGGAAACTGGGCCTCCAGGGACTGCAGATTCTCGATCGTGGTGACCCAGTCACCCGAGTTCAGGCCGCGCTGGATGGCGTCGTAGAAGTCCTTTTCCGTGTAGCCCTCGGTCTTGGATTTCTTTTCGCTCTTTTCGTTCTCATCGTCGCCTCCGAGACCGAGCCAGGAACAGCCTGAGACTAGCAGCAGGGCGGTGAGAACAAGGGCAATGAATCGCATGAGGTGGCGTGCTCTGTCTTGGCGTTCAGTCAAGGGGGAGGGGCCGAGGCCCTTGCGGCTGGCTATTTAACCATAGCTCAACGGGAAGCAAAACCACACATGTCTACTGACGACAGCACGATTCAACGGCAAGTGCGCGTGCCGGAGCAGTTTGCCGGTACTCGCCTCGACCGCACGGCGGCTGAGCTTCTTGGGGAATTTTCCCGCGTCCGCGTGCAGCAGTGGATTAGTGACGGCTCGCTGGCAGTTGATGGCTGCGCGCGGCGTGGCAAGGACAGACTGGCTGGCGGTGAGCTGTTGACCCTGGCGGCGACGCCAGAGCCACAGGGCGACTGGACTGCCCAGGCGATCGCGCTGGATGTGGTCTACGAGGATGAGGCGCTCCTGGTGATCAACAAGCCGGCGGGGCTTGTGGTCCATCCGGGGGCTGGCAACCGAGACGCCACACTGTTGAATGGTCTGCTGCACCATTGTCCGGTTCTTGCCACGATCCCCCGTGCAGGCATCGTTCATCGCCTCGACAAGGACACCACGGGGTTGATGGTGATTGCCAAAACCCTCGCTGCCCATTGCAACCTGGTGGCGCAGCTGCAGGCGCGCACGGTGGCGCGCGAGTACGAGGCCATCGTTAACGGTGTGATGACCGGCGGTGGAACCGTCCACACTCAAATCGGTCGTCACCCCAGTGCCAGGGTCAAGATGGCGGTTGTTGCCCACGGCGGCAAGGAAGCCATAACCCGGTATCGGGTGTTGGCACGATTTGCCGCCCACACCCATGTCCGCGTGAGTCTGGAAACCGGACGCACGCACCAGATTCGCGTGCACCTGGGCCATGTTGGCTATCCCATCGTCGGTGATGCCACCTACGGTGGCCGCTTGCGTCTGCCCAGGGGCGCCAGCGATGAATTGCAGATGACTGTTCGTGGCTTTCAGCGTCAGGCGCTGCACGCCGCGAGGCTATCGCTGATTCATCCTTCGACAGGGGAAACACAGACGTGGTCGGCCCCACTGCCGGAGGATATGCGTGCCCTGCTGGGTGCGCTTGCCAAGGTTGACCATGCCGCTGGCTAAGCCGATGCCATTCCCCAGCCTACGGCCGGAGTGGCCGGCGCCCGTCCGGGTGCATGCCCTGACCACTGTTCGGGAAGGTGGTGTCAGCAGTGGTCGCTGGCGCGGGCTCAATCTGGCTGATCACGTCGGCGATGACCCTCGCCGCGTTGCGGTCAATCGTGAGCGCTTGATCGCTGAACTTGGATTGACGGGATCGCCGCAATGGTTAATGCAGGAACACGGCGTTCAGGTGATCGAAGCCAAGGCGGGTGGCCAGATCCTCCGCGCTGATGCCAGTTATTCGCGAGAATCCGGGGTCGTCTGCGCGGTATTGACGGCGGACTGCTTGCCGGTGTTGTTATGTGACGAGACGGGCACCGTGGTAGCAGCGGCCCACGCCGGTTGGCGTGGGTTGGCGGCGGGAGTTCTGACGGCGACGGTAGCGGCGATGGCGGTGCCGGCGGATTCTCTGCTGGCCTGGCTTGGCCCCGCCATTGGCCCAGCGCATTTTGAAGTCGGCGGAGAAGTAAAAATGGCCTTTGAAAGCAGCCTGGACAACGAGGCTGACCGATCGGCAATCGCCGCCTGCTTCACGCCGTCACCGCTGCGAGCGCAACACTATTACGGCGATCTCTACCAGCTCGCGCGCTGCCTGTTGGCGCGCTTGGGCGCGACCCGCGTTTATGGTGGTGATTACTGTACCTATGGTGATGTGGATCGGTTTTATTCTTATCGTCGCGACGGTGTCACCGGGCGGATGGCAAGCCTGATCTGGTTTGATTCGTTGTAAGTTTTCCACGCCGTTTGAACGGCAGCGGTCGTCGTCAAGGAATCTCGGAACCAGTTGGCTCTCGCCGTTCCGCCTGAATGCGGGAATCTAAAAAATTTCTGTGCTGGATGCCCGCTTGCGCGGGCATGACGATTTGGTCAGAGCTTGTTGAACCGCCGCAAAAACAGCACGGCTATTGCCACGGGATCAACTCTTGGACGAGGGGTGGGGACGGCTGACGATATCCGTGCGAACCGGAAAAATACCGGTTTTACGGTCGGCAAAAAAATACTCGAGGGTTTTTCTGACCGATGGGAAGGCAATTTGATCCCAGGGGATATCTTCTTCGTCGAACAGTTCCACTTCGAGCGATTCAATGCCCGGAGAAAATTGGCGTTCGCCCAATTGTCCGCGAAAGAACATGTAGACCTGGCTGATATGGGGGATGTCGATCACGGTGTAGAGCTCGGGTGTATGCAGCACCGCGTTGGCCTCTTCGACGCACTCGCGCAGCGCGCCTTCGGCGACGGTTTCGCCATTTTCCATAAACCCGGCGGGTAGGGTCCAGTAGCCATAGCGGGGCTCAATGGCGCGTTTGCACAGCAGCAATTGACTGCCAAAAATCGGCACGCAGCCAGCGATAATGCGCGGGTTCTGGTAGTGGATGGTTTCACAGGCATCGCAAATGTAGCGGTGGCGATCATCTCCCGTGGGAATGCGCAGGCTGATGGGGTTGCCGCAGGAGCTACAGTACTTCATTGCAAAACTTCATCGCTGGTCATCTCCTGTAAACTACAGGTCGCGTATTTATCACCGCGGGAAACTGTGATGCTGAGCCGGTCTCGTGTCAGTATAACGCTGTCGGAGTGAAAAATGGCTATTGGCGATGCTCGACCGAATTGTTGACAGGCTGGGTGACTGCCCGCCCGCTCCCGTGCAACCCTTGGGAGCGGAGCGCGAGGCCGCGGTGCTGGTGGCGCTCACCCGTGAGCGCCACAGTCACATTGTGCTGATCAAACGCGCTGCGCATTTGACCAAGCACGGTGGTGAGGTCGCGTTCCCCGGTGGCATGTGGGAACCCGGTGACGCCAGCCTGCTGGGTACCGCCCTGCGGGAAACCGAAGAGGAAATCGCGTTGCCTGTCGGTGAGGTCGAAGTGATCGCGCGGCTCCCTCGCCAGGTCACGCGCACCGCCGTGCAAGTGACGCCCTATGTCGGTCTGTTTGATCCCATCATTGAACTCAGCCCCGATCTTGCCGAGCTCGACGCGGTGTTTCGGGTACCCATAGCTCATCTGCTTGAGCGGGACAATTTTGTCACCCGCGAGTTCGAGTTGTCTGGCGTTACCTATGCGCTTCCCTGCTGCCTATTCGAGGGTTATCAGATCTGGGGTTTTACCCTCAGGGTGCTGGTAAAATTTCTCAACCAGACATTGGGCGCGGGGCTTGAGCTTGACTATGACGACATCGGTGGCAGCAGCGGTGGCAGCACCGATCTACCCAATTTCGGAGGCATGATTCGATGATCTATCAGTTTGAGGACAGGATTCCCGACATCGGCGACGGCGTATTTGTCGCCGATAGTGCCGATGTGATCGGTTCGGTAATCCTCGGCGCGGGCGCGAGCGTCTGGTTCAACGCGGTCATCCGCGGCGATACCGATACCATCACCATCGGCGCCGGTAGCAATGTGCAGGACAACGCGGTCATTCACACCGATCCGGGCATTCAGGTGGTGGTCGGCAGCAATGTCACCATCGGCCACTGCGCGATGGTTCACGGCTGCACCATCGGCGACAACTCGCTGATCGGCATCAACGCGGTGGTGCTCAATCGCGCGCGCATCGGCCGCAATTGTCTCGTCGGCGCCAACGCGCTGGTGCCGGAGGGTATGGAAGTACCCGACAACTCGATGGTGCTGGGCATACCGGCAAAGGTGGTGCGCCAGCTCGATGACAAAGGCATTGCCATGCTGGCCAGCTCGGCGCGGATTTACCAGGAGAAAGCGGCCAGCTTTCGCGCGACACTGAAACCGCTTTTGGTGGAGCGACAGTGAATTCTACGGGCAACGAACAACCACCGTCGTCGCCCTGTGTGTCGATCTGCCTACTCAATGTTGAGGACATCTGCACAGGCTGTTACCGCAGTGGTGCCGAGATACGCGATTGGATGTCTCTCGATCACAGTGAGCGGCGGCAAATTCTGCTACGGGCTAGCGCGCGTCGCCGCGAAGTCAACCCGTTTGGCTGATAAATCCGGCGGCTAAAAAGCCCAGGCCCGTTGCGGGGCCTGGGTCAGAACGGCCTATTTCAAAGCGGCGCCAAGGGTTTTATGCGAGGACCGATTGCTCAGTGGCGACGGTCGACGCGGTTGCCTTTGCGGTCAAGTCGCCGGTCGATGCGATTGCCTTTGCGATCGAGGTGGTTGTCGATGTGATCGCCGCGGCGGTCAAGGCGATTTTCGATGCGATCCCCCTTGTTATCCAGCCGGGTCGCTCTGCGCTCATGGCCATTAGCGGCGAAGCGATCCGACGCCTTGTCCAGGTGATCATCGATGCGCTCGCCCTTGGCATCGAGACGCTGGTCGATGCGGTCGCTTTTATTGTCGATGCGTTGGTCGATGCGATCACCGCGCTGATCCAGGCGTTCGCCATCGGCGGCGAGCGCGGCCATCGGTAAAAGTGGAAGGGTGGCCACCAGGGTTAACAGTACCGTTCTTTTCATCATCGATCCTTTCAGTGTTCAAGAGGCTGTGCATCAGTGCACGCTACCTAAAGCGAACCACACGCAAAAGGGTTGACCGCAACCACGAAGAAGTTTCGTTGATCAAGGGTGTTCGGTTGTTGATCAAGGGTGCTCGGTTAGAGGTGTTCCGCGCAATCCGATCCTCTTCTGGATTCGCCCCTCGACAGGCTCGGGCCTCACCACGAGTGGCAATCAGTGGGCGCGAGTTGTTCTAAGTTCCGTCTGTCCTGAGCTCGTCGAAGGAGCGAAGGACTTGTTCAGGTCATCCCTGGTATTTCACCACCAGGGTGCCGGCGAGCATATCGTGCAGCCCTTGCTTCCTGCCGGTAAAGGCGACCATCAGAAAGCCGATGCCGAAAAACAGCGCCGACAGAATCTTGCCAAAGTAGCGGCCAGTGGCGCGCGGGAAGGAAATCCGCCCATTCGCGACATCGGTGACCCGAATGCCCACCGCACGTTTGCCGAAGGTAGCCTGGTGCTGTGAACACTCCTGAAGACTGTAATAGAGCCAAGACAGCAGCGTGCTCAGGGTATTGGCGCCGGCGATGCCGCTCATGAGTGCGGTTGCGCTGCCTCCCAGCGACAGCGGGATAAACGAGAAAAAAGCGAAGATCATCAATCCAACACCGAGCGCACACAGGATCAGCCCGTCGATCAGCGCTGCCGCGACACGGAGCCA
>JBPPNE010000255.1:0-4729 GCA_051306415.1 Porticoccaceae bacterium
GGGACCGTGACGCCCGCGATTACAATCTCGGAGTAGTCCGGTCCCGGGTCCGTGAAGGAAGAGTTCCTGACCTCGACCAGGACGCCAAGAGACAAAGCCTCTTTGACAGCTACCCTGATCTCGGCCTTTCTGATGCAGAGGCTTGTCTCAGGGTCACCCTGAAACGTTTCCAAGTAAGGCATAGACCCTCCTCGGAAGGGCCCCTTTGGTTTCTAATACAGAGTATTCTTCGTGATCCGCACAATGCGGAGGCCGTGGGTAGTTACCACCCAGTTGCCTTCGGACAGTTTCTCGATCGCCTTCCTTTCATAGGCGCCCCTTTGGGTAAAAATAACCGCAAGGGCCACCTCGAAATCGTCAAAGACGCCCTTGACTTTGCCGTCAGAGATTTCCATCACCACGTATCTTTTCACGGGTCCCTCGGTTCTAAGGGGCCCTTTCGAGGAGAGTCTTGCACAGAGGGGCCGTGTTTGAGTTAGCGTTCTTCGAGCGCGAGTTGCAGGATCCTGAGAACACTGAGATCGTGGACCTTGGCGAGAGCCATCTCGCCGTAATCCGGCCCGAGCATCTCGATCAGGCGCGTCCGAAACTCCTCATCAACAGAGACGGCCGTTAGAGTCAGAATCAAGCGACCGTCTCGCCAATCGGCGGCCCGGATGTATTCCGATTCGCCAACCTTGAGACTGATGCTAATCCGCTTGGGCTCCTCGGAGCCCGGCTCCGAGGAGCCCTTGTTCTTCGGTGCCACGTGGCACCCCTTTCTCGGCCCCTCTGTGCAAGACTCTAGGAAGGCTTGATCCTGGGATCGCGGGTTTTAGATGCAGTCAGAGCACTTGGCTCGAGGATTCAAATCAGAGACCGTGCAAGCCGTGTTCGACCGGACCATATTGCACTTGACGCAGCGCGTGCAGGAGATGCATTCAATGTGCTGGGCCTTGACCCAGATTACAAAGGCTTCGAGATGGGCCTTACAGAACGATTCGTTCCGCAAGGCCGTCTCCTTGCAGCCCGGGTGGATGCACTCGTTCACCGGGCCGTGACCGTGAACCAAGAGCCCGTGCGAACGATTAGAATCGTCCCACGGTGCTGAACGGCCTTGAGAGAGGAATCAAGAGCCTTGCGGCCCTTGACCCGAAGGACGACCTTCTTCGGCTTCCTTCGTGAACGCTTGTGTAGAGTCATGGGACACCTCGTTAGGCGATCCCAGGATCAAGCCTTCCTCGAGAGTCCAAGATTCTGGCATCGAGCCGTTAGGGTTAGCGAACGAGCAAGTCGTTCTCGTTGATCGTGATCACCATTTCCGGAGCGTTCGGAAACGTGACCGTGTAGTAGCTGCCGTCCTCGCTCTTCCTGCTCGATGCCAGAATCTTGGACTCTCGTTATCGTGCCCTACGCAGAGGGGCCATGTTTGGTAGGGTCCTCGGAGCCTTTGTTCTTCGGTGCACGGTAGCACCCTTTCTCGACCCCTCTGCGTAAGGCACGATGCTAGGTAGGCTTGACCGTGGGCCCTGGCCGTTAGAAGTAGACGCAAGAAGAACACTTCTCGCGCGGATTCGAATCAATAACCGGGCAGGGCGCAGCCCGATCTTCGGGCTTGACGTTGCACTTCACGCACTTGTAGCAGGAAACGCACTCGATGTGCCGGAGTGAGCGTAGCTCAAGAAGGGCCTTCTTCGCATCCGCGAGGAAAGCCTTGAACCGAGCTTCGATCTGGGGAGCGATCGCGTCGCACGCCCCAATGAGTCCGTTCAGGTCTGTGTTGCTAATCATGGAACCTCCGTTAGAGGGCCCAGGATCAAGCCTACCTAGTGTCAGGGCGCCATGTTGTGCCTCCGGGCACAGGGCCGTGGTGGTGGGACGCACGCACCCGACCTTGCCGGATGTTAATCCGGGCAGCTAACGAGGTCCGTTAGCTACTTCGCGGCCGCGCCCTTGCGGGACGGCGCGCGCACCTTCTTCGCCTTCTTCTCCTCCGTCTCCGCGTCGGCCGACTCCTCCTGGACCACCTCGTCCACCTCGACGCCCTTGCCGTAGGCCTCGAGGCTGTGGCCGAAGATGGCCTTGAGGGCCTTGTCGATCGCCACGCGGTGCGGGCCGATGACGGCACCGATCCCGTTGACGTCGTTCTTGATCTCGAACCGCGCGATCAGCCGGACGATCTCGCACGGATACTGCAGGAGCTTCTCGATGTCCTTGCGCGGCGCCATGCCGGAGACGTTGGTCCCGGGCGGCGTCTCGAAGAACGTCCTCACCTCGTCCTCGGAGGCGTGCTTGGTGATCAGGTCGCGGAGCTGCTCCTTGTGGAGCGGGCCCCACTTCAGCTCACCGGCCCGGAGCCTCTCCACGAGGTTCAGCTCCGGGTAGGCCTGGTTCAGCTTGCAGATGCCGTAGAGCTTCTGCGCCGTGCCCCTCTTGAAGAGCTCGGTGAGCGCGGCCTCCTTGCACCCGCTCTCGAACATGTCGTTGGCGGCCTTGATCATGTCCTCGTTCGTGAGCTTCTTCAAGGCGTCGGCCTTGTTCGTGTTCTCCATGATGTTGTCCACCCGCCGCTCCTGGGCTCCACGGGCATCGGCCGTGTAGACCTTGACCTCGACGGGGACCGTGGTGAACAGTTCGAGACCCTGGGCCGCGCGGACCGCGTTGCCCAGGAGCCAGCCGAAGATGGTGCGGCGGAAGCCAGCGACCGTCTCCCACGCCGGCTCCTTCGCCTTCGCCCCCGAGGGGTAGATGGCATCGAAGGCCGTCATGAGGTGGTGGTTCGCCACCGCCACGTCCGCACCACCGATGGAGACCGTGAAGCTGCCCAGCTTGGCCAACTGGGCCCGCAGCTTGCGCCGCAGGTCCAGGGCCTCGGAGGCGTGGGCCTTGGTGATCTTGGTCACCATGACCATGCCGCCGAGCTGGAGCTTGACGCCCTTGGCGAACGCCGTGGCCAGCTTCACGATGTCGGGGCTCAGCTTCTCCTCGTCCTCCTTGCCGACCGCCTGCTTGGCGGGCGTCAGGAGGTCGAAGTAGCTCGTGAGCTCCCGGCTGTGGTTGTCCCCCAGGAAGGCCCAGAGGGACGAGATCTCGATCGTCTGCATGTCAGAATCCGTCATGGTCATGTCTCCGATTGGGCCGTGAGAGGCCCGGGTTTGTGAAACAAACCCCGGAGGCACAACATGACGCCCTGATTAACCCGTTAGTGGTGAGCCCGGTGAGGGGCCCGTTAGCATAAGGGCCTTCCAGGCCCCTAACCGGACTCACCACGTTTCGAGAGGGCTTTTAGAATGATCCAGGAATCTCGCCCCATTAGGAGGCCGTCGGAAACGAGTCTCGTTGCGTATGCTCACCCGGCCGGGTTAGAGCCCCAGCCTCCCGTCGTGGGTCCTGACTAGCCTCGGGGCGGTTTTCTAGGTCGGTAATCCTAGCACCCTCTGCCATGAACCTTCGGAGCGTCGCCTTACCCTACCAACGAGTCGCAACGGTTAGGGCAATGCTCGGGGCGGTGACAAGCCTAGGCATGTCTCGGTCCGCTCGGGGCGTCCCACTGGATTCCGTAGTCTTGCGTTCAGATAGGAGGGGAAGGGGTATGCTCGTCCGGGTCAGGATCCCGTGATTCCGGGATCATTCTAGGAACCCTCTCGAAACCCCTAGCGGGCTACCCTCCGGGCCGGTGAGGCGCTAGCCTCTGACGGCGGACGGCTGGACGATCGCGAAGTAGGCGTTAAGGATCTTGCGCACGTTAGACGTTCACAGCGATCGCAAGCTCCAGGAAGCCGATGCTCCAGGAGCAAGCAAGCTGCAAGGCGTAAGGCACGGGCGGGTAGGCCCGCACGTTAGCGCGCCTCCGCGAGCTGCTCGGCCAGGCGGTCGAGCTGCTTACGGATCAGGATCAATTCGATGGTGTCGTTGGTGTCGAGGACGCGCTCCTCGAGGCGGTTGATCTGCTGAAGGATGGTCATGGGCTCTCCGGGTTTGTTAGGGAGCCCCTCTGTCTAGGTGCCCGAGCATATGATACTCCCCTATCGGCGTCAGGGAGCCAGCGCACGAGTGATTACGGTCCGCTCGCCATGCGCGACAAGCGGTTACGCGTCGCCAGCTCGCCATGAGGACGAGCCGGCGCTAGAATCTTTCAGGGTTAGGTGACTAGACAGAGGGGCTCCCGGGTTATCCGGCCCGGAGGGTAGCCCGCTAAGGTTAGGGTTCTGTTCGGTCCCATATGGGACCGAGGTAACGAGTGAAGGCTTTGCTATAGAAGGTATGACGTGGTATAATTCGGCACCCGGTTAGAGTTACCTTCGCCGCACCGTTCTGTATTCAGCATACTACGGTGTATCAGCATTCCGGGATCTAGGCTGACTTTGCCTAGCTTACTTTCCACGCTTCCAGCTTGGATAGGTCTCTCCGACCGTCCAACGAACACTTTTCCCACCCGACCGTCAAGGTATGCAAACCGGCTCACGTAGCAGCCTATAGCTGCGTTAGTAAGCGGCCCATCCCCCTATCACCGGGTGGCGACTCATGTTCTATACGTCTCTCAATGCACTACGCGGACACCCGACGGCCCATTGAAGGGCGGGCCATGGTGCTGGCGTATGTGGGCTCTCATGCGTCCAACGTGCAAGCTGACCACGTGGTCACCCTGCTAGTTTTGCGCGGCTCCATTGGGAGCGGCGTCCGGGTCTTACCGGAGACTCATGCAGCTATCACGCAACGGTCTACTTGCAGCGTTAACACGGAATGGGCG
>JBPPNE010000256.1:0-2559 GCA_051306415.1 Porticoccaceae bacterium
TCTTCGCTCCCCAGACAATCCACAACGCCCCACTTTTCACTTCGACCTCTTCAATTTTTCTCCCACTTTTCACTTTTCACTTCGCACTTTTCACTCTTTTTCGCCCCTCCGTGTCGATTTCCCCCTTCCCCGTTCGACCATCAGGTAACAACAGCCAAACGGAGGACCACGAACATGAGATTCATCTGTATGGGATTTGCCGATCCGGAGAAGTTCGGCGCGATGTCCGAGGAGGAGATGAGTGCGGCGATGGAGGAGTGCTTCCTCTATGACGACGAGCTGCGACGCGGCGGGCACTTTGCCGGTGGCGAGGCGCTCCAGGGGGTCGAGAGTGCTGTTACGCTCCGCTACCGCGGCGGTAATGTCGACGTGACCGACGGCCCCTACGCCGAGACCAAGGAGTACCTCGGAGGGATCCTGATTCTCGAAGCACGCGACCTCAACCACGCGATCGCACTGATCTCGAAACATCCAGGCGTGCAGTTCGGCCCCTGGGAGATCCGTCCCGCCGACGAGGAGATCAACGCCTTGATAAGCAGTCGAGAGCAAAGCAGTCAACAGTCGTCAGTCAACAGTCGTCAGTGGTCAGTAGCAAGCGGCAGATAGCAAGAACCCGGGAGGGCGAGCTCCCACCGAACCAGAAAGACCGCGAAGCGGCCGAAATCCGAAAAGGCCGCGAAGCGGGCGAAAGCTCCAATAGGGGTAGGGACGAGGGATTGGCCCCCCGCCCCTCCCTCCGAACCGGACGGGCGGATCTCCCGCATCCGGCTCTCCGGTTGGTGGTCTATGACGAAGACTGGCGAACCAGCTTGTGCGCCTCGTGCAGACTGAAGAGGCCAAGCTGCTGAAGATAGGCGTTTGGCCATCGGAAGTGGTCGTGTCCTCGTGCTTGCCCGTTTCGTTTCGACCGTTTCCGCAGGATTCGGCGGATTCGCATCCGCACCCATTTGTCGGTGCTGATGAAGGCCGAGGATGAGCTGTGCTTGAAGTACCCGAACCATCCCCGAAGGGTGGCATTGACTGACTTGATGATCACTTCGATGCTGTCCCCGCTGAGCTTCGGAGTCTTGCTGCGGATGTTGTCCCGCAACTTCTTCCTGCTTGACTCGCGAGGATAACGGCGGTTGCCGAAGAACTGGTAGCCGAGGAACTCAAAGCCCGGCCGCTCGGATGCATCCACGACTCCCGTCTTCTCGGGATGGAGTCGCAACCCACATTCCTCGAGAAGCTCGGTAAGAGTGGCAAGAGCTCTGTCGGCCTCCTCCCGGCTCCGGCACATCACGACCATGTCGTCGGCATAGCGGATCATCGCGTAGCCGTGCGATCGCATCGCAACGTCAACCGGATGCAGGTATATGTTGGCCAGCAGTGGACTGATGACCGCGCCTTGAGGAGTCCCTGCTTCAGGGCGCCAACGATCGAGACCCTCCATGACCTCCTGATCGAGGAACTGCTCGATCAGGCCGAGCACGGAGCCGTCTGCGATCTGCTCGGCGATCAGACTCATCAGCCGCTTCTTATCGATCGTGTCGAAGTACTTCTCGATGTCGACCTCCACGACCCATGTCTGACCTTTCTCGAGACGCGCCGCCACCTCTCGGAGTGCGTCTTTGCACCCTCGTCCAGGTCGGAACCCGTAGCTGCTCGGCTCGAACATCTGCTCGAAGATCGGTTCGATTGCGTTCTTCATACTCGTCTGGACCACCCGATCGATGATCGTCGGTACACCCAACCCTCGGAGTTTTCCTCCTCCTTTTGGGATCCAGACTCGCTTGACGGCACGCGGCTCGTAACTTCCCTCTCGCAGCTGCTCGCTCAGTCGCGCGATACGCTTGTCCGCTCTCTTGGCGAACAGCTCAATCGACATCTTGTCGATCCCTGCACATCCGCCTCGTTCGCGAACCCGCTTCCACGCGATGCCCAGACTCTTCTCCGTAAACACCTTGTCAATGAGACTGTGCCACTTGCCTCCCTTCACCCCTCCCTCGAGGGACTCCAGCATGCGGTCGGTCCACACCGAAGGTTCGACCCAGCTCCACCGAGCACGGATTTCTCCACCACGGTCTAGCTTGCGCACTGGTTGTGGTTGTTCGTCCTTCTCTGCTTCCTTCACGCATCCACCTTCCTGCCTTCCTTCGCTCCACGCCAGTTACGGCCCTTCTTCGCTACTACGAAGGCTCTGACTCCTCGCTCCCGTCAGCTCGGGCCGCGAGGTCTCCCTGATTCACGTCACCTGAACGTCCTGCCGTTCTGTCCCCAATCACCCCTGAGCATCATCTGACCGCTTTCTCACGCTCGTTCCCTCAGCGTCAGTGCTTTCCCATAGGACCGTTTCCCGTCTGCGTCCACCGGGTCTTGGGCTTCGCCACTGGCTAGCAGGCTCGCCATCCTCAAAGGCCGAAACGAGTTTCTTATCGTACGGACCGGCAGTTCACCTCCTGTTGCTCTCCACCCCGCATCGCTGCGACGCAGTTACATTCAATTACGACCAGTGAGCGGCTGGTCGAGAGGGACTCTCACCCTCCTGTTCAGATGCGCTCTCAGGCGCACTAGCCCCCG
>JBPPNE010000257.1:0-17851 GCA_051306415.1 Porticoccaceae bacterium
TCAATAGCTCTTTCCAGCCCCTCCTGGGCAAAGGCGTCCGTCCGCGCCATGATAAAAAAACTGTCGTCCGTCCGCGCATCGACCGCGGTCTTTATCCGGTCCACCATTTCGTCCGGCGACACAATTTCCTTGTTGGGGCGATGGCCGCAGCGCTTCTGGGCCACCTGGTCTTCGATGTGCACCGCGGCCGCACCCGCCCGGATCATCTCTTTTACCGTCCGCGAGATATTGAAGGCGCCGCCCCAACCGGTATCGATATCCACCAGCAGTGGCAGAGTGGTCGCAGCGGTTATGCGGCGCACGTCCGCCAGCACATCATCGAGGCTGGTCATGCCCAGATCGGGCAGACCGTAGGAGGCGTTGGCAACACCGGCACCGGACAGGTACAACGCCCGGTGACCGATTTTGTCCGCCATCATCGCGCAGTAGGCGTTGATCGTGCCGACGATTTGGAGCGGCTTATTGTCAACAATGGCGCAGCGAAAACGGGCGCCCGGCGTCAATTTGTCTGTCATGGTCAACCAACCTCCTCAACTAAGTTGAACGGACCGCAGCTATCGCAGCCACTCTGCGCCGCCAGTTCCGCAACATCACCACTAGGCATCCGTGATCGGAGCCGCGCGCGCCAGCAATTGCCGCTGGCTATTGATGCGCGACGCCCGAATATGGCGGCGCATCAGCATTTCAGCCATCTCACCATCCCGATCAGCGATGGCATCGACGATATGGACGTGCTCCACGAAGGCGTCGCGCACCCGCGCACTGACCATGCCAAAGTGATACCGATACATTCTCACCTTCGCATACAAATCGTCGCAGAGGACATGAATCAGCTTGCTGTTGCCACTGCTCTGCACCAGGCGAAAGTGAAAATCCAGGTCGCCCTCCTGCTGATAGTAGGCCCGCCCCTCCTGCAATTCGCTGTCGCGCTGGTGGTGAGCCAGCAAGTCGCGCAGATCCGCAATCTCCGTCGCTGTCATCCGTTCTGCGGCGAGCCGGCATGCCATGCCCTCCAGCGCTTCGCGAACCTGATAGATTTCGACCAGCTCGGTCAGGCTGAGCTCGACCACGCGGGCGCCGGCGTTGGTCTTGCGGGTAATCAGATAGCCCGCCTCCAGGCGGCCCAGGGCTTCACGCACCGTGCCACGGCTGACCCCTTGCGTGCGCGCCAGCTCGGTTTCGCTGATCTTGCTGCCGACAGGCATATCGCCATGAATAATCGCAACCCGCAAACGCTCGTAAAGCTGGTCCACCAAGGACTGCGATGACATCGGATCAAGGCTGGTTGGCAAGAGCGGAAGCGCCTCGATTGTCTGACAATTAGCAGCTTTATAACAGGCATTGGCGCTTGATTCAATATAGATTGTTGGACACTTTTGCCAACGAGCAAGCAACGCCGTTGGTCGCTCTAATGGCGCCGCGACCTCGCTCCGACTACCAATGACCGCTATCAATCCGGGCTTGCGTAACATCCCTTGCGTAACATTCATAGAGTCCAGAGGAAAATCTCGGCATAATGACCGCGCCGTCGCCCAGCAGCCCTTTATGCCACGCACTTTTCTGCGCCGATTTCTGCCCCATCCGGATCGCTTCACCCAACGCAGATCACTGCGTTGGCTGGGCCCCATTATCAATGAGGCCCATCTGTTTCATCTCAATCGCCAGGCGGTCGCAACCGCGGTATTCATCGGGCTGTTTTGCGCCCTGCTACCCCTGCCCGGACATATGCTCGTCGCCGCGCTGCTGGCAATTCTGGCGCGCTGCAATCTGGTCATCGCAACGCTCCTGGTCGTACTGAGCAATCCACTGACGATTGCACCGCAACTGGTTCTCGTCTATCACGTCGGGGACTGGCTATTGGGGCGGGAAGTCGCCGAAGTCGCTTTTGAATTCAGCTGGAGCTGGCTGTCCCAACAGGGTTTTGGCGTGATCGCACCGATCGCGCTTGGCAGCATCGTCTGCGGCCTGGTATTCGGCGGAATCGGCTATTTGGCCGTTCGCCTGCTCTGGCGCTGGCGGGTGGCGAACCACTGGCACGCCCGCCGCAGGCGTCGCCAGCCTCACTCATAACGCAAGACCTGCGCCGGGCGCACCCGCGCCGCCTGCCAGGCGGGGTAGAGCGTCGCCAAAAAATTCAATCCTAGCGCAACCAGCACCACGGTGAGCACATCAGTGGCACGTAAATCCGCCGGCACATAGTCGATGGGATAGACCGCCAGATTAAGGAGTTTGACGCCTAGCAGGTGCTCAACGCCCTGCACCAGACCAGCAATGCAAACCGCCCCGAGACTGCCGATCGCCGCGCCAAGGAACGAACCCAGCAGGCCGATCAGTGCGCCCTGAACCATGAAGATCGCGATAATTTCGCCGTTGCTGGCACCCTGGGTCTTGAGGATTGCAATGGCCGGGCGCTTCTCCACCACGGTCATCACCAGAATCGCCACCACGTTGAACACCGCGACCGCGATGATCAGAAACACCAGCAGGCCCACCAGATTGCGCGACATCTGAATCGCCTGATACAGATTGCCGTGGGTCTGCAGCCAATCGATAAAACTGTAGCGCTCTGGAAGAGCGCGCATCAGCGCATAGCCCATGCTGCGGGCGGCAAAAATATCCTCGACGCGAACCTGCACTGCCTGCACCCGACCCGCCGGCAGGCCAGCGAGCGCACTCGCGGTCGCCAAAGTCGTTACTGCAAGCGCATTGTCCAGCGTGGTGTGGGTATCCACCGTGCCGGCAACCCGCAACACCCGCAGCGCCGGCGACAACAACTGGCCACGCCCGCTGCGCGGCACAATCAGCGTCAGTTGATCGCCCGTTACCACCCCCAGCTTGCCGGCGACCCCCTGCGATAGCAGTACCGCATCATCGTTCAAGGCGCCGAATGATTCGCCGGCCATCGCAGCGAAGGCGGCCCCGGGGTGCTGCGGACTCACTCCTTGCAGCTCAATCGCCTGCACATGGCCGCGAAAATTGAGCATGCCAGCGATCTTGGTGACCGGCGTGACTTCCACCACGCCGGGCCGCGTCAGCAGCCGGTTGGCGAGTTCCGGCCAGTTGTCGATACCCCCGGTTTCATAGATTTGCAGGTGCGGCACTACGCCCAGAATGCGTGTGCGCATCTCCCGGTCAAAACCGTTCATCACCGACAGCACCACAATCAGCAGCGCAACGCCAAGAACCAGACCGGAGATCGCCAGCAGGGAAATGAACGAAACGAGCCGGTTGCCCGAACCCGCGGTAAAAAAACGCAGGCCGATCCGCACTGGATAGGGCACTTTCAAGCGGCAATCTCGCGCAGCACGCCCTTGTCGAGGACGACAACGCGATCCATCCGACGCGCAACCCGCTCATCGTGAGTGACGATAACGAAGCTGATAGCCAGGGCTTGATTCAATGCCAGCAACAGTTGCAGCACGGTTTCCGCGGTGCCCGGATCCAGGTTGCCCGTCGGTTCGTCCATCAACACGCAAGCCGGATGAGTCGCCAGTGCGCGGGCGATGGCAACCCGCTGGCGCTCGCCACCGGAGAGCGCATCGGGCTTATGGTGCAGGCGTTCGTCCAAGCCAACCTGGGACAGCAATCCCGTTGCACGCTCGCGCGCGACCGCCACCGCAGCTCCGCCGATCAACAGCGGCATGGCGACATTTTCAAGGGCGGTAAATTCTCCGAGCAAGTGGTGGAACTGATACACGAACCCCAACTGCCGGTTGCGCCAGCGCGCCCGCTCGGATTCCGACATCGGCGCGAGATCCCGGCCGCCCACGATCACCTGGCCCTCGGTCGGGTTATCGAGGCCGCCGAGCATGTTGAGGAGTGTGGACTTGCCGGATCCGGATGCCCCCACAATGGCGATTTTTTCGCCCTGCCCGACCGCAAGCTCAACGCCACGCAGCACGCGCACGACTTCCGGCCCCTGCTGATAGGTCTTGGACAGGTTGCGGCACAGCAGTGCCGGCAGCGCCGTGTCCCAACGCAGATCGTCGGCTTCGGTCTCAATGGTCATAGCGCAATGCTTCCGCCGGCTGAACCTGTCCGCCGCGCCACGCGGGATAAAGCGTCGACAGCAAACTGAGGACGACACCGAGCGCACAGACCATCAGCACATCCTGCCACTGTAGTTGGGACGGCAGGCGAGTAATGAAATACAGCGTCGGATCAAACAGGTAAACCCCAAACAGCCGTTCAATCCAGGCCACCACCGCCCCCACGTTGAGCGCCAGCCAGCAACCGAGAGCGGCACCGACGACGACACCGGCAACACCGATAGCGCCACCCTGAATGCGGAATATCTGCGCGACCGTTGCGGCACGGGCACCCAGGGTTCGCAGCACGGCAATATCCTTGCGTTTGTCGTTTACCATCAGCACCAGACTGGCGATGATATTGAAGGCGGCGACACCGATAATCACCGCCAGCAACAAGCCCACCACGGTTTTCTCCATGCGGATCGCGCGGAACAGCGTGCTGAGGCTGTCCTGCCAAGTGATCACTTCGTACTGCGCGGAAAAATCCGCGCGAATCTGGCCGATACCCGACAGCGTGAGGGGTTCCGCCAACACCAGCCGAATGCCGCGCACCCGGTCACCCATCCGCAACAACCGACCGGCGTCGGCGATATGAACAAAGGCAACACCGCTATCCACCTGTGCGCCCGCCTGAAAAACCCCCGCTACGTGCAGGCGCTTCACCCGCGGAAAGACCCCGGCGGGCGTCGCTGAGACTTCCGGCAGCGTCAACAACAGGGTATCGCCCACCTGCACTTCGAGCTTTTCGGCGAGGAATTTGCCGAGTACGACGCCATAGCTGTTTGCCCGCAGCCCGTTGAGGTCACCGGCAAGCATGTGACGCGAAAGCGCATCAATCGCCTGGGGCGATGCGGGGTCGAGGCTCTGCAGGCTGATCGCCTCAAAGCGGTTGCCCTGGGTCAGCATCGCCGGGCCATCGACAAAGGGCATCGCGGCAACAACGCCGGGATGCGACGCCAGCGCCTTGCCAAGAGCTGCCCAATCCCTGACGCCCTCTGGCCGGGTAACCGTGACGTGGGGAATGACCGTCAGCATTCGGGTCTTGATTTCCTGGTCAAACCCATTCATCACCGACAACACTACGATCAATGTCATCACCCCAAGCGCCATCGCGCAGAACGAAAACAGCGACACGAAGGAGACAAAACCCTCGCGGCTTTTACTGAACACGTAGCGGAGACCGATAAATAACGGCAGGTTTGCAATCATGCGCGGATTAGAACGAAATCGCGGGTTCTGAACAAGCGCCAATGTGGCTATTTTGACGAGACTATTATGCCGTCGCTGGGCAAGGGGTATCGCTGTCGATATTCGCCAACACTCGGCCTTGGTGGTGCAGGTATAACGACAGCTCAGCGGGTACAGGTCCGCTGGAACAGACATGCTTGAATAGGGCAGTTCCTAAGGAATAGTTACTGGTTATAATCAGAAGATAGCCAACGCACCACCGGACTCAAGGGAGATGAGACATGCAGAAAACTATCATTGCCGCTTTCACCACGGTTTTACTGGCGCTGCCGGCAGCAGCCGAGGTGATAAAAATCCCCGTTGGCGATCAGGGCGCCAATCCGTTAAAAGCGACTGACCTGCCACGCGGGAGCTCGCCGCAGCAAGTGGAGGCGGCTTACGGCAAACCGGCCCACATTGCCGGTCCGGTCGGACAACCGCCGATCACCCGCTGGGAGTACAAAGACTACACCGTCTACTTCGAGCGCAATCAACTGCTGCACGTCGTCACTAGGCACATGCCCTATGTTGATTGAGCCTAATGTTTATTGAGCGTTGCTGAAGCCGACTCAAACCGCGCCGATCCGCCGCGATCGCCCTATCCGATTCAAACCCGCAATCGCCGCCACCCGGTAGGCTTCCGCCATCGTCGGATAGTTGAAGGTGGTGTGGGCGAAATACCCAATGGTATTCGCCGGCCCTTCCTGGTTCATGATGGCCTGGCCGATGTGGAGAATCTCGGTGGCCTCGGCGCCAAAGCAGTGGATGCCGAGGATCGCCAACGATTCCGGATGAAAGAGTATTTTGAGCATGCCGGTCTCTTCGCCGGAAATCTGTGCGCGGGCGATATTCTTGAAGTAGGCCCTGCCCACCTCGTAGGGAATGCGCTCACTGGTAAGTTCGCGCTCGGTTTTACCCACGCAGCTGATTTCCGGGATGGTGTAGATACCGTAGGCGACGTCCTCGACCCACCCATCATCCGCGGTCTGGCACATGTGTGCGGCGGCGAAGCGGCCTTGGTCGTAGGCAGCGCCCGCCAGGGACGGCCAGCCGATCACGTCACCCGCCGCGTAGACATGGGGCACCGCCGTTTGATAGTTGCGGTTTACCGTCAGCAGGCCGCGGTGATCCGCCTCGATACCGAGCTTGTCCAGACCTAGTCGTTCCGTGTTGCCGGTGCGGCCATTGCACCAGAGCAGCGCCTCGGCATGCACTTGTTTGCCGGATTTCAATTCCATGGTCACACCCCGCTCATGGGGCATGACCCGCGCGCACTCCTCTTGGTGACGGACCACGACACCGCTCTCCCGCAGGTGATAGCCCAGCGCATCGGAAATCTCGTCATCGAGAAAAGACAGCATGCGTTCGCGGGTATTGATCAGATCGACACGGGATTCGAGACCAGCAAAGATGGAAGCATACTCACAACCGATCACGCCGGCGCCGTAAATAATGATGTTGCGCGGCGTGTCCTGCAAACCGAGGATGCTGTCGCTGTCGAAGATGCACGGATGGCTGAAATCGACATCTGAAGGCAGATAGGGGCGCGACCCGGTGGCAATGAGGAAATACCGGCCCTCCACGATCTCACGGGCGTTATCCGCGGTCGCCAGCGTCACTTCATTGGCGGATGCAAACTCCGCCCGACCGACGTGCAGTGTGACCCGGTTGCGTGCGTAATAGCGGGTCCGATCCTCGACCTGGCGTTGAACGACCTGTTGCGCCGGTGCCATCAGTTGCGGAAACGAGAACCAGCGCGGCTCTCCGATCACCCGGAACAAAGGCATGCTGTTGTACTTGATGATCTGCCGTACGCTCTGGCGCAGTGATTTGGAGGGAATGGTGCCAAGGTGGGTGCAGTTGCCACCCACCAATCGGCGCTCATCCACCACCGCCACCGACCACCCCAACTTGACCGCCGCCATAGCGGCACTCTCGCCAGCGGGGCCGCTACCGATGACTACAAGATCGTATTGAAAGCGGGTCACAAGCACTCCTTGGCAATGAAATGATGGATATTTGAACATCAAAAAAACAGGCATATTTTACGCCAGGCAATATAACCGGATGCCCACCATGGCCGCAGGAACATAATGCACGGATCGCCGACGGCCACCGTCGCTCTGAAGTCACAGCGCGAACAAGACTGGATGGCTGGCGCCGCTGGTTTGGTGCTTGGGGGTATTTTGAGGGCGCTACTGGTGATCGGTATTGGTGGGCAAGACTTCTTCGCAACGCTGGGGATTGCCACCACAGATGTCGCAGTTCGCTCCCATGCCCAATGCCTTGATCCCGCCACAGGAGCCCTTGATGGGTTTCCGGCCCATGATCACGCCCACCGACATGGCGGCGATGATCGCGGCAATAACCAGGAATGCCAATCCGAATTCCATCATTTTGCGCCCTCCGTCAAATAGGGTGCGAAGGCCGCGCTGCTGTATTCAACAAAACGACCGCCTTCTTTCACCAACAACAATAGCGCAATTCGACGCTCATCGGCGATTTTCAGGCTGGCGTCCTTGCCGAGCACCATGAACCCGGTCGACAACGCATCTGCCTCCGCGCCGGTCGGCGCTATCACGGTTGCCGACGCGACGCCATTGCTGACCGGCCGGCCGTTGGTCGGATCGATGATGTGAGAATAGTGGACGCCATCGCGTTCAAAATAATTGCGGTAGTCACCGGATGTAGCCACACCCACATCAGCCAGTGCGAGTACCCGTTCGACGCCGCCGCGCTCAACCGCGGGCACTTCGATACCGACCCGCCAGGGTTCACCCTTGCCGTTACGGCCGGAGCCACGCAGCTCGCCACCCAGATCGACGAGGTAATTGGTCAGGCCCACACCGTCGAGCAATTCGCTGACCCGATCCCCCGCATAGCCAGGGACAATACCCGAAAGATCGATACGAATGGGCCGGGTCTTGATCACGCTGGCGGCTTTCTCGTCGATGGCAAGATAGCCAAAGCCGATGTTCTCCAGCGCCGCTTTCAGCTCGCCTTCATCGGGCACGCGATCACCGGTATCGACCGGCCCAAAGCCCCAGAGATCCACCAGCGGGCCTACGGTGGGATCGAAGGCGCCCCGGGTTATTTGAAAAGCCAGTTTCGACAGCAGCAATACTCGCAGCAAATCTGGACTCACCGCAAAGGGCTCGCCCACCGGCTGGCGATTCAGCCGGTTGAGTTCCGAATCCGGTTTGTAGGTACTCATCGCCGCGTCGAGGGATTGCAACAGCACAGCAATTCGGGCTGCGGTATCGGAGGGGGAAGGCGTCGATCCCGGCACCACCTTGACTTGATAGGTGGTGCCCATGGTGGGGCCGGAAAAAACCAGCTCCGGTTGCGACCGGCTACAGCTTACGAGCACCAGAACCAGGATGCACAGACATGCCAGCCGGCGTGCTCGCGGCTGGCCCGCACTCCGCGGGCGGTGGGCCAGCTCAGCCTCCGAAATCGTCGAGGAATATCTGATTTGATTCGACGCCAAGGTCGCGCAGCATCTTGATCACCGCGGCGTTCATCATCGGCGGCCCGCACATGTAGTATTCGCAGTCCTCCGGTGCCGGATGATCCTTCAGATAGTTTTCGTAGAGGACATTATGAATAAAGCCCGTATAGCCGGTCCAGTTGTCCTCAGGTTGCGGTTCAGATAGCGCAACACGCCAAGTGAAATTGGCGTTCTCCGCCGCCAGGCCGTCGTAATCCTCGACGTAAAACATCTCCCGGAGGCTGCGGGCACCGTACCAGAAAGTGATCTTGCGCTGGGTTTTGATGCGTTTGAACTGGTCGAACAGATGGGAGCGCATCGGCGCCATGCCCGCGCCACCGCCAATGAAGATCATCTCCCTATCCGTATCCTTGGCAAAAAATTCACCGAAGGGGCCATAGATATTGATCTTGTCGCCGGGCTTGAGGCTGAACGTGTAGGACGACATCTTCCCCGGCGGCAAGCCCTGGGTGCGCGGCGGTGGCGTCGCGATGCGGATATTGAACTTGACGATACCCCGCTCCTCCGGGTAGTTCGCCATCGAGTAGGCGCGAATCACCGGTTCATCCACCTGGGATTCGAGGCTGAACAGATTCATCCGCTCCCAGTCGCCACGGTATTCTTCCTCGATGGCGAAGTCACTGAACTTGACATTGTGGGGCGGTGCCTCCAGCTGCACATAGCCGCCGGCGCGGAAGTTGACCTGCTCGCCCTCAGGCAGGCGCAGCGTCAATTCCTTGATAAAGGTGGCGACATTGGGGTTTGCCTCGACCGTACACTGCCACTGCTTGATGCCAAAAACTTCATCAGGTACCTGAATTTTCATGTCCTGCTTGACCGGGGTCTGGCAGGACAGCCGCCAGCCCTCGCGCGCCTGGCGACGGTTGAAATGGGCCTCCTCGGTGGGCAGCATCGAGCCACCACCCTGGTGGATAATGCATTTGCACTGGGCGCAGGTGCCGCCACCGCCACAGGCCGAGGCGAGAAAAACATTGGCGGCGGACAATGTTTGCAGCAGCTTGCCACCCATCGGCACCTGGATCGTCTTCTCGCCGTTGATCTCGATATTGACTGTCCCTGCGCTGACCAGCCGCGACCGCGCGGCGAGGATCAAAAACACTAGCGCAAGCACGACGACGGTAAACATCGAGACGCCGAGAACGATGGTCAGATTTGCCTCACTCATGCTGCTTTCGCCCCTCGCTTACAGGTCAGTGCTTGTCGATCAGTGCTTACAGATCAGTGTTTACAGGTCAGTGTTTACAGATCAATGCCGCCAAAGGACATGAAACCGAGCGCCATCAGCCCGGCGGTAATGAACGCAAGACCCAGCCCTTGTAGGCCGGCCGGCACATCGCTGTACTTGAGTTTCTCCCTGATGGCCGCAAACGCGATAATCGCGAGCGCCCAGCCCAATCCAGCGCCGGTGCCGTAGATCACACTCTCGGCAAAATGGTAGTCGCGCTCCACCATGAACAGAACGCCACCGAGAATGGCGCAGTTCACCGTGATCAGCGGCAAATAAATGCCCAGCGTGTTGTAGAGGGCCGGCACATATTTATCGAGAAACATCTCGAGAATCTGCACGATGGCGGCGATGGTGCCGATGTAGCTAAGCAGGCCAAGGAAGCCCAGATCGACGGTTTTCAGCGCATCAATGCCCGTCCACGCCAGCGCGCCCTCCGACAATAGATAACGGTAGATCAGGTTGTTGGCGGGCACCGTGATGGCCATTACCACCACCACCGCGACACTCAGGCCGATCGCCGCCTGAATCTTCTTCGAAATCGCGAGAAAGGTGCACATGCCGAGAAAGAAGCTGAGCGCCATGTTCTCGATAAACACCGAGCGAATCAGCAGACTCAGGTAGTGTTCCATCACGCCCCCTCACTCGCCAGGGTATTGGGCGCCATCCGGTACTCGGTCGGCTCAACCTGGCTGGTTTTGACGCTGCGCAGCGCCCAGATCATCAGGCCGATCAGGAAAAACGCACTCGGTGGCAGCAGCAACAGCCCATTGGGCACATACCAGCCACCGGCGCTCGCCACCGGGAGTATCTCGACACCCCACAGTTTGCCCGAACCGAACAGCTCGCGCACCACCGCCACGCCCATCAGAATCACGCTATAACCGAGGCCATTGCCGATGCCATCAAGGAAGCTCGGGACCGGCGGATTGGTCATCGCATAGGCCTCCGCCCGCCCCATCACGATACAATTGGTAATGATCAAACCAACGAAGACCGACAGCTGCTTGCTGATGTCGTAGGCGACACCCTTGAGTATTTGATCGACCACGATCACCAGCGAGGCGATGATGGTCATCTGGACAATAATGCGAATGCTGTTGGGAATATAGTTGCGGATCAGCGAGATGAAGAAGCTGGAAAACCCCGTCACCAGCGTCAGGGCCACGCACATCACAAAGGCCACCGACATCTGCGAGGTGACCGCCAGCGCCGAGCAGATGCCGAGGACCTGCAGCGTGATCGGGTTGTTGTCAAATATCGGGCTGACCAGCACCTCTTTGATTTTTGCCGCCATGATCAGATTCCTCCGCTACGCAGATTCGCAATAAAGGGCGCGAAACCCTGTTCTCCGAGCCAGTAATGCACAAGATTGTTGACGCCGCGACCGGTCAGCGTAGCGCCGGACAGGCCATCGACCTGGTACGCCGCCTGCGGCCTGCTGGTGTCCACCGAACCCTTGATCACCGACAAGGTTTGCTTGCCGTGATCATCGTAAACTTTTTTGCCGACCCATTGCGCTTTCCACAGCGGATTGTCCACTTCACCGCCCAGTCCTGGAGTCTCCGCGTGTTGGTAGAAGCCAATGCCGGCGACAGTATTCAAATCGCCCTCGAGCGCAATGAAACCGTACAGAGTGGACCACAGGCCGTAACCGCGGATTGGCAGAATCAGCTTTTCAATACCCTTGTCGCCCTGCACCAGATAAACCAAGGCATATTTCTCACGGCGGAAAATTTTCGCGATATCTGCCTCCGCATCCAGGCCAGCGGAAAGCTTCGGATCCTTACTCGCCTTGCGTTGATCATAGTTGGCGGGATCCACCGCATCGGTAAATTTGCCGGTATCGAGATCCACCGCCTTGGCCGTGACCTGGGAGAATTGCTCCTCAATGCTCTTGCCATCAACCAAAAGTCCGGCCGCCGCCAAAATATTGGTGTTGCGATCAATCGCCTTGTTCACCTGCTGGATCGGGCGCATCAGCACCGTCGATGCGGCGACCACTACCGCGCAGACGATGCAGAGCGCAAGGGCCACTAAAATCGTGCTTTTGAATGAATCCTTGTCAGCCACGGGCCAATCTCCGCTTGATATTGGCCTGCACCACGAAATAGTCGATCAGGGGAGCAAACAGGTTGGCGAACAATATCGCGAGCATCATACCTTCCGGATAGGCCGGGTTGACCACCCGAATCAGCACCACCATGGTTCCGATCAACACGCCGAACCAAAGCTTGCCAACATCAGTCATCGCCGCGGAAACCGGGTCAGTCGCCATGAACACCATGCCGAACGCAAAGCCACCCAACACCAGATGCCAGTACCAGGGCATCGCGAACATCGGGTTGCTGGACGATCCCAGCCAGTTGAATAGCGTCGACAGCGCCATCATACCCAGCATGACGCCGAGCATGATGCGCCAAGAGGCTATTTTCATCACCAGCAACACGGCTGCACCGATAAAAATCGCCAGCGTCGATACCTCGCCAATAGAGCCGGGCATCTTGCCGATGAACGCATCCACCCAACTGAGCTGACCCTGCAACACCGACATCCCATCCGATGCCGCGACCGACAGCGCGGTAGCACCGGTATACCCATCCACCGCTGTCCACACCGAATCACCCGACATGCTGGCAGGATAGGCGAAAAACACAAAGGCGCGACCGGCCAGGGCCGGGTTGATAAAGTTCTTGCCAGTGCCACCAAAGACTTCTTTGCCAAGAACAATACCGAAACTGATCCCGAGCGCCACCATCCACAGCGGCAGATCGGGGGGACAAATCAGCGCGAAGAGGATTGAAGTCACGAAAAACCCCTCGTTGACTTCATGGCCACGCACCATCGCAAAGAGTACTTCCCAAAAGCCACCGACGATGAAAGTCACCAGGTAGATCGGCAGGAAATACACCGCGCCGTACCAGACGCAGTCCCACACGCTACTGGGATCGTGCCCGGCCAGCAGGCTGATCAGCGGGCCATGCCAGTCGGCGACCGTTTCGAGCGCCATCGCCGCCATCGCGGTATTGGCCTGGAAGCCCAGGTTGTACATGCCGTAAAACATGGCGGGAAAAGTGGCGAGCCAAACCGTAATCATCACCCGCTTGAGGTCGATGCCATCGCGGACGTGCGACCCGGTGTGGGTGACCGAGGCTGGCGAGTAAAAGATGGTGTCCACCGCTTCATAGAGGGCGTACCACTTTTCGTACTTGCCACCGCGATGAAAATGCGGCGCCATCGCATCGAGCATCTTGCGCAAACCCATGACGTTAGCCCTCTTGCTCGATGCGGGTCAGGTTATCCCGCAGGATCGGGCCATATTCGTACTTGCCGACACAGGCGTAGGTGCAAAGCGCCAGATCCTCTTCATCCAGCTCCAGACAACCGAGGTTCTTGGCCATCTCGGTGTCGCCGACCGCCAACGCGCGCAGCAGCTGGGTGGGCAAAATATCCAACGGCATGATCTGCTCATAATTCCCCAGCGGCACCATCGCCCGCTCACTGCCGTTAGTGCTGGAATCCATCGCAAATTTCTTGTCGCGGGCAAAGCGCGACAGGAACACTGGCAATACCGAGTGACGATCAACGCCGGGGGACAGATAACCCAGAAAATGCCGCTCGCGACCCTCTTCGATCACGCTGACCTGGTTGTGATAGCGGCCGAGCCAGGCGAAGACCCCCGTGCCTTTGCGCCCCGACAGCACGGAGCCGGAAATGACGCGATTGTCTCCCGTCAAAGGCTCACCCGCCAGCAGATCATCGACACTGGCGCCGACGCAGGTACGCAGCAGTCGCGGATTCGCTACCTTGGGTCCGCCGAGAGCAATCACCCGCTCGCTGTTGATGCGGCCCGTGGTGAACAACTGGCCGACGGCAATGACATCCTGATAACCGATATGCCAGACCGCCTTGTGCTCGTTGACCGGATCGATGAAATGGATATGGGTGCCCACCAGACCCGCGGGATGGGGACCTTCAAAGTCGTGGCGAACCACGCCGGCAACGGTAACCGCCGTATTGGCGCCCGGACGGGTACAGAGATGAACACGTTCGCACAGGCGCGTCAGAACCGTGAGTCCGCTGGCAAAAGCGGCCGCCCGCTCGGCAATGACAATCGCCGGATCGGCGGCCAGGGGATTGCTATCGATGGCGGTAACAAAGATCGAGTGGGGAACACTGTCGACGGCCGGCACTCGGGAATAGGGCCGAGTGCGCAATGCTGTCCACAGGCCGGAGTCGACGAGTTGTGCGACCACCAGCGCTCTGTCCAAACCCGCAAGCGCGGAGTCCGCAAAGCTTGCGAAGCGGATCTGCTCGTCGCCCTCTATAGCGATTACCAAAGACTGAAACACGCGCTGCGCGCCCCGGTTGATCGCCCGCACGACGCCCGCCGCCGGCGCGGTATAAATCACCCCTCGGGTATTCTTGTCCGTAAACAGCAACTGACCGCGCTTGACCCGGTCGCCCTCCTTGACCGCCATACTCGGACGCAAACCGACGTAATCAGGCCCCATGAGGGCGACCGAACCAATCTCCGGGCCAGGATGAATGCGCTGTTCCGGTTCCCCGGAAATAGGCAGGTCCAGGCCGCGGCGAATCTTGATCATAGACAACCACTCTGTTGACGAAGGCTTGCTGGCGAACCTTTATTGTACTCAGACGCGCTTTTCGACTAACCGACGCAGCGCTTCAACGGTGACCCGATTTGTAGAGCGGCAGATCTCGTCGCCCCCCGGCGGAACCCCTCGCCCAAAAAGGGCACGCCATGTTAGCAGTATCAAACCGACGACGGAAACATCGCCCACACCAAGCCGGCCATTTTTTCGATGCAACGGACGACCTGACAACTGTAGCCAAATTCATTGTCATACCAGCAGTAGAGCACACAGCTATTACCATTGACGATGGTGGCCTGGGAATCGAACACGCAGGCGTGGCGGTCACCGACGAAATCCGTGGACACCGCTTCGGTGGAAATGGTGTAGCCGATCTGCTGTTGCAGTGGTGAATGCAGGGCCTTTCGGCGCATGAACTCATTGAGCTCGTCGCGGCTGGTGTCACGTCCGAGCTGGAGATTGAGAATCGCCATCGAGACATCCGGCGTGGGTACGCGGATTGCGTTGCCGGTCAATTTCCCCGCTAGCTCCGGAATCGCCTTGGCGACAGCCTTCGCCGCCCCGGTCTCGGTCAACACCATGTTGAGCACGGCGCTGCGGCCACGGCGTTGGTTCTTGTGGTAGTTATCGATCAGATTCTGGTCGTTGGTGTAAGCGTGAACCGTCTCCACATGCCCCTTCACCAGGCCGAATTCATCCGCAACCACCTTCAAAATCGGCACGATGGCGTTCGTCGTGCAGGACGCCGCCGAAATGATGCGGGCGTCGTTGGTGATTTCGCCGTCATTAATGCCATAGACAATGTTGGGGATCTTGTCTTTCCCCGGCGCGGTCAGGATTACCTTGGCAACGCCGGGAGATTCCAGATGTTGCGCGAGCCCCGCCTGATCGGACCAGACGCCGGTATTGTCGACCACAATCGCGTTCTTGATGCCGTACTGGCTGTAGTCCACCTCTTTCGGCGAGTTGGCGTAGATAACCTGGACGACATTGCCGTTGCAAACCAGCCGGTTTTCTTCCTCCAGCACGCGGATGGTGCCCCTGAACGGTCCATGCACCGAATCGCGCCGCAGCAGGCTCGCGCGCTTATTGAGATCGTTCGGGCTACTGCCCTTGCGCACGACGATCGCGCGCAACCGCAGCAACTCACCGCCACCGGCCTTTTCAATCAGTAGACGAGCGACCAGACGGCCGATGCGGCCAAAGCCAAAAAGTACAACGTCCTGCGGCTCAGGCAGTGGCTTGCGGACATTGACGATGTCCTCGCCGATGGCGTCGCGGAGAAATTGCGCGCGGCTGCGCCCGTTATTCTGATCCTTGAACTGGACCGTGAGCTTGCCAACGTCGATATGCGCAGGCCCCAGCGTCATCCCCACCAGAGTTTCGATCATCGGACAGGTATCGAACTCGGACAACTCATTCTGCTCGATCTGACGCACAAAACGGTGGGCCTTCATCAGATCGGTAACCGCCAGGTTGACCATGTTGCGGCCATACATGTAGAGCGACACATTTTGCTCCCGATACAGCCTGCCAATCAGCGGGATCATGGCTTCTGCCAAGGCTTCACGCTCTTTCCAGTCCTTGAAAAAATCAATAGGTTGCGGTCGTTTCATCAGAATCTTCCCTGCCTTTGTTCGGAGGTTGAGAGGTTAACGGCTAGCGGGCATTATTATCGGGATTCAACAGGGATGGCGCAACCAACTGCGGGCAGATGCGCTAGCTCGACGACGTGGCTTGATGCTGTGACCCGAGACCTGCGCCCTAGGCCAAGCATAAGACGAAGCAATCATCAGAGCGTTGCCACAAGCGGGGTGGTAGCGAATGAAGGGGGCGAGACCGAGAGGAGGTGATCGACGCTCAACATCTCGCTGGGAACTGAGCGTGGTGTTGAGCCGGATATCGAGAGTGATGGGTCGTCGCGAGCAACCACACCCCTACCCATCCAGCAAAGCCAATAATTCCTCGATCTTGGCTTCCATCAGTTGACTATCATCCCGGCTTTCGACGTTTAGCCTGGCCAAGGGCTCCGTATTGGACAGGCGCACAAACCGGTGCATCCAGGGTTAGCAGGCCCTAGTCAAACATCAATCCCCCATCCACGTTCCAGGATTGCCCAGTGACGTTGCTAGATTCACCAGACGCGAGAAAGACCGCGAGATCGGCGATATCCTCGGGCCGGTTCGAGCGCCGTATCGGGATGCCCGCGTCAAAGGCAGTGATGATTTCCTCGACCGGTTTACCCTGCGCCTCGGCCTTGCCCTTGACCACCTCGTGATACAGCTCGGTGCGGGTTACACCGGGGCAAATCGCGTTGACATTGATATTGAATCGGCCCAGCGCATGGGCGGCGACGCGCGTCATCGCGATCACCGCGCCCTTTGACCCGGCGTAGGCGATATTCGACGTCGATGGATAGCCCTTGCCCGCGATCGAGGCAATATTGACAATCTTGCCGCCACCCTGCTCCTTCATGACTTTGGCAACCTGCTGCATACAGAAAAACAAACCCTTGGCATTGACGCTGTGAATCCAGTCCCAGTCCTGCTCCAACACCGCGAAAAAATCCAGGCTTTTGGTAACCGCGGCATTGTTGACCAGAATATCGATGCGACCGAACCGGGCCTGAGTCTTGGCTACCAGTCCCTCTATGTCGATCAGACGACTGAGGTCCGTTTGCACAAACAGGACGTCGGCTCCGAGCTCGGCAATATCCCTGACGACTTGTTCGCCCGAGGCCGGGTCCCTTTCCGCCACCACTACCGCCGCGCCTTCGCGAGCGAAGCGCAGCGCGATGACTCGCCCGATCCCGCGACCCGCACCCGTCACTACAGCGACCTGATTTGCCAACCTGTTCATTGCGCAATTTCCTCTTTCATTATTTGACCAGTTCTTGCACCAGCAGCATGCCCTCCACGGCCAGCGGCGCGCCGGCATAGGCAAATTCGGTGAGCATCAACTCCTCCAGTTCCACTTTGGTCACGCCGTGGCGGATGGCCGCTGGAATATGGATTTTGAGTTCGTCGGGGCGTCCCAACGCGGTGAGGATAGACACCACTACCAGGCTGCGATCCCGCCGTGACAACTCGGGCCGCGCCCAGACTTCACCAAACGCAAAGTCAATGCCGTAGGCATTGAGGGGCCCAAGCTTACCCGCCACCAGGATGCTCAAATCCTGATTCGGATCAGGCTTGCTTTTGCCGGCCAGCCGCGCCATCACTTCCGCGCCCCGCGCACGGCG
>JBPPNE010000258.1:0-2989 GCA_051306415.1 Porticoccaceae bacterium
AATGCGCCGCCCCGGAGACCACCGGAAATCGGAGAGTAGCTCAGCTTGGTAGAGCACTGCGTTCGGGACGCAGGGGTCGCAGGTTCAAATCCTGTCTCTCCGACCAGTCCCGCCGGCAACGCATCCCGACCACCAACTCCGCTCGCAAAGCCCCCGATCAGTGGAGTCTTTGATCGCGAAAGCCGAACCAGGCAATCGCTGCAGCCACCACGCAAATCACCCCCGCACCGTCGAACACGAGCTTAGCCCCCCAGTCCCAAAATTCGCCCGCCAAATAGGAGCCCAAAGCGCCACCGACGCCCAGACTGACCGCACTGTACAGTGCCTGCCCACCGCCCTGGGCACCCGGTTCGAACAAGCGGCGCAGGGTGTCTATCGCCGAGGCGTGGAAGGTTCCAAAGCTGAAGGCATGCAAGCATTGGGCGACAATCAGCAGCCAGAGCAGATCCGCGCCGTTGCCGATCATGAACCAGCGCAGCGCAGCGAGCACCAGACTCGCGATCAGAATGCTACGTACGCCAAACTGCAGCAATAGCCGATGCATCAGCATAAAAATAACGATTTCGGCGACAACACCCACACACCACAACAACCCCACCGCGGAACGGCTGTAGCCCAGATCGACCAAATAGATACTGAAAAAACTGTAGTAGGCGCCGTGGGCCATCTGCAAGAGAACACCCGCCGCCAGAAAGGCCATCACCGCCGGTTGGCGAGCAATCTGCCAGACGCTCTTGCGGCCGCCAGCGCGGACGCTGGGCGGAGGAGGCTGTGGGATCAACAGACTACTCACTAGTATCCCGGCCAGGAAGCCAGCACCGATCAACGGGAAGATGCGGATTCCGAAATGGTCGAAACCATACCCGGCGGCGACCACCGCCGCGATAAAGCCGATCGATCCCCAGAGTCGGAGGCGGCTATAGCGCTCGGGCGCATCGCCAAGAAAGCTCAGGGTAATGACCTCGTGCTGTGGCAGCACGGCATTCCAGAACAGGCTGTAACTCGCCATCACCGCCGCCAGCCACCAGAATTTGGTGCTCAGGGTAATACCGAGAAAACACAGCAACGCCAGCAACGAGCCCAACCGGATAATCCCCAGACGCCGTCCGCTGCGGTCGGCGAGCCAGCCCCAGAGGTTGGGGGCGATGATCTTGGTGGCCATCGGAACGGCGAGCAACAGGCCGATCTCTTTAGAGCCGAAACCAATGGACTGGAAATACAGCGACCAATAGGGATAGGTTCCGCCCAGCAGCGCGAAATAGCAGAAGTAGAATCCCGACAGCCGCCAATAGGGCAGCGCCGGCGCCGACACGTCCGGCAATCAGGATTCCCCGGCGGGAATCGGCCGCAGGCCGCTGACGACATCGGCGTTCTGCGCGCGATGGCGCAGCGCGTGATCGATCAACACCAGTGCCAGCATGGCCTCCGCAATCGGTGTCGCGCGGATACCGACACAGGGGTCATGGCGACCGGTTGTGGAGACCTCGACGGCAGCACCCACCCTATCCACCGAGCGGCCCGCAATGCGCACACTGGAAGTGGGTTTGAGCGCCAGTTGAGCGATGATGGTCTGCCCGCTGGAGATGCCGCCGAGCACGCCGCCCGCATGATTGGAAAGAAATCCCGCTGGCGTGATCTCGTCCCGATGCTCGGTACCTTTCTGTAGCACACTGGCGAAACCGTCACCCAACTCGACGCCTTTCACTGCATTGATGCCCATCAGCGCGTGGGCGATATCGGCATCGAGGCGGTCAAACACCGGCTCGCCCCACCCCGGCGGCACACCGGTCGCGGTGACGGTGATGCGGGCGCCAATGGAGTCGCCCTCTTTGCTGAGCACCTGCATGAAAGCTTCCATTGCCGCTACTTTGTCGGGATCGGGGCAGAAGAAAGGGTTGTTGTCGATCTCGCTCCAGACCACCTGATCAATCGTGATCGGCCCCAGCTGACTCAGATAACCGCGGACCTCGACGCCATAGCGCTCGCGCAGGTATTTCTTGGCAATGCCGCCGGCCGCAACGCGCATCGCGGTTTCCCGCGCTGACGAGCGGCCACCGCCGCGATAGTCGCGGATGCCGTATTTTTGCAGGTAGGTGTAATCGGCGTGGGCGGGGCGAAAAACGTCCTTGATCTTGCTGTAGTCCTGCGAGCGCTGGTCGGTGTTTTCAATGATCAGAGCAATCGGCGTGCCCGTGGTCACGCCCTCAAAGACGCCGGATAAAATCTGCACCCGGTCGTCTTCGCGGCGTTGCGTCGTGTAGCGGGACTGCCCCGGCTTGCGGCGATCCAGGTCGTGCTGCAAATCGGCCGCGGACAGTGCCAGCCCGGGCGGGCAGCCATCCACGATGCAGCCGAGCGCAGGACCGTGGCTTTCGCCAAAGGTGGTCACCGAGAATAATTTGCCGAGGGTGTTACCCGCCACGAATCGCTCCGCGTCATTGAAATGGGGTTATTGCAAGCGTCGCCCTGGCCGCGCCAGGTATTCCCGACCGGCCTGCAATTGTCGCCGGGTCAGGGCAAAAGCGCCATGACCACCGTGCTCGAACTCAAGCCAGTTGAAATCGATCTGGGGGTATTCGCTGTCGAGGTGGACCCAGGAATTACCGAGTTCGACAATCAGCACGCCCTCGCTGGTCAGATGGTTCTCGGCCTCGCGCAGCAGGCGGCGGGTGAAATCCAAACCATCCTCGCCGGAGGCGAGCGCGAGCATCGGCTCGTGGCGATATTCCGCCGGCAACGCAGCCATATCCTCCGCGTCCACATACGGTGGATTGGCGATAATCAAATCGTAAGGGGCTTTCAGATTAGCGAATAGATCCGACTCCACTGTCCGCACCCGCTCCTGCAAACCGTGGCCAGCGATATTGGTATCGGCAACATCCAGAGCATCGGTGGAAATATCGCTGATGTCGATCTCCGCATCCGGAAACGCATAGCCACAGGCGATGCCAATGCAGCCGCAGCCCGTACAGAGGTCGAGAATGCGGGC
>JBPPNE010000259.1:0-8314 GCA_051306415.1 Porticoccaceae bacterium
CCGGACCTCAAGCGAAAACTCATGCGCTACATCCGTCAATACAACAAGCAACCCAAGCCCGTGAAGTGGAAGTACTTCGATCCTTCGCGTCGCATTACTTCCACTTCAACTGTTACGGTCCACTAGTAGCAATCGTTGCCTTCCGATGACCAGCTTTCGACAAGGTTGGCGGGCGAAATCTTGACCAGTATCTTGCAGTAATACTCTGACGTGGTTACCGGAAAGGTGCGATAACTGGGTGCCGATATCCAACCGCCACCTTGACGATCACCGACGAAAACCGAGCCAGCGACGGGGTAGGAGCCGCCACCGCTGGTGACCGTCTGATTGCGCGAATACTCAAACACCCGCCCGCCAGTTGTTAGCGTAAAGGAGTTGGAGGGTGGCCCCTTGGCCAGTACCAGATCATCGGCGGTGCCGCCGACGAACGCGTCCATGGATTGGAAAAATTTCGCTTTGCGCTGCTCCTGCGAGACGCAGCCGGACACCATAAGCAGAGCCAACACAGTGACGATGATACGCATTGTTTTTTCCTTCCCCAATGTGTGTTCAGAGAACCGGACGGTGCTAAACAATCCTAGCGATGGCCATTTCCATCATAGACCTGCGGCCGGTGCTCGCAAAGCCTGTCGGGTAACAGGAATTAGATGCGTGCGGCGGTACTTGGAGGTGGCAAGAGTTGTGGTGGCGGCAAAAGCGGGTCAGGTTCTGGCTCGCCATGCTGACGTCAGGATCTACAAAATCGGGGTAAACGAAAAGGGGCTGCACGAATGGCAGCCCCTGGGGTGTTTGGCTCCGCCTGCTGGACTCGAACCAGCGACCCAATGATTAACAGTCATTTGCTCTACCAGCTGAGCTAAGGCGGATTCACGAAGCGGCGCTATGGTATAGTCAGGTCCCTGCCCAGTCAAGGTTCGACCGCTCCGCTGACGGCGTAGCGGCTGGCTATTTGCGAACATATTCCGCCGGTTCAGCGACCTTTTGTTGTGGTCGCGGGACGAGACAGACCTGATGGAAAAACCCTTCAAAGTAGTCAGCAGCTACCAGCCCGCGGGCGATCAGCCGCAGGCCATCGCCCAGCTTGTCGAAGGTCTGGAAGCCGGCCTGGCGTCGCAAACCCTGCTCGGTGTTACCGGTTCTGGCAAGACCTTCACCATCGCCAACGTGATCGAAAAAATCCAGCGGCCGACGCTGGTGATGGCTCACAACAAAACGCTGGCCGCCCAGTTGTACGGCGAGTTGCGGGATTTCTTTCCGCACAATGCCGTCGAGTATTTCGTCTCCTACTACGATTACTATCAGCCCGAGGCCTATGTACCGGCGTCCAATACCTTCATCGAGAAGGATGCCTCGATCAACAAGCACATCGAGCAGATGCGGCTATCCGCCACCAAGGCGTTGATGGAGCGGCGCGATGTGGTGGTGGTCGCGACGGTGTCGGCGATCTACGGCCTTGGCGATCCCAATCTCTACCTGAAGATGCTGCTGCACCTGGTGCGCGGCGACCGCGTCGATCAGCGCGCGATTCTGCGCCGGCTGGCGGAGCTGCAATACACCCGCAACGATGTCGCCTTCGAGCGCGCGAACTATCGGGTGCGTGGCGACGTCATCGACGTGTTCCCGGCGGATTCGGAGCGGGACGCGGTGCGCATCGAGCTGTTCGACGAAGAGGTCGAAAACCTGAGCTGGTTCGATCCCCTCACCGGCGAGGTGTTGCGGCGGGTGCCGCGGGTCACCATCTACCCCAAATCGCATTATGTGACACCGCGGGAAACCATCATCGGCGCTCTTGACCACATCAAGGACGAACTGGTTGAACGCCTGGCCCAGTTGCGCGATCAGGACAAGCTGGTCGAAGCTCAGCGCCTCAGCGAGCGCACCCGTTACGACCTCGAGATGATGCAGGAGCTGGGCTATTGCTCGGGCATCGAAAACTATTCGCGCTATTTATCCGGACGCAATCCCGGCGAACCGCCGCCGACGCTGTTCGACTATCTGCCCACCGATGCGCTGCTGGTTATGGACGAATCCCACGTCACGATCTCCCAGTTGGGCGGTATGTACCGGGGCGATCGCTCGCGCAAGGAGACGCTGGTGGAATACGGCTTTCGCCTGCCGTCGGCACTGGATAACCGGCCGCTGCGGTTCGACGAATGGGAGCGGCGGATACCGCAAACCATCTTTGTTTCGGCGACACCCGGCAAATACGAAGCCGAGCACGCCGGCGCGGTGGTCGAGCAGGTGGTGCGCCCGACCGGGCTGGTCGACCCGGTCATCGAGGTGCGGCCGGCGACTCATCAGGTCGATAACCTGATGAGCGAGATCAAATTCCGCGTTGCTCGCAATGAGCGGGTGTTGGTGACGGTGCTCACCAAGCGCATGGCCGAAGATCTTACCGCCTACCTCGACGAACACGGCATTCGCGTGCGCTATCTGCACTCCGATATCGACACTGTCGAGCGGGTCGAAATCATTCGCGATCTACGCTTGGGCGAGTTTGACGTGCTGGTCGGCATCAATCTGTTGCGGGAAGGTCTGGACATCCCCGAGGTCTCCCTGGTGGCAGTGCTGGATGCGGACAAGGAGGGCTTCCTGCGCTCCGAGCAATCCCTGATCCAAACCATCGGCCGCGCCGCGCGGCATATCAATGGCACCGCAATTCTATACGCCGATGTCGTAACCGGGTCGATGCAACGGGCGATCAGTGAGACTGATCGGCGACGCCGGGTGCAGCTTGAGTACAACATCAAGCACCAGGTGACGCCCATCGGCATCGTCAAGTCGGTGCGCGATATTCTCGAAGGCGCGGTGAGTTCAGCGGCGGGGCGCGAGCGCCAGCGCAAGGTCGCCGATCAGCGCGCGAGTTACGGCGATATCGCAGCCGGCCCGCAACTCTCAGCAGCGGCACTCGCCCGCCAAATCAATGCCCTCGAACAGAAAATGTACCAGCACGCCCGCAACCTGGAGTTTGAAGAGGCGGCCAAGGCCAGGGACGCACTAACTCGTCTAAAGGAGCGGGAGTTGATGGGGGTAAGGGCGGGTTAGCGCTGGGAAAGCGCGACAATTTGACTGCTCACTTTTGTTCACCCTCATGAACATGAGGCTGATGGAGGAAATCGACCGGAATAGCGGGTACGCCCATGCTTGTTCTGCGAGCGGCTAGCCTTGGAAGCATGTTCCGTGGACTTGCCCCAGTTTAGTGGACGCCGGACCTAAGCTGCATGATGCAGCGCCCTGCGCAGAGCCCGCAAAGTCAACGCTTGGTCAATCCGTTCACTCATGGCCCAGCCCGCCAAGGTCCAGATATAGGTAATATCGCCAAACCCAGGCCAGATTGGGCCGCGTCACCTCGAATGGGCGCGCCAGGCGATTCGGCGCTACCGGGTGGCTGTGCCAGGACTGGGTGGTGGTGCGAAAACGCCGTCGGCGCTGGCCGCAAAGACCCTGCTCATGCATCAAACGGGCGCGACCTGCCATCTGGCCTTAGGACTTACTCAGAACACCCCTGGTGGCGGCGAGCGGAGATATCCCCCTATCCGTCCAACAAGGTCAATACTTCCTCGGTCTTGGCTTCCATCAGCTGACGGTCACCCCGAGTTTCCACATTGAGCCTTACCAAGGGCTCGGTATTGGACAGGCGCACGTTAAAGCGCCAGTTCGGAAACTCGATACTCACCCCGTCCGTCCTGTCCACTCTGAGCGCCTGAGGCGAGTAATGCGCCAGCACCCGATCCAGCGTTGCTGTCGGATCGGTAATCCGGCGATTGATTTCGCCACTCACCGGGAATGCGGCCTGCCGTTGCGCGACCAGTTCGGATAATTTCTTGCCGCTCATGGAGAGTAATTCGACCACCAGCAGCCAAGGAATCATGCCGCTATCACAGTAGGCGAAGTCCTTGAAATAATGGTGGGCGCTCATCTCACCGCCATAGAGGGCGGAGTGATCCCGCATACTTTGCTTGATAAACGAGTGACCGGTTTTACTCTGCACCGGGTTACCATTAAACGCGGTGACGATCTCCAGCGTGTTCCAGGTCAGCCGCGGATCATGGACTATGGTGCCGCCGTCGTTTTTGGTCAGAAAGGCTTCCGCCAATAGTCCCACCAGGTAGTAACCCTCGATAAAATCGCCGGTTTCATCGAAGAAAAAACAACGGTCAAAATCGCCATCCCATGCGACTCCCAGGTCAGCGCCGGCATTTTTCACCAGCGCCGATGTGTCCTGCCTATTTTCAGGCAATAGCGGATTGGGAACACCGTTGGGAAAATTGCCATCGGGTGCGTGGTGCAGCTTGATGAAACTCAGCGGCAAGTACGGTTCGAGAAGATCGATAATGGCGCCGGCGCCGCCATTGCCGGCATTGACGACAATCGTCAGCGGTTTGATGGCGGCCACATCGATGTAAGACAGGAGGTGCGCATTGTAGGCGTTCTTATCGCAAATCCTGGTCACTTCTCCGCGTCGCAAAGGCGTGCTGAATTCGCCAGCTTCAGCGAGCGCTTGAATTTCTGGCAGACCATCGTCGCCGCTGATGGGACGGGCGCCCTCCTTCACAAATTTGAGGCCGTTAAATTCTTTCGGATTGTGGCTGCCGGTAATCATCAAACCACCGTCATAACCACCGTGAAAAGTGGCATGGTAAATCTCTTCAGTACCGCATTCGCCGATATGCACCACGTTACAGCCGGCATCGAGAATGCCGCTCTCGACCGCGCTGCTCAGCATCGGACTGCTCAACCGGATATCGTGACCGATAACAATATTCGTCGCGTGAAGATACTGCGCAAATGCTCGGCCAATGCGATAGGCGACGTCCTCGTTCAGTTCATCGGGCACCTGGCCGCGGATGTCATACGCCTTGAAGCAGGGAATGGATTTATGCATGGTGGTAGCTTCGCAAAGTGGCATCGCGTTCTGCAGCCACCATGATCGTTGCTCTCCCATCCTCAACCATAGTAACCAGCGCCAATGCCGTAGATGCTGTCGAAGCCCGGTTTCATGCCGTTGAACACACAGCCCTGAACGCCAACGCCATTCTGTTCAAATCGGCGGCAGGTTAACGCCACCTCCTCGATGGAATTCACTCCCGCGCGCACCACCAACAAACTGATACCTGCCAGTTTTCCGATAATGGCGGCGTCGGTAACAGCCAACACCGGCGGCGTATCGATTAGCACCACGTCGTAGTTTTCAGCGGCGTGATTGAGCAATTCGTTCATGCGCGGGTGCATCAGCAGTTCCGCCGGATTATTCGGAATCGCCCCACGCGGGATCAGCTCAACCCCTTCCACCGAGGTTTTGTGGACAATCTCACTCAGTTCCGCCTTACTGCTCAGGTAATGGGCAAGGCCCTTGCCCTCCCGCCCGTCAAAATAATTGTGCAAATGGCCTTTCCTCATGTCGCCGTCGATTAAAAGCACTTTACGGCCGGCTTGCGCCAGTAAAACCCCCAGATTGGCTGTCACGAAGGATTTGCCCACCTCGGTGCTTGGGCCGGATATCATCAGGACGTTGTTCTTGGCCCCCGTCAGGGCGACGAGCAAACTGGTGCGCAATCCGCGCAAGGCCTCTACGGTCGCATCACCGGGGTGCAGGTTGGCCAGCAGTGGCGGCGAGCCGCTGCGATTGTTGCTGCCGGGACTTTTCCGCCAATCGGATGTTCGCTTCCCGGCATGCCCCTGTTTTTGTTCTTTTTCGGATAGCGGAAGGTTGGCGTAAACGGTTAGCCCGCTCTGCTCCAATAGCTCAGGACTTTCGAGTTGGCCGCTAAAGCCATCGCGCATCAACACAGAGCCCACGCCCACCATACCTCCCAGCAGCGTTGCCAAAATGACGATGAAGGTTTTTCTTGGCGCGACAGGCTTTGGCTGCACTTCGGCACGGTCGAGAATACGGACATTGCCGACCGACCCGGCTTTCACCACCTTCAGCTCTTCCGAGCGATTGACCAACTGCACATAAAGTTCCTTGTAAACCTCGACATCGCGCGTCAGTCGAAGCACCTTTTGTTCTGTCTCCGGCAACCGCTGCGTCATCCGATCTAGCCGCTTTCGTTCCGATTCAAGATTGCCGCGCTGCTCCATCAAGGATCGATAGTTCGGATGCTCTCGTGTGAACAGGGGGCGCAGTTCGCTTTCCTTGACGTTGAGTTCGTTAATACGGGTTTCGAGGTTGATCTGCTGATCCAGTATCGCCTTGGCTTCCTGGGACAGATCGACGGATTCCGCTTTTGTCCGATAACCGCTGAGCTCCTGCTCCGCGTTATCCAGCGCCACGCGAATTTCAGGCAATTTTTCATTGAGGAAATCCAGGCTTTTCTCGGCTTCGACAGCTTGGCGCTGAACATTTTGCAGCAGGTAACTTTCGGTCACGGCGTTCAGGATTTGTGCCGCGCGCCGCGGTTGCGAATCGGTCAGCGTCAACTTGAGAATGCCACTCCCTTTGCCTTGTTCGGTAACAGCCAGGTTTTCCGCGATCGCCTTGACAGCGGTTAGTTTGTGTAGCCGCGTCAAGGTGAAGCTTCTACCTTCTGGTGCTTGCAACTCCGACAGGCGCAAAGCGATTTCACCATCCGCTGAGACCAAATCCTGATTAGCGCCGCCCTGCAGGACGGTTTCGCCGTCAAATTGCAACTCAAACTGGTTCAGCCCGATCAGCTGCAAAATAAATTTTTTATCCGTCAGCTCGTCTGGCGCCTTGAAACTGTCAACCTGGATTCGTTGCTCGCCGTCACGCCAGCCGGCAAATATGAAATCGCGCTTGTCTGATCCATCACCGTGTACGGTGTTATCGCCCATGCTGAAAATACTCATAAACCCGTGCTTGGGCTTGACGACGATATCCAGCTTCAAGTCATTCACCACCCTGCCAACCACCAGCCGGGAGCGAACAATTTCTATTTCCGCCAGTCCTTTCGCGGCATTCTCGCCTTCATATCGGTCAGCGCGATCGAAAAAATCGCGTGTCGCCTCTTTCTTGCCTTCGACCTGCACCAGGCTATCCGCCTGATAGATGGGTGTGGCCACTAGCGCGTACGCTACGCCAACCAGCGCAAACAACCCAGTGGTTACGATAATCCACCAACCGCCGTCGATCAGTACGCGCCACAATCGGGATAAGTCCAGCTCATCGTCCACCATTGCCCCTGGGGCATTCGCGAATCGTGAAGCCGTGGTTGAAATGCTCGGCTGGTCATTCATTCCTGCCATACGGTGACTCCGTCGGATATCCGCGCAATGCGATTTTTCGCACGGATGAGTTGTCATGTGTGTGCTGGTAATTTGTGGGGAGGAGGCTGCCGTTCGTGGTGAGCCCTGAGCCTGCCGAAGGGTCGAACCATGAATGGGGTCAGCAGGTTGCCGTCCATTCTGAGACCTCTCTGCCCTGAGCTTGACGAAGAATCGAAGGGCTTAATCAGCACCTCCTAACAAAAAATTAGCCCCAAGATCGTTTATCGAGATCGGTTCAGCGGTTTGAATTACGAATACTTTCCTTGGCGGATGTCCCCAGGTTGATCGCGTTCAGCGACGGCAGTAGCTGATTGACCACCCGATTCCAACGCGCTATCGGTGCAGCGGTTACATAGACAATGTCCCTGGCGTTCAACGCGAATTCATCGGCCAGGATCAAGGTGGTAGCGTCCCGTGCGTTGAGTTGATAGACATCGATAAACCGTTTATCACCCTCCGTTGTGCGGCGCATGACAAAAATGCCAGAGGCATCTGCCTGTGCTTCGTTGAACCCCTCGCCATTGGCCAACGCTTCCGCCAGAGACAATCCATTTCGAGGCATCACGACGGCCCCCGGTTTGTTAACCTCGCCAAGCACAAAAACCTTGTTGTCAGTCGAGCGGCCCACATTCACGACATCACCGTTGCGCAGAAGGATGTTATAGCGCGGATCGCCGCGCTCATATACCGCTCGCAGCGATAGCCGGTAATCCTGCCCGTCGCGGGTGAGGGTGACATTTTCCCAATCGGCAAATTCTTCATCCAATCCACCGGCGGCATTAACCGCGTCGATAATCCGCAATGGCACGTTAGTGACGGGAATGGTACCCGGGGTTTTCACGCTGCCGGTGACATACACTTTTTGCGACCGAAAGCTGGCCACTTGCACGTCGACTTGTGGATTCTCAATGAAGCGCCCAAGTCTCATACCGAGCATTTTTCGAACTTCCGTCAATCTCAACCCAGCTACCCTGATAACGCCCGCATAAGGGTAAAAAATAGTGCCGTCGTTATGTACCCAGGTGCCGGAATCCGCGGCACTGCGGAAAGAGCCAGCGGGGATGGTCAGTTCCGGGTGCTCCCA